>NZ_DATHFV010000188.1:0-4661 GCF_035317925.1 Sphingomonas sp.
GGCTCGCCATGCCGATCGCGCGATGCACCGCCAATTGCCCTTTGTGGTGCGCGGTCCAGCTTTGCGCCGCCACCATGCACACCCAGATGCTGGCCGCGATACCGTGCGCGTGGAATTGCCAGGGCACCGCGCCCGCGACGCTGAAATAGCTGGGCCAGAAGCCCGCCGCGATCACCGCCAGCACGATCAGAACGAAATAATGCGCTCGTGGATACGGCATTGGAGTCCCCCGTCCCTGCCACGGCAAGGAAGGTCCCATGAAACCACCGGTCGCGCAATCCTGCCGCTTCTTGCGATGCCGAAGTTAGTGCAAATCAGCGGGCGGCAATTTCAGTCGCCATATTCGCTCGCCACCAGGAATCCGCAGCCTGACCGCAAAAGCAAAACGCCGCCGCACCCGAAGGTGCGACGGCGCTTTATCCACCTTGTCCGACGATCTCAGCCGAAGCTGACGGCGGCCTTGCGGCGGCTGCGCAGCGCACCGCCGACCATGCCGAAGCCGCCGAGCATCAGCGCCCAGCTCGCCGGCTCGGGCGCGGGTGACGTGCCCCCGCTGCCATTGATATTGTCGAGCGCGATATAGCCTTCCGGATCGTTGGAGAAGGACAGCGACACGAGATTGTTGAAGCCGCTCAACGTGTAGGTCTGGAAGAAGAAATCGAGGGTCAGCGAGGCCGTCACGGTGCTGCTGTCGGCGCGCGTGCCGGTCAGGTTCAGGCTGAAGCCGTTGGTGTCGGCATAGAAAGACAGGCCGGCATCCAGGTTGCTGACATCGAACGTGCCGCCGCCGATCTTGGTCATGACGGTCGGACCCTCGGAATAGATCAGGTAGGTCGTCCCGTTGTCGCTGTTCTGGCCGTGGGCCCAGCTATATTGGCAGCAATTGTCCTGCGAGAAAGCGTAACCGTCGCTGACGACCGTTTGGTTCGGGTTCTGGGCCGGGTTGTCTTCGAAATTGACGACCTGGGCGGCGGCGCCGCTTGCGGCACCAATAGTCAACGCCGCTGCGGCGCACGCGCAAAGAAGCTTGTTCACGGTAATTCCCCCACAATACGCCACAAAACAGACCGGCGGTTAACAGCGCTTTACCAGATCGCGGCTATTGCACCATTGATACATTATAGTGAACCGACGAAGGCCGCCCGGTTGTCTGTCCCGCCATTGGGGGCGGCGATTGCGGCGCTTGTCGGGCCATCCCCAAACGAAAAGCGCCGCCGAACCCTGGGGCCCGGCGGCGCTCTTACGCCCTCTTGGGGGAGGAACTTTAGCCGAAGCTGACGGCCGCCCGCTTGCGGCTGCGCAGCGCGCCGCCGACCATGCCGAACCCGCCCAGCATCAGCGCCCAGCTTGCCGGTTCGGGCGCGGCGCTGCTGTCGAGCTGGACCACGCTCACATTGTCGAGCCCGATCGCGGCCTGATTTGCGCCGCTGATGCCGCCATGCAGCGTGATCAAGGTGCTGCTGCCGGTTGCGACGAAATCCATCGTTTCGGTCGCCCACGATACCACCGGGTTGAAGCTCTGCTGGTAGACCGGATTGGTGAAGGTCTGCGACGTGGCGCCGGCCGAAGCCAGGATGGCGAGGTCGTAAGCCTCGTTGACGTAATGCACGTTGTTGCCGAGGTCGAAGGTCAGCCGATAATGCTGGCCCGCGACGGTCGCGATCGATTGGCTGACCCCGCCGAACGGATTGCTGTCGGCATAACCGGTCAGGTCGAGGCTGTAGCTGCCGTCCGAGGCGATCTCGCCGAACGGATTGGTCGGCCCGTCCACTGAGATGTTGGTCCCTGCGGTCACCGTCCAGCCGAGGATGCCCGTGCTGCCCGGATTGAATGTGTCCGTATCGTTCCCGTCGGGGACGTACGGGTGATCCGCATCGAACAGTTCGAAGCTGCCGTTGGTAAGCAGGTTCTGCGCCTGCGCGGCCCCGCACGCCAGGCTCGCGCCGCAGATCGCGGCAAGGATACGAAACTTCATGCTACACCCCCAAATAGCTGCGGGGCGGCGTATCGCCCCCAGGCTTTTCGCCCTATCAGCGGAGGGTGGGGCGCCTCTATTGCCTAAATAGGCAAGTCGCCGGAGCCTGACAGCCGCGTCCGGCCCCGCAAAGGTCCGGGAGCCAACAAGCCGGTCGCGGATTGAGTCCGCATGGCCCGCGCGCTCAAAGTCTTTCGAACCGCCATCGGCTTCCACGATGCCTATGTCGCCGCACCGACGATGAAGGCGGCGCTCGAGGCGTGGGGCGCGGACCGCAACCTGTTCGCCAGCGGTCGCGCCGAGATCGTCACCGATGCCAAGCTGACCAAAGCCCCGCTCGCCGATCCCGGCAAGGTCATCAAGGTGCTGCGCGGTACCGAGGCCGAGCAGTTCGCCGCGCTCGAAATGGCCGCGCCCCGCCGCCCCCCGGCGAAGCGCGCCGCCGCCGATCCGCCGCCCAAACCCGCGCCCCGGCCCAGCCGCGCCGCGCTCGACCGCGCCGACAAGGCGCTAGCCGCCGCCGAAGCGCGCCACGACAAAGCCCTCGCGGCTTTGGCGAAACGTGAGGCCGAACTCCGCGAGCAACGCCGCGCGCTGGAGCGCAAGCGCGACACGGAGATCGCCGCGCTCGAGGATCATCGCGACCGGGAGAAAGACGCGTATGATGAAGCGCTCAGCGACTGGCGCGGCTAGCAACGCCGACCCGACACAGGAACCGCCAATGCCTCTTCCGTTCTTTGCTTTGCTCGGGCTCGCGCTCGCCACCCAGGATGCCGTCGCGCCTGCACCCGTTCCTGCCTCCGGTGTCGCCCAGGCCGCGGCCGATCTAGACGAGCGCGCGCTGGGCGCCCGCGCCGCACGGACCAACAGCCTCGCCGACTATCGTCTGTATCTGCAGCGCTTCCCCGATGGCGCTCTCGCGCCGGACATTCGCGCGATCGTTGCCGCACGGGAGTCCACCATCCGCGATCTCGCCGCCCATCCCACCAAATGGAGCGTGCGCGCGGTCCGGCTGGTTCCGCTGGAAGCGATCTTCTTCAGCGCCGAGGCCCGTGCGGCGGCGAAGCCCTATCCGGGCGCGGTGGTAAAGGCAGCGTGGTTCATCGCCGAGGATGGGCAGATCGAGGATTGCCACATCCTCGCCTCCACCGGGCCGGTCGCCATCGACGATGTGACGTGCGGGCTGATCATGAAATATGAACGGGCGTCGCCTCCGCGCGGCGACGATGGCCTGCCCTTTCGCGTGATCGATATCACGACGATCCGCTGGCCTCGCTAGCAGCAAAAAGGCGGAGACAGGCCCAGCCCGTCTCCGCCCTTCGGCATCCTCTAAAGGACGCCTCTTCGCTCAGCGATAGCGCCAGCCGTTGTGCCAGCGTTCGCGGTGCTGATAGTAACGATGGCCATCCCAATAGCCGTGGCCGCGATAGAAATTGCCGACCACCAGACCCGGTGCGACGACGACCGGGCCGCGGCCGCGATTGGGCCGGCAATTGCCATGGTAGCCGCGATGGCCACCCGGGCCGCACCCGTCCGCCGCCTGCGCCGCTGAAATGCCGCTCACGGCAACGGTGGCTGCCAGGACAGCCGCGATGATCTTGTTCATGACATCCTCTCCAAGAAGTCCTGATGGGACGGCCGCACCAACGCTCCCTTGCCGCTGCCGTTCCCCGGATCGCGCGCCCTCACTCCATCTTGAGCACCACCCGGAACCGCGCCTTCCCGCTCATCATCCGGTCATACGCCGCCTGCGCCTCGGCGAACGGATAGATCTCGTTCATCGACGCGATCTTGTGCAGCTCGCTGAACAGCAACGTGTCCTCCGAATCCGCCGCCACGCCCGAATACCAGCCGCGCACGCCCGCGCTCTTCAGCAGCAGTTCGACCGGGTTGATCGTGATCGGGCCGGCCGCGCCGATCAGCATCATCGTGCCGCCCGCGCCCAGGCCGCCGACGATCGCCTGCATCGCGTCGGCATTGGTGACGGTGGCGATGATCGCCTTCGCGCCGCCCATCGCCTGCAGTGCCTTGGCCGGATCGTCCGCTTCGCTGTCGATATAGTCGAGCGCGCCGAGCTGGCGCGCCAGCGCCTCCTTGTCGCGCCCGCGATTGACCGCGACCGTGCGGAAACCGAGCTTCGCCGCGAACTGGATGCCGAGATGGCCGAGCCCGCCGATCCCCTGGACCGCGACCAGCTCGCCCGCCTTCGCGCCGGCATTGCGGATCGCGTTGAAGGTCGTGACCCCCGCGCACATCAAGGGCGCGCCTTCGACCGAATCCAGCGAGGCCGGAACATGCGCCAGCGCGGATGTGTCCGCGATCATGTGGGTCGCATAACCGCCGTCGCGCGACACGCCGGTCGCGCCATGGACATTGTCGCAGACATAGGCCTCGCCGCGCCGGCAATGCAGGCAATAGCCGCACGATCCCGGGAACCAGCCGATCCCGACCCGCTCGCCGACCTTCCAGCCGTCGGTGTCGGGGCCCAGCCCCGCGATCGTGCCGATCACCTCATGCCCCGGTACGCGTGGATATTCGATGCCGGGAAACAGCGCGCCGACCGTCACCGAGTCGCTGTGGCAGACGCCGCACGCCTGCACCTTCACCAGCACCTCGTGGCGCCCGGGTACGGGCATCTCGCGCTCGACCAGTTGGAAGGGGGAATTGGGTTGCGGAACGATCATCG
>NZ_DATHFV010000189.1:0-20054 GCF_035317925.1 Sphingomonas sp.
ATGCACCTGCTTGCCGCTGCCCTCACCACAAGCCTGATCGCCGCTCCCGCCTTCGCCCGTCCCGACGCCCCCTCGCCGATCCTGACCACGCCCGAAGCGCATGACGCGCTCTCCTATGCGAAGCCGCAGATCGCGCGCGTCACCCATGTCGATCTCGATCTCACCGCCGATTTCACGACCCACATCATGCGCGGCACCGCGACGCTCGATATCCTCGCCAGGCCGGACGCGAAGGAGATCGTCCTCGACGACAACCATCTCGTCATCGCCAAGATCACCGACGCCGCCGGCCACCCCCTCAAATATACGGTCGGCGCCTATGACGATTACAGGGGTGCGCCGCTGACCGTGCAGATCGGCGCCGCGCGGCGGATCGTCGTCACCTATCGCTCGAGCCCCGATGCAAGCGCGCTCGGCTGGCTGCCGCCCGCGCTGACCGCGGGCAAGAAGGAGCCCTATCTCTACAGCCAGGGCGAATCGATCAACAACCGCAGCTGGATCCCGACCCAGGACAGCCCCGGCATCCGCCAGAGCTGGGCCGCGAAGATCACCGTGCCCGCAGACCTGATGGCGGTGATGAGCGCCGAGCGCCTCACACCCAAGGGCCAGCCCGCCGCAAAAGGCTGGCACAGCTACCGCTTCCGCATGGACCATAATGTCCCGCCCTACCTGATCGCGCTCGCGGTCGGCGATCTCGCCTTCCGACCGTTGGGCCCGCGCACCGGCGTCTATACCGAACCCTCGATGCTCGACCGCGCCGCGCGCGAATTGTCCGATACCGAGCGCATGGTCGACACCGCCGAGAGGCTTTACGGACCCTATCGCTGGGGCCGCTACGACATCCTCGTATTGCCGCCCTCCTTCCCGTTCGGCGGGATGGAGAACCCGACCCTCACCTTCGCCACCCCGACGATCATCACCGGCGACAAGAGCAACGTCGACGTGATCGCGCACGAGCTCGCACACAGCTGGTCGGGCAATCTCGTCACCAACGCGACCTGGTCGGACTCCTGGCTCAACGAGGGCTTCACCACCTATTTCGAGAACCGCATCGACGAGGCGGTCTACGGCCAGTCGCGCGGCGCCACGCTCGCTGATCTGTCGTGGGACAATCTCCAGCGCGACCTCAAGGACGCCCCCTCGCCCGACGCGACCCGTCTCCACGGCGAGCCCGAAGGCGTCTATGGCGAGCTCGATTATAACAAGGGCTCGACCTTCCTGCGCACGATCGAGGTCGCGGTCGGCCGTCCGCGCTGGGATGCGTACCTCACCTCCTACTTCAACCGCCACGCCTTCCAGCCGCAAACTACGGCGGGCTTCCTCGCCGACATCCGCGCCAACCTGATCAAGGGCGACAAGGCGCTCGAGGACAAGCTCAATCTCGACCAATGGGTCTATCAGCCCGGCCTACCCAACAACGCCATCCACGTCCGCTCGGCGACGCTCACCAAGATCGACGAAACGCTCGAACGCGTGAATGCTGGCTTGCCCATAGCCTCGGTCGATGCCTCGCATTGGTCGACCCAGGAATGGCTGCGTTTCCTCAACGGCCTGCCCCGCAAGCAGACGCCCGAACGGTTGGCCGAACTCGACAAGGGCCTTGGCCTGTCCGCCTCGCCCAACCCCTATATCCGCTCCGCCTGGCTCGTCCTCGCCGCGCAGAACCGTTACGATCCTGCAGTCGCCTCGATGGAGGAATTCCTGCCCCGCATCGGCCGCGGTCTTCTCATCTTCCCGGTCTACCGCGCGCTCAAGGCCGAGGGCGATTGGGGCACGCCGATCGCGAAGCGCATCTACGCCACCGCGCGGGCCAACTACCACCCGACGGTGGTGGCGACGCTCGACAAGTCGCTCGATTGGAAGGGCCGCTAAGCGGCGGCCCTCAGCCGCCCGAAGCGCCCGCCACCAATTTGTCGAAATCGGCCTTGCTCATCCCGATCAGCAGCCCCTTCTTGTTCTTGCCGATCGCTTCGGCAGGCACCCTGACCGGGCCCGCGAGGGTCGCGACGACCACGCCGTTGGGATCGATCGACTTGATGTAGCCGATGTCGACCCCCTTATTGTCCGTGATCGGCGCGCCGATCTGCAGTTCTGTCACCTTGGCGGGATGGGCCGCATCCTTGCCCCCCGTCGCCGCACCCGGACGGTCGCGATCGTTCGGCAAGTTGGCGTCGCCCAGGCTCGAACCGGTGATTGTGCCGTCTCGCCCGCCCGGCACGCCCACCGGTCCGGGCGCGATCGTGGGATTGATCGGCTGCCCAGGCTGAACGGAGGTATATTGCGCCGATGCGACAGTAGCGACCGCGATCAAAGCGAGCGGGGCGAAGCGGAGAAAGGCTATGTTGGTCATGCGGCTATTGTCCGCCTGTCACGCCCCGAAATCAACCCGGCAGCGCCGTCACAATATCCAATCCACCTGCAGCCAGAACTTGCTGGTGTCGGTCATGAACGTGTCCGCCCGGTAGCGCGCATAGCGGACCGAAAAGAGCGTATGCCCGCTCTTGGCGGTCGCAAGCAGGTCCCATTCGTTGCCATAATGCTGGCTGAGCCGATCGCTGTCGAAGCGATGATAGGTCGCCGACAGATTGATCGCGTCCGCCGGCCCGACCTTCTTCCAGCCGTAGCCGAGCGTCCCATAAAGATCGCGCAGGCCGTTGGGTGGCGTCGTCCCGAACTTGGCGTCCCAGCCGTTCCATTTGAAGTAGGAAGCGAGCGGCGTTTGCACGCTGGTCAGTGCCGCGCCCTTGTCCGCGCCCAGCACCTCATAGCCGCCGGTCGCGGTCAGCGCCTTTGCGGTCAGCGTCGCCTCGGCCAGCCAGTAATCGGCGGAATAGTGGTTGGGATTGCGATGATAGTCGCTCTGGTTGGCCCAGCTCGCGACATAGCCGAGCTTCACGTCCTTGCTGATCGGCCGGCCGCCGGCGAAGCGCACGCCATAGGTCTGGCTCGACAGCCCGAAATTCTGGACCGGTTTCTCGTCCTGATCGACCAGATAGGCAAAGCCGGTCAGCGTGCCGACGCTGGTGCCGTAATTGAGCAACGCGAACACATTGTCGCCGCTGATCGCCTGCTGGCGCGCGCCGGTGCCGTGCGTGCCGTTCACGGTGCGGTCGCTCCACGAATAGCTCAAATCCGCGCTGAAGCCCCCACCTGTCTTAGCACCCTGCCCCCACTGGACGCGGACCGCATCGAAGGTCTGCTGGTTCTGGCGCCAGTTGGACGAACCGACGAAACGCTGGTCGGCCAACTCGAGCAATTGCCGCCCCGCCGTCACCGCGAAGTCCTTGGTGGCGTAGCGGATCTGCGCGCGATTGAGCTCCGCGTTGCGCGGGTCGATCACGGCCGGATACTGGGTCTTACCGTTGGTGCCGTCGTTATAATCGTTGACGATGGCGAGCGTGCCCTCGCCCTCGACCAGCACCGACCAGGCACCGTCCGAAGCCTGAACGCCGGGCCGGACGCGCAAGGTGAGCGCATCGGCCTTCCTGGCGATCCCGTCCTGATCGACAGTCTCGTAACGCAGCCGCGTGTCGAGCAAAGGCTTGAAGGCGATATCGTCGGCCGACGCGGCGCTGCCGAGCAGCACCGCCGCCAATATGGGCAGCGATTTCATGAGAATACCCTTAAAAAAAGCCCCGTCCCTTCGGTTGCTGGTGAAGGGACGGGGCGGCCGGGCCGTAGCCCGAGCCTAGGGAGAGGGTTCAGGCGCCCTGGGTGGCCATGTCGCTTGGAATGGCGTCGAGCTCGCCGCTGGCCCGCGCCTTGCGGCCGTAGACGAGCTCGAACAGCGGGCTCGCCATCATCGTCGTGACGATCGCCATCAGCACCAGCATCGAGAAGAGCGTCGGGCCGATAATGCCCTTCTGCAGGCCGATATTGATGATGATCAGCTCCATCAGCCCGCGCGAGTTCATCAGCGCGCCGATGCCCAATGCGGTGCGATTATCCTCGCCCGAGATGCGGGCGGCGACATAGCAGGCGCCGAACTTGGCGAGGATCGAGGCGGCAAGGATGCCGAGCGCGATCAGCAGCAGAGCCGGCGAGTTCACCATGTCCATCCGGGTGTTGAGGCCCGAGTAAGTGAAGAACATCGGCAGCAGCAGGATCACCGCCACCGGCTCGACCTTCTTCTTGAGCTCGGTCGTGAACAGGCCGCGCGGCATGAACACGCCTAGGATGAAGCCGCCGAAGATGGCGTGGATGCCGATCGCGTCCATGAAGAAGGCCGACAGGCAGAACAGTCCCATCGTGATCGCGAGCACGGTCATGCTCATCTCGCCGCGCGCTTCGACTGCGCGACCCAAAGGCGCGAGCAGGCGTTTGCCGAAGAAGGCCAGGAAGACGAAATAGACGACCGCGCCGCCGATCGCGAGCACGGCCATGCCCGGGCCACCTCCGAAGGTCGCCAGCACGATCGCGAGCACGCACCAGGATGCGGCGTCGTCGAACGCCCCCGCCGTCAGCGACAGCGTACCGAGCGAGCTGTTGTTGAGCCCGCGCTCGTTGATGATCCGCGCCAGCATCGGGAAGGCGGTCAGCGCGATGCAGGCGCCCATGAACAGGGTCGCGTTGGCGCGGCTGATGCCGGCCGTGAACAGGCCCGGCACGGTCAGCAGGAACGGCGTGATCAATATGGCGAGCGCGAACGGAACCAGGATGCCCGCCAACGACACGCCGAACGCGCTCTTCGCCTTGGATTTGAAATGGTCGAGGTTGAGCGTGGTGCCGACCAGGAACATGTAAAGGCCGACGCCAAACTGCGCGCCGACATAGAGGACGGTCTTGGTTTCCTTGGGAAAGAGCGCGAGCTGCGCATCCGGCCAGAGCAGCCCGATCAGCGACGGCCCGAGGATCACGCCCGCGATCATCTCGCCGACGACCTGCGGTTGCGCGAGGAACTTCTTGCCGAGCCATCCGACCACGCGGCAGGTGAAGATGATCACCGCCAGCTGCAGGAAGAAATGAATGCTGAAATCGCCGGGCGCGTAGCTTTTCGCCACCGCTGCTGCTGCCGGCACCGCCGGACCGTGCGGCGACAATATGCCGCCCACCGTCGTCCAGAAACTGTCCATCACACCTTGTTGCACCGATCCACTCCCCGCTCAGCTTATTATTTATTCGCCAAAAGGAGCGCTGCCGCCCCTGTCGCGCAATGAGAAAATGAGATCGGACACCAGGATTCCGTCCGGTTCGATCATTTCTGTTGCAGCGATGCTACAAGGTAGTAATGTACCTACATCCATATCGCCTATTTTGTAGGTATGTAGGTTCGAATTGAGGGCGTCATGAAGGTCGTCAGCAGCCGCGATTTCAACCAGGATGTGAGCCATGCGAAGCGCGCGGCGCGAATCGAGCCGGTGTTCATCACCGATCGCGGCAAGCCGACCCACGTGCTGATGAGCATCGAGAATTTCCGTCATCTGACCGGCCAGACCGAGAGCGTGGTCGATCTGCTCGCGATGACAGACACGGTGGAAGCCGAACCGGTCCGTTCCAACGAGACGTGGGACCGGCAGGCGGCGTTCGGCTGATGTTTCTGCTCGACACCCCCGTCGTGCTGGAATTGCGCAAGGCCAAGGCCGGGCGCACCGATGCGGGGCTCGCCACCTGGGCGACAGGCATATCGCGCCAGAATCTGTTCCTGTCGGCTTTGTCGCTGCTCGAACTGGAAAATGGCGCGGCGCGCACTGAACGGCAGGACAAGGCCGGCGGCGCGGCGCTGCGCGGGTGGATCGCCGATCAGGTGATGCCCGCCTTCGACGGCCGGATTCTGTCGGTCGATGCCGCCGTGGTGCGACGGCGCGCGCAACTGCCGATCGCCGACACGCGCGACGCCCTGCTCGCCGCGACCGCGATCGAGCATGGTCTGACCCTGGTCACCCGCCAGACCGCTGCCTTCAGGGGCGGACGGGTCAAGCTGTTCAACCCGTGGGGCTATACGCCGGAGGATGAGGACGATGCCGACTGGCGTCAGGCCGCGCGCACCGGGCCGGTCTGGCTCAAGAACCTGTTCGTGAGGGCCTGACGATAATGCACGCCAAGCGTCGTATCCTGATCGTCGGCGGCGGCACGGCCGGCTGGCTGACCGCCGCCTATCTCGCCAAGTTCCTCGATCTCGCGGATCATCCGTATCTTGAGATTACTTTGCTGGAATCGCCGGACATCGGCACGATCGGCGTCGGCGAAGGCGCCTTCCCAACGATGCGCACCACTCTGAAATTCCTCGGCATCGACGAAACGCAGTTCATCCGCGGCACAAGCGCGACGTTCAAGCAGGGCATCCGCTTCAACGACTGGCTGGAGACGCCCGGGGGCGGTGCGCACGGCCATTATTTCCATCCATTCGAGGCCCCCTTCTATACCGAAGAAGCGAGCCTGGTGCCCTATTGGCTGCTGCAGGACGAGAAGACGCGCCCACCCTTCGCCGAGGCGGTGACGATCCAGAACCGCGTCGCCGAAGCGCAGCGCGGCCCCAAACGCCCCGGCGAGGGCGAGTTCACCGGTCCGCTCAATTACGCCTACCATTTCGATGCGGGCCTGCTCGGCCAGGTGCTGGCGGATCGCGCGCAGGAATTGGGCGTGCGCCATATCCGCGACATGCTGGTCGACGTGACGCTCGATCAAGGCGGCATCGACCATATCGTCACGCATGAGAATGGCGCGCTCAGGGCCGATCTGTTCATCGATTGCTCGGGCTTCCGCGCCGAGCTGATCGGGCGGGCGCTGGGATCGGCGTTCAAATCGTCGAAGCGTTATCTGTTCACCGACCGCGCTCTGGCGTGCAAGCTGCCCTACGACCGGCCCGACGCACCGCTCGCGAGCTTCACCATCGCCGCCGCGCACGAAGCCGGCTGGACGTGGGATATCGGCCTGGCCGGCGCGCGCGGGATCGGCACGGTCTATTCGAGCGCGCATATGAGCGACGAGGCCGCCGCCGAGATATTGCGGTCCTATGTCGGCCCGCGCATCGACGAAACCGCGCCGCGCACGATCCACTTCGAGCCCGGCTATCGCGAGAAGCAATGGATCGGAAACTGCGTCGCGGTCGGCCTGTCGGCGGGCTTCCTCGAACCGCTCGAATCGACCGGCGTCGTGCTGATCGAGGCCGCGGTGAGCATGATCGCGGAGCTGTTCCCGCATAACGGCCCGGTCGACGCGCCAGCCAAGCGGTTCAACGCGCTGATGACGGCGCGCTTCGACAACATCATCAATTTCTTGAAACTGCATTACTGCCTGAGCCGGCGCGAGGAGCCGTTCTGGCGCGACAATGTCGATCCGGACTCGATCCCCGACCGGCTCAAGGAACTGCTCGAGCAATGGCGCTACCGGCCGCCCAACCGCTACGATTTCATCCTCGATCTCGAGAGCTTCGCCTTCTTCAACTATCAGTACATCCTCTACGGGATGGACTACAAAACCGATCTCTCGGCCGGCCGCGCCGATTTCCCCAACGTGCGCGCGGCAGAGAAGCTGTTCCAGAAGATCCGCACGTTCGGCGATCGCGCGACGGCCGATCTGCCGACCCACCGCGCGTTGATCGAGCAGATCAATGCGCCTGCGGAACGGCTGATCGCGGTCTGACGCCGCCGATCTTTGCTTCGCAACAAAGGCGCGGTAGCGCTCGGACAGGATCAAGCACGGAAGGCGCGCTGTGATGACGTCACGATCTTTCTCGCTCTTGCTGCTGGCGGCGACTTTTTCGTCCCCCGCCAGCGCCGGCATTTTTGGCAGCCACGCGAAAGACTGCATTCCGCGCCATGGGATCCGGGCCGAGACGGCGGAGAGCGAGACCAGCCTGATCTTCCACGCCAAGGGCGCCCAGGCCTATCGCAACACCTTGCCCGCGCCGTGTGAAGGACTGGTCGGCATCAACGGCCTGTCCGAGCTCGCGATACGGCCGAAGGACGACGATCTGCTCTGCGCCGGCGATCTCGTCTGGCTCAGGCAGAAAGGCCTGTTCTCATCCAGCGACAGCAGCGACGAGGCTTCGGCCTGCAAGCTCGGCAGCTTCGAAGGTATTTCCGAAACGTCGCTGACCGAGTTCTTGCGCCGCTAGCTCAAATGAAAGCCACGCTGCGGCGACGGGTGCGGAGCACGCCGCCGACCAAAGCGAAGCCACCTAGCATCAGAGCCCAGCTGGCGGGTTCGGGAACAGCCGCGTTTGGCGGCGGCGCGTCGGTATGGACCACTGACACATGGTCGAACCGATTATAGCCGGACGAACTGAACCCCTCGATCGTCAGGAGATCGTTGCCGATCCCGGCAACGGTGTAGCTTAGCGGCGTGTAGACACCGATGTAGTTGTCGCCCAAAATTTGACCGACCAACCCACCATTCCAAAAAATGTCGAATTGAAGGCCGCTGGTGTCATTGACGCCGGTCGCCATCCAGTCGAGCGAAATCTGATAATAGTCGCCGGCGGTGGTCGCGAGCTGCTGCGATATGCCCGCTAGGCCCTGTTCCTGGAAATTGCCTTCCTGCATGGCGCAATCGCCCGGGCAGGTGACATAATTGTAGCCGGTGCCAAAGTTGCCGACCTGCGTCCAGCCATTGAGGCCGTCTTCGAACCCGTCGTTGGTTACCAGATTCTGCGCGGCAACCGGCGCGGCCAGCACGAACGCGAACATCGCGCCCAGGAAAAACTGCTTCATCCCCAAATCCCCCAAAACAAGAAGGACTGCGCCCTATCATGCGGCGGGCGGCGGGGTGGATTGCCTAAATAGGCAGGACGTCCCCGCCTCGGGCGGTGCCAACGACAAGCGCCTTTGGTCTTACTTTGTGAGTTTTACCCTTTGCTATAAGCCGGCCGAAAGCACCCGCCCGAGCGGGACGATAAGGAGGGGTACGATGCGCGAAAAACGGCTGGCAATCTGTGTGGCGGCGTTGCTGTTGGGGGCGGCTGCCCCCGCGCATTACGATCATCCCTTCCAGAACCCCGATCTGCCGGCGGATAAAAGGATCGCCAACCTGATCTCGCTGATGAACGTCGACGAGAAGATCGACGCGCTCAGCACCAATTCGGGCGTGGCGCGGCTCGGCGTGCCGAGCTTCGGATCGACCGAGGGTATCCATGGCCTGCAGCAGCGCGGAAACCCCGAGCGCGGCTGGCCGACCACGCACACCACCCAGTTCCCGCAGCCGCCGGGCATGGGCGAAAGCTGGGACCCGGCGCTCGTCCGCGCGGCGGGCGGGGTCGAGGGCTATGAGGCGCGCTGGATCACGCAATCGGGCGACGGCAAGCATCCGATCCTGATGGCATGGGGCCCGCAGGCGGATCTCGCGCGCGATCCGCGCTGGGGGCGGAGCGAGGAAGTCTATAGCGAGGATCCATTCCTCGCCGGCACGATGGCGACCGCCTTCGCCAAGGGTCTTGAGGGCGACGATCCGAAATATTGGCAGGCCGCGCCTTTGCTCAAGCATTTCCTCGCCAATTCGAACGAGGACAATCGCACGCGCACCAGCAGCGACTTCGACGACCGGTTATTCTGGGAATATTATGCGCTGCCCTTCCGCATGGCCTTCCAGGATGCGGGCGCACGCGCGCTGATGGCGTCCTACAATAGCTGGAACGGCGTGCCGATGGCGGTGAACCCGGTGCTGAAATCGGTCGTGATCGACCAATGGCATGCCGAAGTGGTGTCGAGCGACGGCGGCGCGATCAAGACCCTGGTCAAGGATCACAAAACCTCGCCCGACCAGCAAGCGGCGGCGGTCGCGGCGCTGAAGGCCGGGATCAACCAATATCTCGATGTCTACAAGGACGAGCTGCACGCCGCGTTGAAGGCGGGTCAGATCAGCGAGGCCGACCTAGACGTAGGGCTGGCGCGCAAGTTCCGCACCACGATCCGGCTCGGCCTGATCGATCCGCCCGAGCGCGTGCCTTTCTCCAAAATCCATGGCGGGACGCCGCCGTGGGAAGGCGCGAAGCACCAGGCGATCGCAAAGACGATGGCGCTGGAATCGATCGTGCTGCTCAAGAATTCGTCCGGCGCGCTGCCGATCGCCAAATCCTCGCTCCATTCGGTCGCGGTGATCGGCCCGCTCGCGGACGGCGTGCATTGGGACTGGTATGGCGGCTTCCCGCCACATGCGACCACCCCGCTCGACGGCATCAAGGCCGCGGTCGGCGCGCAAGTGAAGGTCAATTTCGCGCAAGACGATACGGACGGCGCAGCGGTGGCAGCGGCGAAGGCTTCCGACGTCGCGATCGTGGTGGTCGGCAACGACCCGACCTGCGGACCGAACATGGCGCACGATTGGAACGACAACGGCACCAAGCCCTGCGCCGATCCGGGCGACGGGCGCGAGGGCCGCGACCGCGCGACGATCAACCTCGCGCAGGAGGAACTGGTCCGGAAGGTGCTCGCCGCCAACCCGCGCACGGTGATGGTTCTGGTCTCGAGCTTCCCCTTCGCGATCAACTGGGCGCAGGCGAATGTGCCCGCGATCCTGCACATGACGCACGCCTCGCAGGATGAGGGTTCGGCGCTCGCGGACGTGATCTTCGGTGCCTACAATCCGGGCGGGCATACGGTGGCGACCTGGCCAACGTCGATCGACCAGCTGCCGCCGATGCTGGATTACGACATCCGCCACGGCCGCACCTACATGTATGCCAAGGGCGAGCCGCTTTACCCGTTCGGCTACGGCCTTTCCTACACCAGCTTCCGCTACGCCAATCTCCGCACCGACAAGCCGGTGCTGGCGAAGAATGGCGTGGCAACGGTGAGCGTGGACGTGACCAATACGGGCAAGGCCGGCGGCGACGCGGTGCCGCAGCTCTACGTCCATCATCTGGGATCGAAGGTCGCGCGGCCGATGCAGCAGCTGGCGGGCTTCCAGCGAGTCCACCTCGCCCCCGGCGAAACCAAGACGGTCAAGATTCCGCTCAAGGCGGCGACCTTGGCTTACTGGAATGGCAGGGCGCTAACGGTGGAGGCTGAGCCGGTGGAAGTGCGGATCGGTTCGTCCTCGGCCGATATCAAGCTGCGTCGCAACCTGCAGATACGATAACTCAGCCTCAGTCGCGCAGAAGCATGACCGACACGCGATGCTCGCAACTCTGGCGCGGCTGCGCGTCGGCGGGCGCGGCGGGATCCTCGACCGCGCTGTGGAAGCAGGCACGGTAGGGCTGCGGTTCCTCGTTCCGCATCAGCTGGAACAGCTTGAACACCAGCACCTCGTGCGCTTCCATGTCGGGATAATAATACCAGCGCTGGCCCGGATTGTGGGCGAGGCTGACATGATGCGTGGCCGCACCGCCCGGCGCGATGCCTTCGAGTGCGGTGGGAATGATATCGGCCCCGTCCACGCTGGTCGGATCGCACAGGGCCAGCGGCATATGCTTGAGCGGGCCGTCCATACCGGTAGTGCGCCAGAAATCGAGCGAGACGAAGCCTTCCACCTCGTCTCGTTCGAACCAGGCGCGCCATTTCGCGCCGATGTCTGGTGTGGTGAAAGCTTCGACGTTGCGCTGGAAATCGTCGGCGGTAGTGCCATGATCGGAATGCACGCCAAGACCGTATTGCGGCGTGCTCGTGCCCGCCCCGCGCCGCATCACATTGGGCGGCTGCTGGACGATCAATTTGCGGCCGGGATAAAGGCATTCGCGGATCATCGCCTCCACCTCGGGCATATAATGTTGCGCGACCTGATCGGCATTGCCCCAGTCGGTCACCCGCGTCGGCGAGTCGAGCAGGACGAAGCCGTGCTCCGCCAGGAAATCGGCTTCCGATGTCGCCTCCGCCTGCAAGGCGCGCGCGTCGAGAATCCGCGTCGGCGGATTCTGCGGCGCGCGCCCGGTTGCGTTGCGCATCAGTTCCGACAGATTGATACGCTCGCTCGCCCGGAAATCGGACGGAAACTGACCCCTGAGCTGCGTTTCGATCATTGCCCTCTCCCCGTGGGAGACAGCTTTTAGCTCAAAAATTCGCGGACGTAATCGTTCGCTGGCTTCTTCTGCACGGCTTCGGGCGTGCCATATTGCTCGATCCGGCCGCTCCCCAGGATCGCCACCTTGTCGGCGAGCGCGAAGGCTTCCTCATAATCGTGCGTGACGAAGAGCGAGGTCAGTCCGACACGATCGTGGATCTCGCGCAGTGCGCCGCGCAATTCGCGGCGGACCTTGGCGTCGAGCGCCCCAAACGGTTCGTCTAGCAGCAGGATGCTGGGTTCGCGGGCAAGCGCACGGGCGAGTGCGACGCGCTGGCGCTGGCCGCCCGACAATTGGGCCGGATAGCGATCGCCGTAGCCCGGCAATTGCACCAGTTCGAGCAACTCCTCGACCCGCGCCTTGATCGCGGCCTTTTCGGGGCGCTGGCTGCGCTTCATCACGTCAAGCCCGAAGGCGATATTGTGCGCGACCGTCATGTGCCGGAAGAGCGCGTAATTCTGGAAGACGAAGCCGATGCCGCGATCCTGCGGCGCGCGATCGGTCACGTCCTCGCCGCCGAACAGGATCTGGCCGCCTTCGGCGGTCTCGAGGCCGGCGATGATGCGCAGCAAGGTCGTCTTGCCCGAACCCGAGGGGCCCAGCAAAGCGACGAAGGCTCCGTCCTCGATATCGAGCGAGACGTCCTTGAGGGCCGGGTAATTGCCGAAGCCCTTGACGATGTTGCGTACCGTAATCGTCATTCAATTTCCTGAAGCGGCAAGCTGGTCGCTATGGCGCCATTCGAGGAAGCTCTTCACCGCCAGCGTGACGAGCGCGAGCCCGGCCAGTAGCGACGCGACCGAGAAAGCCGCAGCGAAATTATATTCGTTGTAGAGAACTTCGACTTGCAGCGGCATCGTATCGGTCTCGCCGCGGATATGGCCGGAAATGACCGAGACCGCGCCGAATTCGCCCATCGCGCGCGCATTGGTAAGCAGCACGCCATAGAGCAGGCCCCAGCGGATATTGGGCAGGGTCACCCACAGGAAGATCCGCCAGCCGGGGGCGCCAAGCGTGAGCGCGGCTTCCTCTTCCTCGCGGCCCTGCGCCTGCATCAGCGGGATCAATTCGCGCGCGACAAACGGCAGGGTCACAATCAAAGTCGCGAGCACGATGCCGGGCTTGGCGAAGGCAATCTGGATGTTGTGCTCCGTCAGCCAGTCGCCGAACCAGCCCTGCGCGCCGAACAGCAACAGATACATCAGGCCCGCGACCACCGGCGAGATCGAGAACGGCACGTCAATCAGGCTGATCAGGAAATCCTTGCCGCGGAAATCATGCTTGGTGATCGCCCAGGCGGCGGCGACCCCGCACACCATGTTGATCGGCACCGAGATCGCGGCGACGGTCAGCGTCAGCTTGATCGCGGCGAGCGCGTCTGGATCGACGATTGCGGCCTTGAACGCGGCGAGACCGTGGGCGAACGCCTCGCTGAACACCGACGCCAGCGGCAAGAGCAGGATCAGCGCGATGTAGGCGACCGCCGCCAGGATCAGCAGAGTGCGCGTGACGAGGCCTTCGCTCGTCGCCTTGTTCTTGGCGCTCATGCCGAACGCCTGCGCAATTCGCGGCCCTGATAGGCGTTGATCAACAGCAGCAAAGCGAGGCTCGACAACAGCAGCACGGTCGCGATCGCGGTCGCGCCGGCATAATCATATTCCTCGAGCTTGGTGACGATCAGCAAAGGCGCGATCTCCGACTTGAACGGCATGTTGCCCGCGATGAAGATCACCGAGCCATATTCGCCGACGCCGCGCGCGAAGGCGAGCGCGAAGCCGGTGATGAGCGCGGGCAGGATTTCGGGCAGCACGACGCGGCGGAAGATCGTCCAGCGCCCTGCCCCCAAGGTCGCCGCCGCCTCCTCTATCCCCTTGCCGAGATCGGTCAGCACCGGCTCGACCGTGCGCACCACGAACGGCAGGCCGATGAAGGTGAGCGCGATCACGACGCCGACCGGATTGTAGGCGAGCGCGAGCCCGAAGGCCGACGCCGGCTTTCCGACCCAGCCAGTATTGGCATAGACGGCGGTGAGCGCGATGCCGGCAACCGCGGTCGGCAAGGCGAACGGCAGATCGACCAGCGCGCTCAGCAGCCGGCGCCCGGGAAAGCGGTAGCGCACCAGCACCCACGCGACGAGCAGACCGAAGACCGCATTGACCGCCGCCGCGGCGAGCGCCGCGCCGAAGCTCAATTCATAGGACGCGATCGCGCGGCGCGAGAAGGCCGCGTCGACAAAATGGGTCGGCCCCAGCGTGACCGACTTCAGGAACAGGGCGACCAGCGGCAACAGCAGCAGGATGGTCAGCCAGGTGATGGTGATGCCAAGCGTAAGCGAAAGGCCGGGGAGAGGCGATTTGCGCCTCCCCCGGCCGGTTCGCGACAGTGGCAGTGATACTGTCGCCATAGGATCCGTAACCTAGAAGTCGAATTGCAGCCTCGTCGCGTAGGCGTCACCCTTCGCAGTGGTGCCATTAAGCGAGACGGGCGCAACAACCAATGGCGAGTTCGTCCCCTTGAAGCGGATATAGTTCACGATGAAACGCGTGTTCGGGTTCAGATACCAGTTGAGCCCGCCGGTCCAGCTGTCCGCCACGCGATCGAGCGGCGAAAAGGAATGATCGGTCAGGTTGAGCCGATCGTAACGCACCGCCAGCTCGAACGCGCCCCAATGGCCGGCGGCCGGGTTGAAGTCGTTGAACGGCTTCACGCGATCGACCACGCCACCCTTGAAGCTGCGGCTTTCGCCGGTGAGGAACACCGTGCCGAAGGCGTAATAGCCGTCGAAATTCGGATCGGCGACGAAGCCGTACCGATTGACATGCAGATGGTTATATTCGCCCTGGAGCGAGAAGCGATCGTACACGAACGCGGCTTCCGTGCCCCAATAGGTCGCGCCCTGTACGCCGCGCGTCTGGTTGGCAATTGCGCCGGTGGTGATCGGTGCGAGCGCAACGGTTTCGATCTGGCCGTTGTCGACGCGCGTATCCGGCCGGTCACCAATCGAGATGGCCTTTCCGGCAATCTGGCTGACATGATAGGCCGAAGCGCCGACATGGACGAGGCGACCGACATCGTTGATCGGCTCGAACGTCACGCGGCCGTTGACGCCATAGGTCTCGTCCGGCGTGGTCGCGTTGCGCTGCACGCCCTCGCCCGCGCCGAAGATGCCGACCGTGGCGATGATCTGCGGCGTGGGGGTGATCGCGATCGTCGCGCCGACGCGGCGCTCCGCACCGACCGCGCCGAAGGCGGCATTGGCCATGCCGCGTTCGAGGAAGGTCGCCAGCGCATCGGTGCCATTGGCTTCGAGACCATAAGGCGCCTTCTGCTGACCAACCGTGAGCAGGATATTCTTGAAGCCGGCATATTGGACATAGGCGTCGAGCAGGTTGACCGTGTTCTTCACGAACTCGGCCTCGATGCGATAGCGCCATACCGTCCAGGCGGTGCCGTCGAAGCCGAAGCGGCCGCGGCGGATATCGGTGCCGTTATTGAAATCATATCCGCCCGCACGCTGATGATAGGCGGCATAATCCAGCTGGAAGGTGCCGCGCGGGTGGAAGGTGAAGCTGCCGTTCACGTCGCTGAAGGTCGGCGCCGGACCGGCCTGAACCTCCTTGGCGGCGCGCACCTCGACCTTCTGGACGCGGGTCTGCGTCTCGGCGGCTTCGGATTCCAGCTGCTTGTTGCGCGCCTCGAGCGCGTTGACCTTGGCCTCGAGCTCGTTGAGGCGGTCGAGCACCGCGTCGCCGGTCTTGGGGACCGGCGCGGGCGCAACCGTGTCGGCGGGCACGGTCGTATCGAGACCCGAGCCCTGATATGCAGGCGCGGTTTGCGCACTCAGCGGCGCGGCGAAGGCAAGCGCGGAGGCGCTAGCCAGCAAAATCTGGCGGATCATAATATTTTCCCCTTGTCGTCAGGAGCGGCGGGCCCTCCCGAGGCCCGCCGGCTCGGTCACTTCTTGGCGTCTTCGAACACCTGGTCGAACACGCCGCCATCGTTGAAATGCGCTGCCTGAACACGCTTCCAGCCGCCGAAATTCTTGTCGATTGTCAGTAGCGGCAGGCTCGGGAACTGGCTCTTGAACTCAGCGGCCACGGCCGGATCACGCGGACGGTAATAGTCCTTGCCGATGATCTTCTGTCCCTCGGGCGTGTAGAGGAACTTGAGATAGGCCTCGGCGACCGCCCGGGTGTTCTTGCGATCGACCACCTTGTCGACCACCGCGACCGGCGGCTCGGCGAGGATCGAGATCGACGGATAGACGATTTCGAACTTGCCCTTGCCGAGCTGGTTGGTCGCCAGATAGGCCTCATTCTCCCACGCGAGCAGGACGTCGCCCTGGCCGCGCTGGACGAAGGTGGTGGTGGCGCCGCGCGCGCCGCTGTCGAGCACGGGCACGTTGCGGAATAACTTGGTCAGATAGTCGCGCGCGCCCGCAACCGAGCCGGTCGCTTTCTGCGCGTAGCCCCAGGCCGCGAGATAATTCCAGCGCGCGCCACCCGACGTCTTCGGGTTGGGGGTGATCACTGCCACGCCCGGCTTGATCAGATCGGGCCAGTCATGAATTCCCTTGGGATTACCCTTGCGGACAAGAAAGACGATCGTCGAATAATAAGGCGTCGAATTGAGCGGAAGGCGCGTCTGCCAATTGGCGGGAAGCGCCTTGGCCTTGTCGGCGATAGCATCGATGTCCGCCGCCAAAGCGAGCGTGACCACATCCGCCTGAAGGCCGTCGATCACCGCGCGCGACTGCGCACCCGATCCGCCATGGCTTTGCTTGATCACGACGTCCTGGCCGGTCTTCGCCTTCCACTGAGCGGCGAAGGCGGCGTCGATGTCACGATAGAGCTCACGCGTCGGATCGTAGCTGACATTGAGCAATTCGACCGGCGCAGCCGCCTGGGCCGCAATCGGTGCAAGGCTGCTGGCAAGAGCCACAGCAGCGAGAAGAAAACCCCGACGGTGCATAGAACCTCCCTGTATTCTGGAGAGGACGCCTATTACACTAATTCCTAGTCGACAATTGGGTTATACCGTTCCGCCGGTGTAGCTTTTCTTGTCACCCCAAAAGCCGGCCCGACTTCCTCCCCGATTCCAGGCCCTTGCGCTCAGCACACGCTGACGCGCAAACCCGCGGCATCAAGATCAGGCGTGCGACAACGCCTCGACCGCCAATTCGGCTCCCGCCGCATCGGCAAGCGATGTATTTTCCAGGATAGCGACCGCGCTGCTGCGCACCTGGAGCAGCACGCGCCGGATCGCGCAGGTCGCCTCGTCATGGCAGTCGTCGCAGCGCTGGTAGAAATTCTCGCTCGCGCACGGGACCAACGCGATCGGCCCGTCGATCGCGCGGATCACCTCGACGAAGCTGATCTCGGTCGGCGATTTGGCCAGCACATAGCCGCCGCCGGGCCCGCGCCGGCTGGTGACCAGCCCGGCCTTCTTGAGATCGACCATGATGAATTCGAGATATTTGCGCGGGATATGTTGCATCTCGGCCATCTCGCCGACCTGGATCGTGCGCGATGCGCCATGTTCGACGAGGTGCAGTAAAGCACGCAGCGCGTATCGGGCCTTTTGCGACAGCATCACGACGAGATAGCGAGCCTGAAACACAAACGCCACTGGGTGGGATGATAAGGAAAATCATTTGGTATTGTGAGGTCGGCATGCTTTGAAGTGGCATGAGCGCGCGGCCATGCAGCCGGGGCGCCGCCTGGGAGAGGGACCGATGACAGGCTTTGCGCGCGTGGCAGCTTTTCTGCTGGGGGCATCGACTTCCGCTCTGGCGCTGGCCGCCTCGCCGGTCGCGATCGGTCCGTTCAACACCGAGGTTGCCGCCGGCGGCGAGGCCTATGTCGCACCGCTGGGCGCACCGGGTGCGATTTTACCCGCTACCCAGAGCTGGACGTTGCAGGCGTGGGTCGAACCGCGGCTGGTACCACATGGTACGGTCGCGGTCGCGGGCGTGGGTGCGCCGGGCTCCGGCTTGTTCCTGGCCTTGATAGACGGCGCGCCTGCTCTGGTGACGCCGGCCGGGATCGTCAAAGGCAATGCGCGCCTGTCGGACAGGGGGTGGAGCCATCTTGCCGCCGTTACCGACAAGGGCGTCGCGCATCTCTATGTCGACGGCCATGAGGTCGCGAGCGGCCCCGCAAACGCGGCGCAGGTCGCGGCCGAGGCGCGGCTGGGCGGCGACGGCTTCGGCGGACGGGTCGCGGGCTTCGGCTATGCACCGGGCGCGCTGTCCACCGCCGATATCCAGAAGCAGGCGGCGCAGGCGCCCGATCCCGCGCGCACCGTCTTCACCCTCTCCAGCCCGACATGGCCGGTGCAGGTGCGCCAGATGCAGGGCCAGGTGACGCCGCAACCCGCCTGGACTTTGCCGAAGAGCAACGCGCCTTTCCAGAAACCGGTCGCCAAGCCCGAACCGAAGGGCCCTGCCCTCGCCTTGCGCGCGCCAGGCCTGTGGACGGTCGCGGGCTGGCACATGGCCGAAGGATCGAAATTGCAGGCGGCCGATGGCGCGGCGATCTCAAAGCCCGGTTACGGCACCGGCACCTGGTATGCCGCGACGGTGCCGGGCACCGCGCTCACCACCCTGGTCGATCGCGGCGTCTATCCCGATCCCGCTTACGGCCTGAACAATCTCGCCATTCCCGAAACGCTCGCGCGCCAGGATTATTGGTATCGCAGCGAGATCGAGGTGCCCGCGGATACGGCGGGCAAGCATCTCGCGCTGACCTTCAACGGCGCCAATTACACCGCCGAAATCTGGGTCAACGGCACGCGCGTCGGGGCGATGAAGGGTGCCTTCATTCGCGGCAGGTTCGACGTGACCGGCCTGCTGACCCCCGGCCAGCGCAACGCGATCGCGGTGCGCGTGTCACCCCCGCCCCACCCCGGCGTTACGTCGGAGGAATCGCTGACCTCGGGCGTCGGCGAGAATGGCGGCATGATGATGCTCGACGGGCCGACCTTCGAGGCGACCGAGGGCTGGGACTGGATCCCGACCGTGCGCGACCGCAATACCGGCCTGTGGCAGGGCGTCGATCTGACCGCGACCGGCGACATCCAGATCGGCGATGCGCAGGTCATCACAGCCTTGCCCAAGCCCGACAACAGCATCGCCGACCTGACGATCGAAGTGCCGCTCAAGAATTTGAGCGACCACCCGATCGCGACCGAACTGCACGCCGCATTCGACGATGTCAGCGTCGCCAAATCGGTGACGATCGCGCCCGGCGAGACGGTGGTGCGGCTGACGCCCGCCGACTTCCCGCAACTGGCCGTGCACAATCCGAAGCTCTGGTGGCCGAACAATTACGGCGAACCCAATCTCCACATGCTCCACCTGAGCGCCGGTGCGTCCGACGCGAAGGACGTGCGCTTCGGCATGCGCGAAGTAACCTACGAATTGTCGCTGATGGATCATGACGGCGCGCTCAAGCGCGTGTTGATCGATCCGACCGAGGCGCGCGAGCTGCACCAGCAGATCGTCGATCACCGCCACGAGGCGATCCGCCAGGTGCCGCGCGGCTGGGCCTACAGCTTCGCCGCAGGCGCGGAGAGCTCGCCCGCCGTCACGCCGATCGCGGGTGATGAAGGATTGTCGCCCTTCCTCGTCCTGCGCGTGAACGGGGTGCGCATCGCCGCACGCGGCGGCAGCATCGGCATGGACGATTTCATGAAGCGCGTCGGCCGCGACCGGCAGGAGCCTTATTTCAAGCTCCACCGCGACGCGCACCTCAACATCGTCCGCAACTGGATGGGCCAGGATACGGGCGAGAACTTCTACGCGCTCGCCGACGAATATGGGCTGATGGTGTTCAACGATTTCTGGGAGTCGACCCAGGATTACAATATCGAGGCGCAGGACGTGCCCTTGTTCCTCGCCAACGTGAAGGACGTGATCCGGCGCTATCGCAACCATCCCTCGATCGTGGTGTGGGTGCCGCGCAACGAGGGCGTGCCGCAGCCGATCCTGAACGAAGGCATCGAGAAGCTGACCGAGCAGGAGGACGGCACACGGCTCTATATGGCCTCGTCCAATCGCATCTCGTTGCAGAACAGCGGGCCGTACAATTGGCGCAAGCCGGAGGAATATTTCACCGAGCTT
>NZ_DATHFV010000190.1:0-5267 GCF_035317925.1 Sphingomonas sp.
ATCGACGCTTTCATCTCGGGCGACGGCGAAGGCCAGGTCTTCTCGCTCAGCCTGTGGACCAATTCGGGCGGCAGTCTCGGCACGCTGCTTGGCAGCTGGTCGAACCTTGCGGCGAACGTCAGCGGCTTCGGCAATGCCGGCGCGCCGGTTTCGGTTTCGGGACTGACCGACATCACGCTCAGCGCGGGCGGCCAGTATTTCCTGGAGGCCAGCGCCGAAGGCGCCAATGCGGGCTTCTGGTATAACTCCACCAACGGCAATTCCGGCCCGACGCTCTATGTCGATTATGATTATCTGACCCAATACCCGCAGGGCGCCTTCGCGCTGCAGGGCACGCCCGCCGCGGACACGGGCAGCGTGCCGGAACCGGCCAGCTGGGCGCTGATGCTCGGCGGCTTCGGCCTCGTCGGCGGCGTGCTGCGCAGCAGCCGCAAGGCCAGCGTCACCTTCGCCTGATCCAACCCTGATCGCGTAAGCGCCGCCGGTCGCAAGGCCGGCGGCGTTTTCGTGTCCGGATCACCCACCTACGGGGGCGGTTATCAAGTTCGGAATCGCACTTTTTTCACTTTTCCCCACGGCCCGCCCCCCTATGACGACCCCCAGCATGCCACCAACGACCCCCCGCATCCTGGTCGACGCCGACGCCTGCCCCGTGAAGGACGAGATCTATCGCGTCGCCTGGCGGCTCGAGGTGCCGGTCACGATCGTCAGCAACAGCCACCTGCGCGTGCCCGATCATCCCCTGATCGACCGCGTCGTGGTGAGCGACGGCTTCGACGCCGCCGACGACTGGATCGCGGAAGCCGCGGGCCCGGCGACGGTGGTGGTGACCGCCGACATCCTGCTCGCGGACCGCTGCATCAAGGCCGGCGCCAGCGTGCTCTCGCCCACCGGCCGGCCCTTCACCGCCGCCTCGATCGGCGGGGCGATCGCGACGCGCGCGATCATGGCGGATCTGCGCGCGGGCGGCGATCAGCTCGGCGGCTCCGCGCCCTTCGGCAAGGCCGACCGCTCGCGCTTCCTGGGCGCGCTCGACGAGGCGATCCAGCGGATCAAGCGGGGGCGCTAGCGGTACGAGGTGAGGGTCTTCCTTGTGCTCTCCCCCACAGAAAAGCACGTAGAACAGGAAGACCCTCACCAACCCTCTCCTGCGCGCAGGAGAGGGGCTGAAGGTGCAAAGGAGGGCTTACGCTTCGGGGCTACCGCCCTTGCACCAACGCCGTCACGATCGCGCCATTGGCGCGTTCCGCCACATCCACCGCGGGCGGCGCGAACGCGGCCCCGTTCGACGTGATCGTCCAATCTCCCTTCACGCCATCCGCCGGGCCGATATCCGCATCCGATATGACGGGCTGCTGCAACGTCATCTGGGTCGGAAAGCCGCCCGAATTGGGGCTCCACACGCGCACGACGGTGGCATTGTCCAGCGCCGTGCCGGCGGCGACGGTCGCGCCTTCCTCGAACCCGGTCGATACCTTCTTGCCGAAGCCCTTGCGGTTGCCCGACGAGCTGTAGACGCCGTAATCGATCACCATCGTCACGGCGATCGCGGTCACGTTCGCATCGTGCGCGACATAGGCGGATCGCTGATAGGCCTGGGTGCGGTCCAACGTGCGGAAGGCGACCATCTGCGCGCCTAAGAAGCCGTTGGTCGCGCGTTCGGCCTTGTCGCCCGGCATCGGGTGCACCGCCATGCCGGTTGGCGCGACGTAGGTACCGAAACGGCCGGTCGTTCCGTTGGGCAGGCTGGTCCAGCTCGCCAGTTCGGGCGCGGCGGCGGCGAGCGCGCTGCCGTCGACCACCTCGAACCCGGCGGCTTTCAGCTGCGTCACGAAATCGGCATAGACCGCGTCCGCGATCTTCTGCCGCGCGGCCAGATCGACGCCGGTCAGGCGGGTGTGGATCTTGCTGCTGCTGGAGCTGATCAGGTTGAGCGACATGCCGTGGCTCTTCGCCGCCATCGTGAACTCGTCGGGAAAGGCGACGTTGAACACGGTGATGCCGACACGGCGCATGCCCTTGATCTGGCTGCCGTTGCTGTTGACGATGCTGATCGGCTCGATCGCGACGCGGCTGTTGAGCCAGCCGCGCTGGACGAACGTGCCATGCTCGATCTCCTGCGCGGCCAGCGGCGCGGCCGCCATGCACAGGCCCGTGATCGCGATCGATAGGTTGCGCATAGTCCCCCCGGTTTGCGGCGGCCAATGCGGATCGCGCCGGACCGTCTGATCGATCGTGTCCTATCCGTCGCGATGCGGCGGGCCTAATGACAATCGCTGTAATCTGGTGGTGGCCGGTCGCGGTTCGCGGGGGCGGTAGCTCTCCCGTCACCCCGGACTAGTTCCGGGGTCCACTGTGCCGCACGTCTTTCCCTATCGCCTCGCACGGCGCGCTTGCCGCCTGGTGGACCCCGGAACAAGTCCGGGGTGACGGTGCTGGGAAAACGGCACTGTTCGCACATGCAGCACTACCCTTGCGCGGCTACCCGTGATAGGCGCGCCGCATGCTCAACGTGAACGGCCTTACCGTGCGCCTCGGCGGACGCACGATCCTGAACGGTGCCTCGGCGACCTTGCCGGCGCGCAGCCGCGTCGGGCTGATCGGGCGCAACGGCGCGGGCAAGTCGACCCTGATGAAGGCGATCATCGGCCAGATCGAGCCTGATGACGGCGCGATCGAGATGCCGCGCAACACCCGCATCGGCTATATCGCGCAGGAAGCGCCGAGCGGCGACATCACGCCGATCGAGCAGGTGCTCGCCGCCGACACCGAACGCGCGGCCCTACTTGCGGAAAGTGAGACCTGTTACGAGGATCTGCACCGGCTGGGCGAAGTGCACGACCGGCTGATCGCGATCGACGCTTATGGCGCGCCCGCTCGCGCCGCGCGGATCCTGGTCGGGCTCGGCTTCGACGACGAAATGCAGCAGCGCCCGCTCGACTCCTATTCGGGCGGGTGGAAGATGCGCGTCGCGCTCGCGGCCCTGCTCTTCTCCGAACCCGATCTGCTGCTGCTCGACGAGCCGTCCAACCACCTCGATCTCGAAGCCACGCTGTGGCTGGAGAACTTCCTCAAATCCTACCCGGCGATGATGGTCGTGATCAGCCACGAGCGCGATCTGCTCAACGGCGTGGTCGACAACATCCTCCACCTCGAAGGCGGCAAGGTCACGCTCTATGCGGGCGGCTATGATGCGTTCGAACGCCAGCGGGCCGAACGCGCAGCCCAGCTCGCCGCCGCGCGCGCCAACCAGGATGCGCAGCGCGCCAAGCTGCAGGACTTCATCGCCCGCAACAGCGCGCGTGCGTCCACCGCCAAGCAGGCCCAGTCGCGCGTCAAGGCGCTGGCGCGAATGCAGCCGATCGCGGCGATGGCCGAGGATCCGACGCTCAGCTTCGACTTCCCCGATCCGGACGAGCTGCGCCCGCCTTTGATCACGCTCGACATGGCGTCGGTCGGCTATGCGGACAAGCCGATCCTGCAGCGCCTCAACCTGCGGCTCGATCCGGACGATCGCGTCGCCTTGCTCGGCCGCAACGGCAACGGCAAGACCACCCTCGCCCGCCTGCTCGCGGCGCAGCTGGCGCCGATGGACGGCGCGATGAACGCGACCGGCAAGATGCGCGTCGGCTACTTCACCCAATATCAGGTGGAGGAGCTGGACGGCGACGATACCCCGCTCGAACATATGACGCGGATGATGAAGGGCATGACCCCCGCCGCGGTGCGCGCGCAGCTCGGCCGGTTCGGCTTCTCCGGCGACAAGGCGATGACCAAGGTCGGCAAGCTTTCGGGCGGCGAGAAGGCGCGCCTCGCGCTGGCGCTGATCACGCGCGACGCGCCGCATATGCTGATCCTCGACGAGCCGACCAACCACCTCGACGTCGACGCGCGCGAGGCCCTGGTCCAGGCGCTCAACCAATATTCGGGCGCGGTCGTGCTGGTGAGCCACGATCGCCACATGATCGAACTGACCGCCGACCGGCTGGTGCTGGTCGACGACGGTACCGCGCGCGAATATGCGGGCAGCCTCGAAGACTATACCGACATGATCCTCGGCAAGAACCAGCCCAAGGGCGACGGCGCGAAGGGTTCGAAGAAGGACAAGAAGGCCGCCGCCGCCGAGCGCGAAGCCGCCCAGGCTTTGCGCAAGCAGGTGCGCGACCATGAGGAAGCGATCGCCAAACTCACCGCCGACCGCAGCGCGATCGACCTCGCCATGTTCGATTCGAGCAAGGCGGAGCCGCGGTTCGCCAAGCTGGCGATGGGCGATCTGATGAAGCGCCGCGCGGACGTCCAGGCCGAGCTGGAAGCGATCGAGGCGGCGTGGATGGAAACCAGCGAGCAGCTCGAACAGGCGGCTTAAGCCACCCCGTCACCCCGGACTTGTTCCGGGGTCCACCCAGCGGCAAGCGCGCCGCTCGAAATTGAAGCGCTGTCCGCCCGGCACCGTGGACCCCGGAACAAGTCCGGGGTGACGGTTCGGGCTTTAATGCAACTTGGCGATGCTCAACCCATCCGCCTTGGCCCGGTCCTTGACCGATTCCTCGCTCCGCGTCAGCGCCTTGGCGATCTGCCGCAGCGGCATGCCCTTCTTCGCCAGCGTGTGCAGCTTCTGCACCTCGTCCTGCCGCCACGGCTGACGATGCCGTTCGAACTTCTCGGCCATTTGGGTCTCCTTTGGGAGCGGCCTTACACGAAGCCGAGCGGCGTGCGGTCGAAATTGCCGATATTGGGCAGCACGGTCGCGATCTCGCTGTCGGGCACGCCGAACCAGCGCGCGAGCGTCGCCGCATATTGGTCGATCGAGGTCGACGGCAGCAGCCGCCCCTGCCCGACCTGATCGTCCGTATCGACCGAAACGTGCGGCGCGGTGCCGTAATAATGCCCGCCATGCACCGCCCCGCCGACCACATAATGATGGCTGCCCCAACCATGATCCGATCCGTCGCCATTGTTGGCGAGCGTGCGGCCGAAATCGGAAGCGGTGAAGGCGGTCACCTGGCGTTGCACGCCCATCTCGACCGTGGCGACATAGAAGGCCGCCAGCGCCTCATCGACCTTGCCCATCAATTCCGAATGCTTGGCGACGAGGTTGCTGTGCTGATCGAACCCGTCGTGCGAGACGAAGAAGACCTGCCGTTTCGCACCGAGCTCCTTGCGCGCGCCGATCAGGCGGGCGACGATCTTGAGCTGGTCGGCGAGCGAATTGGGACCCGGCACGGTGTCGAAATTGGTCTGCAAGCTCACCTTGTCGAGCGCGCCGT
>NZ_DATHFV010000191.1:0-16110 GCF_035317925.1 Sphingomonas sp.
AGATATACGACCAATGGATTGGCCAAAAGATAGTGTGATTTCAAATCTACACGTGAACGCTAACTGAACGGACCCCCTTCCCCTAAGTGAACCTTTCGTTACGCTCCCTTGTATCAGCCGAGCGGGGGCCCTCGGCAGGTAATTAGCGTCAACAGATGTTGGGCGTTTCACGCCGCTAACATCTTTAAAGAGGGGCATTTTTACCCATGACTACTTTCACCGGACGGCTTTTCGCCGGCTCGGCTCTGTCGGCTATGCTTGTTGCACTTGCATCGCCCGCGGCCGCGCAAACCGCACTACCCGCCGCAGCACCGATCCAGACCGCCGACGCCACGCCGTCGTCGGAGGACATCGTCGTCACCGGCACCATCTTCCGCCGCACCAACACGGAAACGCCGTCGCCGGTGACCGTGCTGACCAGCGACAGCCTGGTGAAGGCCGGCATCGTCACCGCCACCGACGCGATCCGTTCGGTCTCGGCCGACAGCGCGGGCTCGATCGGCATCGGCTTCCAGAGCGGCTTCTCGGCCGGCGGTTCGGCCGTGTCGCTGCGCGGCCTCGGCGTCTCCTCGACGCTCGTCCTGGTCGACGGCCTGCGTTCGACCAACTTCCCGATCAACGACGACGGCCACAACGCCTATGTCGATCTGCAGTCGATCCCGTTCAGCCTGATCGACCGCATCGAGGTTCTGAAGGACGGCGCGTCCTCAACCTACGGCGCGGATGCGATCGGCGGCGTGGTCAATTTGATCCTCAAGAAGCATTTTACCGGCGTCGACGGCAATCTCGAAGGCGGCATCGCCCAGGAGGGCGATGCGGGCCATCAGCGCGCGCACCTGACACTGGGTTATGGCGACTATGATGCCGATGGCTGGAACGTCTACATCAACGGCGAATATGAGCATGACGGTCGCGTCAGCAACCACAGCCGCGGCTTCCCGTACAACACGCAGGATCTGAGCAGCATCGGTGGTCTCGACCAGAACACCGCCGACAGCAGCCTGACCACGGCGACGCCGAATGCGGTAGTCACCCGCGTCCACCAGAACGATCTGAACAACCCGCTGTCGGGCGCGCCCGGCACGCCGCTGACCAGCACGTACACCTCGCTCAACCTGAACTGCGCCGGCGGCACCTATACGGTGACGACCGGCGGCGCGCAGGGCACAGGCTGCAAGTATGATCTGGTCGACAAGTATAACCAGATCTCGCCGCTGCAGCGCCGCTATTCGGCCAATGGCCGCCTGAGCATCCGCTTCAACGACCATATCGAAGGCTATGTGACGGGCAGCTATTCCAACAGCTACGTCAGCATCCTCAACCAGCCGCGCGCGATCCGCGCGACCCAGCCGTTCGGCGGATCGCCGACTTTGTCGGCATCCAACCCGGGCATCGTGCTGCCGGTCTATATCTGCTCGTCGGGCACGAATTGCGCGACCGCGGCCGACCGCCATCTCAACCCCAACAACCCTTATGCGGCGGCCTTCGCCAACGATCCGGCCAACGGCGCCGCGCGCGTCTATTATCTGTTCGGCGACGTCACGGCGGGCAGCGACCGCACCAATGAGGTCATTCGCGGCAGCGCCGGCCTGAACGGCGATTTCGAGGGCTTCGACTGGAAGGTCGAGGCGGTCGGCGCCAAGGACAATCTGAAGATCGTCCAGCACGGTTATGCGAACATCGCCGGCCTGCTGAAGGCGATCAACACGGGCAGCTACAATTTCGTCAATCCGGCGGCGAACAGCGAGGCGGTTCGCCAGGCGGTCCTGCCCGACGTGACCACGCCGTCTTATTCGTCGCTGGTCTCGCTCGACGGATCGGTGACCCACGCCCTGGCGACGTTGCCGGGCGGCGATCTGATGCTCGGCGTCGGTGGCCAGGTCCGCAAGGAGAAATTGGTCAACCGCAACCAGAATGCGAAGCTCGATACCTACACGCTGACGACCTCGTCGGCGTTCGGCCAGCACACGGTTTCGGCGGGCTATTTCGAACTGAACGCGCCGATCCTGAAGCAACTCGAAGTCGATGCGTCGGGCCGTTACGATCATTATTCGGAGGGCTTCAGCCACTTCTCGCCGAAGGTCGGCTTCAAGTTCACCCCGATCAAGCAGCTGGCGTTGCGCGGTACCTATTCGAAGGGCTTCCGCGCACCGACCTTCGCCGAATCGGGTCCGCTCAGCCAGTTCGCGGGCTTCTCGACCTACTCGACGCCGGCCAGCTTCGCGGCGGCGCACGGCGGCACCGCCAATCCCTATTCCCAGTCCTATTCGCTGGGCAGCGGCATTGCCGGCAACCCCAATTTGAAGCCGGAGCTGTCGCGCAGCTTCACCGGCGGCTTCATCGCCCAGCCGGTCCGCTGGCTGAGCTTCACGGTCGATTATTATAACGTGAAGAAGTCGCGCCTGATCATCGCCGGCCCGCTCACCGGCGATGCCCGCACGGCCTATTACTCCAAGACCAACGTGACCGACGCGTGCGCGGCGGTGGCGGCGGTGGGCCCGGGCTATTCGTGCAACCTGATCGACGCGGTCGATCCGTTGTTCCCGAACGCCCTGCCCCGCGTGCTGATCATCAACGCGCCGTTCGTGAACGCCAATTATGCCCTGACCTCGGGTCTGGACTTTTCGGCGACCGCGACCATCCCGCTGGGCGACGGCATCCGCCTGACCAGCAAGGCCGAAGCGACCGTCATCATCAAATATGACGTCCACACCTCGGGCGGCGTGCAGAAATATGCCGGCACCCTCGGCCCGTACGAATTGTCGTCGGGCAACGGCACCACCAAGTGGCGCGGCAATTGGCAGAACACGCTCGAAGTGGGCAAGTTCAACGCCACCGCGACCGCGTATTATGTCGGCCACATCAAGTCGGTCGCGGCCGACGAGCGGGCCAGCACCGACTGCGTGACCGGCAACCAGTACGCCACCGGCAACACGACGATCGGCAAGGAGTTCTGCTATATCAAGAGCTTCATCAACGTCGATGCGAACCTGGACTATGCGGTGAACGACAAGTTCGACTTCTATGTGAACGTCGGCAACGTCTTCAACGCACGGGCCCCGATCGCGCCGGGCGCCTATGCCAGCGCACCCAATTATCTGACCAGCTGGCATTATGCCGGTCTGATCGGCCGGACCTTCCGGGCGGGCGCGAACTTCAAGTTCTGATCCTCACGGATCAGTCCCTGGGAGGGGTGGTTCCAGCAATGGAGCCGCCCCTTTCTTTTGGCGATTACGTAACTTACCAATCCAACTTGAAGCGACTGTGTAAGTGGCCAGGAGAAGCCGGAATGAAGGATTACCTGAGGCGGATCTGGCCGACGGCGTGGTACTTCGCCAAGTGGATTTTTGCCCTTGAGGCCGCCCTGACCGTCCTAGATTTTTTTAATGGTCGCGTGGGCGGCGGCACTGCCGCGAACATAGCATTGAGAATCTGTGGTGCCTTCGCCCTGATGGTACTGCTTAGCTTTATTATCGCAGCACTCGAAGATTGGCGCGCCCGCCGTAATCAGGCGTAGGTCTGTAAAGTACATAATCGCCTTTCTTTTAGGGTCGTTCAGCTGCCCCCGTCAGTGAAGCGTTTCGCCACGTTCGAGCATCGCGACATAGTCGGCGATCTTGCGTGCCCGCGTTTCCGCCTTCTTCACCGCGCCGATCCGATAGAGGATGGCGTAGCGGTTGGCGCCGGTGAGCGTCGCGAAGAAGGCGGCGGCTTGCGGGCTGGCCGCCAGCGCCGTCCGCAGATCATCGGGCACCGCCGCCGTACTGGCCGGGGCGTAAGCCGCATCCCACCGCCCGTCCGCCTGCGCCGAGCGGATCTCGGCCAGGCCGCGCGGACTTAGCCTTCCCTCGGCGATCAATTGCTGCGCGCGAACGCGGTTCTTCTCGGACCATTTGCTGCGGGCTTTGCGCGGCGTGAAGCGGATCAGCCAGCAGGCATCGTCATAGGGATGGAGCTGGCCGTCGATCCAGCCATGGCAGAGCGCGGCATCGATCGCCTCGCTTTTGGTCAGGCTGATAATGCCCGCGCCCTGCTTGGCGAGCTTGAGCCACAGGCCGGAAGAGTCCGGCGGCTGCGCGGCCAGCCATGTCTCGAACGCCTGAGCGTTTTCGAAGCCGATGATCGGCAGGCCGGCACGCATTTCGGGCGATGTCATGGATCCGGGATCGTGCATCGCGCGCGCCGCTCTATCAGCCGCTGAAACCAAGGCCGATCAGCCCTTGATGTTGACCAGCCCGACGGGTCCCTTGGCCGAAGGATTGGACGCATTGGTCTTCACCTTTTCCGCCTTGGGTTTGCGGACTTCCTTGTTCGATTTTTTCTGGCTCTTGGCCATGATGACTTCCTTAGCGGGCGAAGCGCCCGCGCCCGCCTTACGCCTCTTACCGGCCGGCACCCACACACTTTCGGAAACCTGCGTTGACAGCCCCGCCATGCTTCGCCAAAGACGCGCCTCCCCACCGGGGACGCCTATGGACAGGTGGCCGAGTGGTTAAAGGCAGCAGACTGTAAATCTGCCCGTGCAAGCGTACGCTGGTTCGAATCCAGCCCTGTCCACCAATCTCCACCTTCAGCTTTACTTCCGCGGCCGACGCGCCGATGGCGGCGCCGGGCGTCCCATTGCGTCTTGAAGCGTAGTGGGGCGCCTACCCATCCCGATCAGAAGTGCAGCGACGGGCCGAGGATGAGACCTTCGGCGACGATCATCGCCGCGCCCACGACGATCCAGACCCAGCTTCGCGCGATCGCGAAGGGCGGCGCGGCGGTAGCGCCGGGGCGGATATAATAAGGTGCCCACATCAGGCCCGATGTCCCGCCGAACGACGCGGCGACGGCCGAGGCAAGCAGCACGAACAGGCCGATCGGATTCATCAGCCCGATCGCGAAGGCGGTGCCGCCGATCGTCGCATAAGCAACCCAGGATAGCAGCCGCGCCTGCCGCCGCCCGGCTTCGTCCGCGCCGGTCAAGCCGGCCAGCGCACGCATCGCGACGATCGCCCACAACCAGTAGAGCACACCGCCACCGACCGCGAGCAGCAGCCGCCACGCCGGCCAGCCCGGTACAAGGTTGAACACACCGTCAGGGCTCGCGCCCCAGTCGCCCAGCCCGCTCACGCCCGAGAACAGATAATAGCCGGCCCATTCGAAGCCGCCGACCGCAGCCACCAACCACCAGAAGAAGCGCGCACGTGGGCGGGATCCCGGCGTTGCGCGCAGCAGGCCGAGCGCCAGCAAAGCGGTCAGCAGGTTCATCGTGCTGCCCGCCGCCGCGACCAGCCGGCCCACGATCGGCGGCGCGGTATGCGTATCGCAATCGAGATAGAATGCGCCCCATTCGCGGACATGGCGCCCGAGCGCGAGGCAGGCGCCGCCATGGCCCGCGCCTTCGTGCAGCTGGGTGACGACCACGCCCGCCAGCGCGGCGATCGCGATCACGGTCGGAAGATCGGTGCGTTGCGCCGGATCGGTCATGGCATCCCCCCGCCCGCCAGTGTCGATCCGGCGGGCAGCGGGGTCAAGCGGGGGATTAGGCGATCGCGGCCGCCTCCGTGCGCTGGCGGCGGCGGATCGTCCCGCCGATCAGCGCGAAGCCCAGGATCATCGACGCGTAGGTCATCGGCTCGGGGACCGAAGCGGTGGCGGACGGGGCGAACGACACGCCCTTGAAGTTGGAATCCGCCGGCGCGGCGGCGAGGATCGAGAAGGCCTCGCCCGATTGTTTGGTGGTCGCGCTCAGCAGGTCGCTCAGGCCGAACAGGTAGGTCTGGTCGGTATCGCCGGCGGTGTAGTTGGTGGCGAACAACTGGACCTGGCCGTCGACAACCTGGCCGGTCAGGCCGAGCAGGCCGGTCGTGCCGTGCGCCGAACTGTTGGAGACGAGGTTGAGCCCGGCCGAGATGGTGTAGACGAGGTTCCAGTTGGTACCGTCGAAGATCCACTTCTGGAGGCCGCCGTCGCCGGTCGTTTTCTTGGCGCTGTCCTGCTTGGGTGCGCCGCTATCGGCGACGTACAGCGTGTTGGGGTCGGCGAAGAAGAAGCTTTCGGGGCTGAGGTTGATCTCCTGCCCCGCCGTGCTGATGCCGTTGGCGGTCTGCGCGGTGAGCGTGACCTTGCCGGTGCCGCCGCTATTGCCATAGCCCGAAAGCTGGGTCGGGCCGCTGCCATTGTTGTAGAGCGTGGTCGGATCGGTGCCGAGCGCGCCGATGAAGGAGCGGGCATTGTCCTTGCCGTCCTTGCTGTCGACCGAAACGAGCAGTTCGCCGTTGGGGCCGAATTCGACCACGCGCGTATCCTGCGTCGCGTTGCGCGGGCCGTTCTTGACCGTCGCGGTATCGTCGCCGGTGATCGAGGTGGCGCTGCTCGCGCCCTTGGTCGCGTAGAAAACGCCCGCGGTCTGATCGCCGTCCACGCCCTGACCTGAAACGTAGAAGGTCTTGCCGTCCTTCGACGCGACGCTGCGCGGGTTATTGCCGTTGAAGACATTGTAGAGCTGGGTCGAGGTGTCGACCGACCCGTCGCCGTCGATCACCGCGACGACGCGCGCCACCGCCTGATAGCCGGCATTGGTCATGCTGCCCGACTGGCCGAGCGCGGTCGGCTTGGTCGGATCGGTGGTGAGCGTGCCATAAGCGGTCGGGTTGGCGTTGAAGTCGGACGCTTTGACGCCATAGCCCATGATGACGAGATGCTTGCCGTCGGAGGTCAGCTGCAGCCCGCCTTCCGACGAGGAACCATATTCGCCCGAAATCGCGCCCGAGCCGCTCTGCGGCAGCACGATCGAACTGACATAAGACGCGTTCGACGTGCCTTCATGGCTGAACTGCATCAACGTGAGCGGCGCGGCCTGATTGTCGGTGTAGCCGCCGCTGGCGGCGCCCCACACGCCATTGCCCTCGACGCTGACCACCAGGTTGCCGGGAATGAGGTTGGTGGCGGCGGCCGGCGCGGCGAGCGCGACAGCGGAGAACAGCAAAGCGAGCGTGGTGCGCGTCATGATCGATATATCCCCCAGGGAGCGGCCGTTCGGACCAAATGGTTAAGTCGCTGGAAACGCTAGCCGCGCCCCGTGACAATCCTGTTGCAGCGGACAAGCCTTGCATTCCGACGCCGCTCTCCACATGCAGCGCCGATGCGCAAAGGCCATCGTCCATCCCAGGCTCCCTCCAACCGCCCCCGTTTCTGGGGGCGGCATGCGGTCACCGCCGCGCTCGCCAATCCCGAACGGGTGGTGCGGCGCGTGTGGGGCACGCGCGAGGCGCTCGCCGCGTTCGGCGGTTTTCCGTCCGATCTTCCCGTCACCTATGCCGAGGTCGCCGATCTCGGCCGGCTGGTGCCAAGCGACGCACCGCACCAGGGCGTGGTGATCGAGGTCGATCCTTTGCCCGACATCTGGCTGGGCGACCTGCTCGAACAAAGCGAGGGCAACAACCGGCCGCTGCTGATCCTCGATCAGGTGACCGATCCGCATAATGTCGGCGCGGTGCTGCGTTCGGCGGCCGCGTTCGACGCGCTCGGGCTGATCACGCAAGACCGCCATGCGCCGCCCGAATCGGGCGCGCTCGCACGCTCCGCCTCGGGCGCGCTGGAGACGGTGCCGTGGGTGCGCGTGGTCAATCTCGCCCGCGCGCTGGACGAGATCGGCGAGGCGGGCTTCTGGCGGATCGGCCTGACCGGCCATGCGCCGCGCACGCTGGGCGAAGCGATCGGCACGGCGCGGGTCGCCTTGGTGCTCGGTGCCGAAGGCGAGGGCATGCGCCAGAATACCGAGGCGCATTGCGATGAACTCGCCAAGCTGCCGATCAGCCCGAAGGTCGAGAGCCTCAACGTCTCCAACGCCGCCGCGATCGCGCTCTACGCGATCGCGACGCGAGGCGCTTAAAACCAAGCCGTCATTGCGAGCGTAGCGAAGCAATCCAGGGCCACGCGCGAGGAGCTGGATTGCTTCGTCGCTACGCTCCTCGCAATGACGACACGAAGCTGACGACGGCTAACCTCAATCTTCCTTCGCGATCGTGACGGTCATGCCGTCGAGCGCGGCGGTGAATTGGATCTGGCAGGACAGGCGCGAATCGGCGGCGCGATCGTCGGAAATGGCGAGCAATTCATTCTCGTCGTCGCTCATATCCGGCAGGCGATCGGCATAAGCCGGATCGACATGGACGTGGCAGGTCGCGCACGAACAGCAGCCGCCGCACAAAGCGAGCAGTTCGTCGATGCCCGCCTCGCGGATCACCTCCATCACTGACAGGCCAGTCTCGCCCTCGATCTCGCGTTCCTCGCCTTCGCGGGTGACGACGATCAACTTGGGCATTATCGAACCTTTCAGCAAAGTGACGCTGCCGCGCCCTATGAAGAGCGTATGACGCCAGCGCAATCGGAGAGAGGCCATGGGCCTGAGCGCGGAACAATTGAAAGCCTGCCTGGATGCCCTGGCGAAGATCGAGCCGGCCTTCGCGGCGGGCGTGAAGCGGCATGGTTATCCGCCGCCCCGCATCCGCGACCGTGGCCACCAGACCTTGCTGCGCACGATCATCGGCCAGCAGGTGAGCGTGGCTTCGGCCAACGCCATCTGGGGCAGGATGGAACAGACGGTCGGCGCCGGGCTGGACCCGGTCGTGCTGGCGGCGACGCCGGACGAGATGCTGCGCGCGGCGGGCCTGTCACGCCAGAAGATCAGCTACGTGAAGAGCTTGGCCGAGCTGATCGCGAGCGGCGAACTCGATCTGTTCGACCTTCCGGCGGACGACGAGGAGGCGATCGCCGCGCTGACCCGGATCAAGGGGGTCGGCCGCTGGTCGGCGGAAATCTATCTGCTGTTCGCCGAAGGGCGCGGCGATATCTGGCCGGCGGGCGATCTCGCGGTGCAGGAAGAGGTCGGGCAATTATTGGGCCTGCCCGAACGGCCTTCGGAAAAAAAGGTGCGCGAGATCGCGCGCAAGTGGAGCCCGCATCGCGGCGCGGCGGCGATCTTCACCTGGCATCATTACAGCAGCCGGCTCGCCGCTGGCAAAGCGGAGAAGGCCGACAAGCTGCCGGTGTGAAACCCGATCGTCATTGCGAGGAGCGCAGCGACGAAGCAATCCAGCCATCGAGCGCGGAACTGGATTGCTTCCCCCGGCTTTCGCCGGGGTCGCAATGACGGTCAGCTCTGAGCGCGTGCCTTCAATATCTGCTCCGCCAGCGCGTGATCGCTGGGCTTGTCGACGTCGATGCCGGCTTCGGCGAAGGGCAGGTCGATCGGCTTCACCACCGCGCCGAGCTTGCGCCCGGCCTTGGCGAGCGCACCAGCCAAAGTGATCGTGCGGGTCATCGCGCGCAGCGCGAGCACGGGCCCGAAATGCCAGATCAGCTTGAGCGCCTTCTTGCGGTCGCGCTCGACCTCGCTCCAGGCGAGCAGGGGACCGCGCGCCTTGTCCGAGACGAGCGCGAACAGATTGGCGCCGGTCCAGTCATCGCGCGCGAACTTGAGCCAGGTGCGGCGATTGCCGGGATAGGCGGCGAGCAGAGTGCGGGCCGAGACGACGCCGACCGCCACGTCGGCGCCCGCCGTAGCCGCAATCATCGTCTCGATCATGGCCGGTGTAAGCAAGGGATGATCGGCGGTGGTGACGAGCACCGGCCAGGGTGCCTGTTCCGTACCTGCGAGGGCCGCGACGCTGACCGCAATGCCGCTGGTCGAGACGGCGGTGCCGACGCGCCGCTCTTCCGCCAGCCAGGCGCAATCGCCGACGAACAGGATTTCGGGCTGCTGCGCCACCACCAGGATGCGCGCGATCGACGGACTGGCGAGCAAGGTCTTCGCGACGCGCGACAGCATCGCCTCGCCATCAACCTGGATCAGCGCCTTCCACTGCTCGCCGAACGCCTGCGCCAGCGGATCGACGCCCGGGCGCTGGCCGGCCAGCAGGATCGCCGTCCAGCCTGATCGGCTCATGCCGCCGCCGGGCCCCAGGCGCGCAGGAAGCTGTCGACCGCGGCAGCGACATCGGCTTCGGGATCATTGGTCAAAGCGCGCGCCGGGCGCCATAGCCGATCGAGATAGCAGCCGGACTGGCACAGGCCGAGAAACTGACGCGCCGCGGTGACCGGATTGCCCTTACGCACCCGGCCCGCCGCCATCTCTTCCTCCATATAGCGGCACAGGCGCGTGCGAACCCGATCCGGCCCGCGCAGGGCGAAGGCCTCGCCGATCTGGGGGAAGCGTTCGGATTCGCCGACGATCAGGCGGTGCAAAGCGACGGACTGCGGATCCAGGATTTTATTCAAGAAAAGCCGACCGAAGCGTGACAAGGCCGCCGCCGTGCCGCCGGCTGGAATCAGCGCCTCGTCAAGTTTTGACTCGAAGGTCTCGATCTTAGAATCGATCACCGCCGCGAACAACGCATCCTTCGATGGAAAGTAGGTCCACAAGGTCGTCTTGGAACCGCCAAGCTCGGCAGCGATTGTCGACATCGACGTGTCCGCGAAACCGCGTTCGCGGAACGACCGTTCGGCCACCTCGAGGATGGCGCGGCGGCGATCCGCCTTGCGGGCCTCGCGACGGCCGGGGGGTGGGCTCAAGTCCATAACAATACTATAGAGTACATTTTTCTGTTGACAAGATGTGGGGCGAGTCCCATTTGTTCGCGTACGCAACGGTACAGATTTAAGGTTCCCATGACTTCTCGGCTTGCCACGCTGCTGGTGTTTGGCGCGCTCGCGCCGTTGGCGGCGTGCGCCCCCAATCTGGGCGACAAGCCGGTACCGCGCGCTGCCTCCAGCCTGGCCGCGACCCGGAGCCTGCCCGATCAGGGCGGGCAATGGCCGGGCGACGGCTGGTGGAAAGCCTATAATGATGCGCAGCTCGACCAGCTGATCGCCGAAGGCCTTGCCGGATCGCCCGACATCGCATCCGCTACCGCGCGGCTGGCGCGGGCGCAGGGCCTGGCCGAAAGCGCCGGCGCGGCGCTCGGCCCGTCGCTCGACGCGGCGGGCAATGGCGGCAAGACCAAGCAGAGCTACAATTTCGGCATTCCGCCCGATTTCGTGCCGAAGGGCTGGAAGAATTACGGTGTCCTCAACCTCAAGTTCGGGTTCGATCTCGATCTGTGGGGCAAGAACCGCGCGCAGCTGCGCGCGTCGCTGAGCGATCGCGATGCCGCGCGCGTCGAGATGGCCGAGGCGCGGCTGACGCTGGCGTCGGCGATCGCCGCTTCCTATGCCGATCTCGCCCGCCTCTATGCCGAGCGCGACGTCGCCGATGAGGCGTTGCGCATCCAGCAGGATACAGCGGGCCTCGTGTCCGATCGCGTTCGCAACGGCATCGACACGCAGGGCCAGCTTCGCCAGGCATCCGCCGCAGTACCTGCCGCACGCGCCGATCTCAGCCAGATCGACGAACAGATCGCGCTGACCCGCAACCAGCTCGCCGCGTTGATCGGCGCGGGCCCGGATCGCGGCCTTAATATCAGCCGGCCGGCATTATCCTCGCTGGTCTCGCTCGCTTTGCCGCCGTCTACGGGTATCGACCTGGTCGGCCGCCGCCCCGACATCGTCGCGGCGCGCGCCCGGGTCGAGGCCGCCGCCGAACGGATCAAGGTCGCGCATGCGGCTTTCTATCCCGACATCAGCCTGAGCGGGCTGGTCGGCCTCGAGGGGCTGGGCTTCGGCAACATCCTCAAATCGGGATCGAGCTACGGCAATGTCGGCCCGGCCTTCAGCCTGCCGATCTTCGACAGCGGCAAACGCAACGGCGACTATCGCGTCGCGCGTGCCGACTACGACGCCGCCGTCGCCGATTACGACAAGACCCTGATCGATGCGCTGCACGACGTCGCCAATGCGGTCGCGAGCCGCAATGCGCTCGGCAGCCAGGCGAGCGATGCGCGCTTGTCGCTCGCCGACAGCCAGAAGGCGTTCGAGATCGCGCGGCTGCGCTATCGCGCCGGCCTGTCCACCTACCTCGACGTGCTCACCGCGGAGCAGGCGCTGATCGTCGCCCGCCGCCGCGATGCCGACCTTACTGCCCGGGCCTTCACGCTGGACGTCGCACTTGTGCGTGCGCTCGGCGGCGGCTTCAGCGGCGCTTGATTTCCAGGAGCAGCCAGATGGCCGATCAACCCACCCCCGAACTGGCCGCTTCCCACGATGCGCCGCAGCGCACGATGGCTGAACGGCGCAAGCAGTGGCTCACCATTCTCGCCGCGGTCGTGCTAGGCGTCGCCCTGCTGGTGACGGCCTATCACTTCCTGATCGGCGTGCGGCACGTCTCGACCGACAATGCCTATGTCGGCGCCGACACCGCGCAGATCACGCCTTTGGTCGCCGGACCGGTGCAGAGCGTGCGCGTCGCCAACACGCAGATCGTCAAGAAAGGCGATATCCTCGTCACGCTCGATCCAGCGGACATGCAGATCGCGGTCGAGCGTGCGCAGGCCGATCTCGCCCAGGCCGAGCGCGAATTCCTGCAGACCCGCGCCACCGGTGGCGCGCTGCAGGCCCAGGTCGGCGCGCGCGACAGCGATATCGAGCGCGCGCAGGCCGAAATGGTCGCCGCACAATCGGCCTATGACAAGGCCCGTGTCGACCTGACCCGCCGCCAGAGCCTCGCCAAATCGGGCGCGGTATCGGGCGACGAGCTGACCAGCGCGACCAATGCCTTCGCCGCGGCGCAGGCGCAGCTCGCGGTCGCCAGAGCCGGCATTGCCCAGGCCAAGGCCAATCGCGTCGCCGCCAGCGAGAATTACAACGCCAATCAGGCGCTGATCCAGGGATCGATGCAGGACAATCCGGACGTCGCCTCGGCCCGCTCCAAGCTCGATTCCGCCAAGCTCGATCTGTCGCGTGCCGTGATCCGCGCGCCGTTCGACGGCGTGATCGCGCAGCGCAACGTCCAGGTCGGCCAGCGCATCGCCGCCGGCACGCCGATCATGACGGTGGTTCCGGTCTACAACATGTATGTCGATGCGAACTACAAGGAAGGCCAGCTCAAGAAGGTGCGGATCGGCCAGAAGGCGCGGCTGACCGCCGACATCTATGGCCATAGCGTGGTCTATCACGGCACCGTGATCGGGCTTGCCGGCGGCACCGGATCGGCCTTCGCGATCATCCCGGCGCAGAACGCCACCGGCAACTGGATCAAGGTGGTGCAGCGCCTGCCGGTGCGCGTCATGCTCGACCCAGCCGAGCTCCAGCAGCATCCGCTGCGCGTCGGCCTTTCGATGGATGTGACGATCGACGTCGGAGGCTAAGCCGATGGCAAGCAGACCCATGGCCGGTGACGGCTGCGCGCTTTCGGGCGGCCGGATGTGGCTCGCCGGGGGCGTGCTCGCCCTCAGCAATTTCATGGTGGTGCTCGATACGTCGATCGCCAACGTGTCGGTGCCGCATATCGCGGGCAGCCTCGCCATCTCGCCCGATCAGGGCACGTGGGTCATCACATCCTATTCGGTGGCGGAGGCGATCTGCGTTCCGCTGACCGGATGGCTGGCGTCGCGGTTCGGCACGGTTCGCACCTATCTGTTCGCGATGTCGGGTTTCTGCCTGTTCTCGATCCTGTGCGGCATGTCGCCGACCTTGGGTTTCCTGGTCTCGGCGCGGATCGGCCAGGGCATTTGCGGCGGCCCGATCATGCCGCTGACCCAGACTTTGCTGCTGCGCGTCTTCCCGGCGCAGAAACGCGGTCAGGCGATGGGCTTATGGGCGATGACGACCGTCGTCGCGCCGATCGCGGGGCCATTGTTAGGCGGCACGATCAGCGACAATTGGTCGTGGCACTGGATCTTCTTCATCAACATCCCGATCGCGATGATCTGCGTCATCGGGTCCTATCTGATGGTCAGCAAGTGCGAGACCCCGACGACCCGGGCCCGGATCGACCTCGGCGGCATGCTCCTGCTGGTGGTTTGGGTCGGCGCGCTCCAGATCATGCTCGACATCGGCCGCGACCATGACTGGTTTCATTCGACCTTCATCTGGGCGCTGGCGATCATCGCCGGCGTCGGCTTCATCGCCTTCCTGATCTGGGAATTGACCGAGGATCATCCGGCGGTCGATCTGCGCGTATTCCGGCATCGCGGCTTTTCGGCGGCCGTGATTGCGCTGGCACTAACCTATGGCACCTTCTTTTCGTCCGTTGTGGTGACGCCGCAATGGCTGCAGGGCGCGATGGGCTATACCGCCCAATGGTCGGGCTTCGTCACCGCCTGGCAAGGCCTGCTGGCTGTGGTATTTTCGCTGGTCGTCGGCAAGCTTACAGGCCGGTTCGATCCGCGCGCCCTGGTGTCGTTCGGCATGACCTGGATGGCGGCGACGATCTTCGTGCGCGCCTTCTGGACGTCGGGTGTCGATTACTGGACGCTGGCCCTTCCGCATCTGGCGATGGGCCTCGGCATGCCCTTCTTCTTCGTGCCGCTCACGATATTGTCGCTGGGATCGGTCAAGCCGAACGAGACCGCGTCTGCCGCGGGCCTGTCGAGCTTCGTCCGAACCTTGTCCGGCGCGGTCGGCACGTCGATCGCGACGACCGTCTGGGCCAATGGCGCGATCCGCGTGCATGACGAACTGGTCGGATCGATCAATCCGAATCCGGCGATCATCCAGCAGCTCGAATCGAGCGGCTTCAGCCCGGGCCAGGTGCGCGCGATGCTGGAAAATCTGCTGACGCAGGAAAGCCTGGTCGTCTCGCTCGACCATATGTTCCTGATCGCGACTTGCCTGTTGCTTGCGTCGGCGGTGCTGATCTGGCTCGTCCCCAAACCGCGCAAGGCCGTCGATACGTCGCAAGCGCATTGATGTGCGAAGCGCCGCACCGGCCCGCACCCCCACCCGGCCTCCCATAGAATATCCTGTTGGGAGGCCGGGTGGGGGTGCGGGCCGGTGCGGCAGCGCGCCGAAACGCGCAAACGAACCCTAAATCGCCCGAAAAGCGCCGCATTGCGCCGTCAGAGGCGGGCGACTAAATTCGGCTTAAGCATCCAAGGATTCCGAGTGTGACGACTATTTCGGTCAAACCCAGCTTCTGGCGTCGCGAGCATCATCTCGACCGCATGAACCTGAAGCAGCTGGTGGTCGCCTATTTCCAGTATCCGGCGGTGATCGCCTATCTGTCGCTGGCCGCGGTCTCGATCGGCGTATGGTTCGTCTACCCGGCCTCGGCGCTGGCGACGATCGCCTCGGCGGCCGTGGCGGTCGTGCTCTATCCGCTCGTCTGGTACATGCTGCACCGCTGGGTGCTGCACAGCCGCTGGATGTTCAAGGTGCCGATGCTGGCCGCGACCTGGAAGCGGATCCATTATGATCACCACCAGGATCCCAACCGGCTCGAAATCCTGTTCGGCGCGCTCCACACGACGCTGCCGCCGATCATCCTGATGACGATTCCGACCGGCTATCTGCTCGGCGGGATCGGCGGCGCGGCGGCCGGTTTTGCCTCGGGCCTGCTGACCACCGCTTTCTACGAATTCTGCCACTGCATCCAGCATCTGGCCTACACGCCCAGGCATCCGATGCTGGTGAAGATGAAGCAGCGCCACATGGCGCATCATTTCCACGACGAGACCGGCAATTTCGGGATCACCAACTTCTTCTGGGACCGGCTGCTCGGCACGATGTACGCCAAGGTGAGCGATCGCAAGAAGAGCCCGACCGTCTTCAATCTGGGCTACACGCCCGAAGTCGCCAAAGTGTATCCGAAGGTCGCCGAGCTTTCGGGCGGCGTCGCCACCGGCCATCCTTCCACCCGCATCAGGGGATAAGACCTATATGCCGAACGGGATAACGATCCGCCCGGTCATCACCAAGGCGGACCGCAAGGCCTTCGTCGACCTCCCGTTCCGGCTCTACAAGGATAATCCCTATTGGGTGCCGCCTCTCAAGGATGAGGCGATGGGGCTGATCACGCCCGGCAAGAACCCGTTCTTCGAACATGCCGTGGCGCAGCTTTTCCTCGCGACACGCGACGGCAAGGTCGTCGGGCGCATCTCCGCCTCAATCGATCATATGTGGACGCCGATGCCGGCGAACAAAGGCGGCGGCGCGGACAGCGGCAATTGGGGCTATGTCCCCTTCACCGAGAGCGAGATCGCGTTCGCCGGCAAGAAGATGAAGCCGATCATCTTCAACGACCTCGTG
>NZ_DATHFV010000192.1:0-6489 GCF_035317925.1 Sphingomonas sp.
CGTCTCCAGAGGCGTGCCCAAGACATTGCGGGCGTTACGCTTTATGTGCGGCCCGTGCAGGATCTGACGATCGATGCCGAGGGCGGGCCGACGCAATATCGCTTCGCGCTGCAGGGCGCCGACCAGGACGAAATCAACCAATGGACCGGCAAGTTGATGGAAGCGCTCAAGGGCGTCCGCCAGGTCCGGAACATCGTGTCCGACATGCAGAATCAGGGCCGCGCGGTGACGGTAAAGGTCAATCGCGACGTCGCCGCCCGGCTCGGGATCAGCACCGCCGCGATCGACAGCGCGCTCTACAATGCGTTCGGCCAGCGCATCGTCTCGACCATCTTCACCCAGACCACGCAATATCGCGTGATCCTCGAAAGCCAGCCGGGGATGCTGACCAGTCCCGCGGCGCTCAATCAGCTCTATGTGCAGACCTCGTCCGGAACCTCGGTACCGCTGTCGACGGTGGCGAACTTCATCGAAGGCGAAGCACCGCTCCAGGAAACGCGCGTCGCGCAATTCCCGGCCTCGACGATCGGCTTCGATCTTGCGCCCAACCAGTCGCTCGGTGGGGCGGTGTCGGCGATCCAGCGCGCCGAAACCAAGATCGGCATGCCCGCCGGAGTCACGACGACCTTCTTGGGCGCGGCCAACGCGTTCAAGGCCAGCCTGTCCAACGAGGTCTGGCTGATCCTCGCGGCGATCGTGGTCGTCTATATCGTGCTGGGCGTGCTCTATGAGAGCTTCATCCACCCTATCACGATCCTGTCGACCTTGCCGTCGGCGGGCGTCGGCGCGCTGCTGGCGCTGCTGCTGACCGGCAACGATCTGGGCGTGATCGGCATCATCGGCATCGTGTTGCTGATCGGCATCGTCAAGAAGAACGCGATCATGATGATCGACTTCGCGATCGATGCGCAGCGGACCGAGGGCCTGGATGCCGACAGCGCGATCCGCCAGGCGGCGCATCTGCGCTTCCGGCCGATCATGATGACGACCTTCGCCGCTCTGTTCGCAGCGTTGCCGCTCATTTTCGGTGCGGGCATGGGGTCGGAGCTGCGGCGTCCGCTCGGTATCGCGATCGCTGGCGGCCTGATCGTCAGCCAGGCGCTGACTTTGTTCACCACGCCCGTCATCTTCCTCGCGTTCGAGCGCCTGTCCGCGCGCGTCCGCCGCCGGCGCGAGGCGGAGCCGCTGTTGCCGCTGGAAAATCGGGCGTGAATCCCTCGGCGCTCTTCATCCGGCGGCCGATCGGCACCTTGCTGCTGACCGTCGGCGTGATGCTGGCGGGCATCGCCGCGTTCTTCGTGATGCCGGTCGCGCCGCTGCCGCAGGTCGATTTCCCGACGATCAGCGTGTCCGCGAGCCTGCCCGGTGCGAGCCCGACGACGATGGCGACCAGCGTCGCGTCCCCGCTCGAACGGCGCATGGCGACGATCGCGGGCGTGACCGAACTCACCTCGCAATCGGGCATCGGCTCGAGCCGCATCACCGCGCAGTTCGATCTATCGCGCAATATCGATGGCGCCGCGCGCGACGTGCAGGCGGCGATCAACGCGGCGCGCGCCGATCTGCCCGCCACGCTCAAGACCAATCCGAGCTACCGCAAGATCAACCCGGCTGACGCACCGATCATGATCATCGCGCTGACCAGCAAAACGCGCACCTCGGCCGATATCTACAATTCCGTGTCCAACATCGTGCAGCAGAAGCTGCTCCAGGTGCAGGGCGTGGGCGATGTTGAGCTGGGCGGTGCGGCGCTGCCCGCGGTGCGGATCGATCTCAATCCGCTCGCACTGGCGCAATACGGTATTCCGCTGGAGGACGTGCGCACCGCGATCTCGTCGACCAACGCCAACCGGCCGCGCGGCGTGCTCGAAAATGGCGCGACCGCCTGGCAGATTTACGGCGACGTGCCCGGCCTCAAGGCGTCCGATTATAGTGGGCTTATCGTCGCCTGGCGCAACGGCATCGCGGTGCGCCTGTCCGATATCGCCAATGTCTATGACGGGCCGGAAGACGTGCGCACGATGGGCCTGTTCAACGGCGAGCGCGCGGTCACGGTCGTGATCAGCCGCCAGCCGGGCGCCAACATCATCGCGACGGTGGACGCGGTGAAGGCGCAATTGCCGATCATCGAGGCTGCGATCCCGCACGACATCAAGGTTGCGGTCGCGTCGGATCGCACCACCACGATCCGCGCATCGCTGCACGAAGTCGAAATCACGCTCGTGATCGCGACCTTGCTGGTGGTGATCGTGGTGTCGATCTTCCTGCGTTCGCTGCGCGCGACGGTGGTGCCGGCGGTGGCGGTGGTCGCGTCGCTGCTCGGCACGATCGGGATCATGTACCTGCTCGGGTTCAGCCTCAACAATCTGTCGCTGATGGCGCTGACGGTCGCGACCGGCTTCGTCGTTGACGATGCGATCGTCGTGCTCGAGAATATCTCGCGCCATATCGAACAGGGCATGAAGCCGATGCAGGCGGCTTTGCGGGGCGCGCGCGAGGTCGGCTTCACCGTCGTGTCGATCTCGATCAGCCTGGTCGCGGTGTTCATCCCCTTGCTGTTCATGGCGGGGATCGTGGGCCGGCTGTTCCGCGAATTCGCGGTGACGATGACGGTCGCGGTGCTGATCAGCCTCATCATCTCGCTCACGACCACGCCGATGATCGCTGCTCTGATCCTCAAGGAGCGTGACCAGCAGAAGGAGAATCGCTTCTCCCTCTTCGCCGAACGGCAGTTCGAACGGCTCCAGGCACTCTATGCCAAGAGTCTCGACTGGGCGCTCGCCAATCGCGGCGCGATCCTTTTGCTGCTCGCGGGTGCGATCGGGCTCAACATCTTCCTGCTGATCACGATCCAGAAGGGCTTCTTTCCCGAACAGGATACGGGCTCGCTCCAGGGCGGATTGCGCGCCGATCAGAGCATCTCGTTCCAGGACATGCAGACCAAGCTCACCCAAATCGTGAAGATCATCCGCAAGGACCCCGCGATCCAGAATGTCGTCGCCTTCACCGGCGGATCGCGTGCGGGCGGCGGCTTCCTGTTCGCGACGATGAAGCCGAAAAGCGAGCGCGACAGCGCGCGCGACGTGATCACCCGGCTGCGGCCCAAGCTGGCGCGCATTACGGGCGTCGCCACTTTCCTCAGCCCGGTGCAGGACATGCGCGTTGGCGGGCGGGGCGGCAACAGCAGCTATCAATATACGCTGAAGGCCGACGATCCCGAGGTGCTGGCCAAGGCCGGGCCCGAACTGGCGACCGCGCTCAAGAAATATCCCGAGCTGACCGATGTCGATGTCGACGAGGCCGATGGCGGGGCCGAGGTCTATGTGAACGTCGACCGCGATGCCGCGAGCCGGCTCGGCATCACGCCGCAGACGATCGACAACACGCTCTACGACGCCTTCGGGCAGCGCCAGGTCGGGACGATCTATAGCGGCCTCAACCAATATCATATCGTGATGGGGGTCGCGGCGGAGTTTACCGGCTCGCCCGACGCGCTGAACGGCGTCTATGTCCCGGCGGGTCAGAGCAGTACGGGCGGTTCGACCGTCAATGCCGAAAGCGCAGCCGTCACCAGCACGAGTTCGACCGGCTTGCCGGGGGCGTCGGCCACGACCAGCCCCAGCAGCGCCGCGACCGCGATCGGCACGACGTCGGGCGTGAGCGGATCGACTCCGGCCTCCAGCACCGGCCAGGGGCGCGATGCCGCCTCCGGCGCCGCGGTCAACACCACCCCCAGCATGATGACGCCGCTTTCGACGATCGCGACCTGGGCGACCCGCTCGACCGCCGCGCAGGTCAACCATCAGGATGCGGCGCCGGCGGCGACGATCAGCTTTTCGACAGGCAACGGGTTTGCCTTGAGCGATGCGATCGCGCGGATCCAGGACGTCCAGGCCGGCCTCCATTTCCCGGCGCAGGTGCATGGCGACGCCGCCGGTACCGCGCAGGTCTTCCAGCAATCGACCCAGTCGAACCCTATCCTGATCACTGCCGCGATCATCGTGATCTACATCGTGCTCGGCATTCTCTACGAAAGCGCGATCCATCCGCTGACGGTGCTGTCGACCTTGCCGTCGGCGGGCGTGGGTGCGGTGATCGCTTTGATGGTGACGGGGTCGCAATATGATCTGATCGCTTTGATCGGGCTCATCCTGCTGATCGGCATCGTCAAGAAGAACGCGATCCTGATCATCGACTTCGCGCTCGATGCGGAGCGTTCGCGCGGTCTGTCGCCGCTCGCGGCGATCCGCGAGGCGAGCCTGCTGCGTTTCCGCCCGATCCTGATGACGACGATGGCCGCCGCGTTCGGCGCGCTGCCGCTCGCGATCGGCTTCGGCGAGGGCGCGGAACTGCGTCGCCCGCTCGGCATCGCGATCATCGGCGGGCTGATCGCCAGCCAGTTCCTAACGCTTCTGACGACGCCGGTCGTCTATCTCGCGCTCGATCGTTTCCGCCGCCGTTCGCCGCACGAACGGATGCTCGCGCGCCACGACGACGCCCAGGGATTACAACCCGCATGAAGACGCTTCGCACCCTCGCAACATTGCCGGTGATGCTCGCCGTGGCCGCATGCAGCTTCGCGCCGCCTTACAGCCGGCCCGGTACGGTCACGCCCGTCGCGTTCAAGGAAGCGCCCGGCTGGCAGGCCGCCACACCCGCCGACGCGATCGCCAAGGGCCAGTGGTGGCTGCTGTTCAACGATCCCATACTCAACGGGCTCGAGGCGCGGGTCGCCGTCAACAACCAGAATGTCGCCGCCGCGGCCGCCGCCTACGAGGAAGCACGCGCCACCGTGCGCGAGGCGCGCGCGGCCTTGTTCCCGACGGTCGATCTGTCGGCGGGCGCGACCCGCGCGGGTTCGTTCGGCAACGGCACCACCACGATCATCGGCGGTAATACGGTCACCACCGGCAGCAATGGCAGCCGGCGCTATTCCGTGACCCTGGGCGCGACGTGGGAGCCCGATCTGTGGGGCCGCGTCCGCAACACCGTCAGCCAGCAAAAGGCGCTGGCGCAGGCCAGCCAGGCCGATCTCGCCAATGCGACTTTGTCCGCGCAGGGCGAACTCGCCGCCGATTACCTGCAATTGCGCGGCATCGAGCATCAGAAGATGATCCTCGATGCGACCGTGGCGGCCTATGCCAAGGCGCTCCAGATCACGACCAACCGCTACAATCAGGGCGTGGTGGCCAAGGTCGATGTGCTGCAGGCACAGACCCAGCTCAACAGCGCGCAGGCTAATGCCGCTGATCTCGAGCGCCAGCGTTCGGCCTTCGAACATGCGATCGCGGTGCTGGTGGGGGAAAACCCGTCCAACTTCGTGCTGGCCGAAGCACCTTGGGCGCCGGTGGTGCCCGACGTGCCCGGGATCGTGCCGTCGGTCCTGCTCGAACGACGCCCCGACGTCGCGGCGGCCGAGCGGCGCGTGGCGGCGGCCAATGCCAATATTGGTATTCAGCGTTCGGCTTTCTTCCCCACCGTCGGTCTGAGCGGCGATATCGGCTCCCAGGCAAGCCGACTGGGCTCGCTGTTCAGCGCCGCCAGCAGCATCTGGACCTTGGGCCTGACCGCGGCCGAGACATTGCTCGATTTCGGCGCGCGTTCGGCGCGCGTGGCCGAGGCGCGCGCGGCCTATAATCAGGCGGCAGCCAACTATCGCCAGACCGTGCTGACCGCCTTCCAGCAGACCGAGGACGAACTCGCCGCTTCGCGCATCCTGGGGTATGTCGCCGATCAGCGGACGAGCGCCGCCGCTGCCGCCAACCGGGTCGAGCAGCTCACGCAGAACCAGTATATCGCCGGTCAGATCGCTTATTCGGACGTGATCGTGGCGCAGACCACAGCGCTCTCCGCGCGCCAGACCGAGGCTTCGGCGATCGTCGACCGGCAGATGGCGGCGGTCAGCCTGATCCAGGCGATCGGCGGCAGCTGGAGCGACGCCCAGCCCGCCGAAGCACAGCTACCGCCCCGCGGCTAGCTGACGGCTTTTGACCGCGATCAGCGCGCGGGCCAGCACGGGATCGCGTCCGGCGCGCTTGTCGGCCAGGCTCGGCTTGATCGGGATGCGGGGTTCGAGGCCGACGCCCTCGAGCCGTTGGCCGCTCGGGGTGCGGATATCGAATTCCGCAACCGAAAGCTGGCCGCCGTCGGGCAATTTATATTCGGACGCGCCGGTCAGCGCGCCGGCGGTGCGTTGGCCCACGGTGACGCCGCGCTCGCTTTCGTCGATCAGGGCCGCGAACGCTTCCGCGCCACTGGCGCTGTCGGGGCCGACCAGCACTGCCAGCGGGCCGAGATAGGCCTTTTTGCCGGTGCCATGCAGCTTCTGCATGGTCTCGCGCCGGTCGATCCGCTGAACCAGCGGCCGATCCTCCCTGAAGAATAAGCCGGCCACTTTCGCGATCACGTCGGCATCGCCGCCATCATTGTCGCGCAGGTCGAGGATGATGGCGGAGGGTGGGGGGCCTTCGGACAAGGTCCGCGCCAGCC
>NZ_DATHFV010000193.1:0-19821 GCF_035317925.1 Sphingomonas sp.
ACGCGGCGCGCATCACTCCGCCGCCAGCAATGTTTCTGCACCGCCCAGATCGACCGAGACCAGTCGGCTGACGCCGCGCTCGATCATGGTCACGCCGAACAGGCGGTGCATGCGGCTCATCGTCACCGCATTGTGCGTGACGACAAGATAGCGCGTTTCGGTCTCCTCGGTCATCTTGAGCAGCAGATCGCAGAAACGTTCGATGTTGGCGTCGTCGAGCGGCGCGTCGACTTCGTCGAGCACACAGATCGGCGCGGGATTGGTCAGGAACAAAGCAAAAATCAAAGCGACCGCGGTCAGCGCCTGCTCGCCGCCCGACAGCAAGGTCAGGCTGCCCAGTTTCTTGCCTGGCGGCTGCGCCATGATCTCCAGCCCCGCTTCGAGCGGATCGTCGCTGTCGATCAGCGCCAGATGCGCCTCGCCGCCCGCGAACAGGGTCGCGAACAGCCGGCGGAAATGCATGTCGACCGCCTCGAACGCAGCCAGCAGCCGCTGGCGGCCCTCGCGGTTGAGGCTGCCGATAGAGCCGCGCAGCCGGTTGACCGCCTGATAGAGTTCGTCGCGCTCTGCGGCATTGGTTTCGCGCGCGCCCTCGATCTCGGCCAGCTCGCTTTCCGCCACCAGATTGACCGGTCCCAACCGCTCGCGATCGGCGACCAGCCGGTCGTGCCGCGCGGATTCGTCGGCGGCGGGCGCGAGGCTGGCGCTGTCGAAGCCGATCCGATCCGCCAAGGTCGCCGCCGGGCAATCGAACCGCTCGCCCGACAGGTGCGAAAGCTCTGCGCGCCGGCTTTCCTGATGCTCGGCCCGCGCCTGCGCGCCCGCCCGCGCCTCACGGGCCGCCGCCAGCGTCTCGCCGACCGCCGCCACCGCCTGTTCGATCCGGCGCAGTTCGGCTTCGCGCTCGCTCTCGGTCTCGCGCGCGGCCCGGGCATTGGCCTCCGCCGTCTCTGCGTCCTTGCCGAGCGACTCCAGCGCCGCATCCAGCTCGGCTGGGCGGTGAATCAACGTCGCGCGTTCGGCGGCGACCGCCTCCTCGCGCTTGGTCATTTCGGCAATACGCCTCGCAGCATCGCCCGCGCGCGATTTCCAGCCCTTGGCCTCGGCCTTGGCCGCCTGGAGGCGCCGCCCGTCATGCTCGACCGACTGGGCAAGCGCGAGCGCGCGGCCGCGCGCTTCGGCCAGCTTGGCGCGCGCCGCTTCGGCGACCGCGCCCAGGCGCTCGACCTCGCCGCGCGTCTCCGCGCCGTCGGGCAAAGCCGCGCGCGCCGTCTCGGCGGCCTGTTCGGCGGCCAGCGCCTCCTTCTGCTCCGCGTCCGCGCTCGCCCGGCGCTGGTCTAGCGCGGCAGCGGCCGCACCGCGCCGTTCGATCGCGGCAGCGGCATTGTCCTCGTCGCGCCGCGCAGTGCGTAGCGCCTGCTCGGCCGAACCGATATCGGCACGCGCCTTGTCGATCGCGGCGCGCGCTTCCTGTTGCGCGGCTGCGGCGGCATCGAACGCCTGCTTGGCCGCATCCACTGCCGCGCGCGCGGCGGGCAATTGCGCGGTCAGTTCGGCATGACGGTTGGCGCGGATCAGCCGTTCGGCCGCTGCCGCGCCGACATCGCGCGCATAATAGCCGTCCCAGCGCCGCATCTGGCCGTCGCGCGTGACGATCCGCTGCCCGACCGCGAGCGGCTGGCCTTCGTCGCGATCGACCACGCCGACCTGCGCCAGCCGCCGCGCCAGCGCGTCGCCGCCCTGCACCTGCGGACCAAGCGGCGCGACGCCCGCCGGCAAGGCCGGATCGTCCTTCGCAGAGGCCGCGCCCGCCCAGCCGCGCACGCCATCCGACCCGATCGGCGCGTCCAGATCCTCGCCCAAGGCGGCGGCCAAGGCCCGCTCATAGCCCGGCGTAACTTTGAGCGCGGACAGAGCCCGGTCGCCCTTGGCCTGCGCCAATGCGCTCGCCAGCGCCCTTTCCTCGCTTTCGAGCCCGGCCAGCGCCGCACGCGCTGAAGCCATCGCGCTTTCGGCGGTATCGCGCGCACCGGCGGCGGCATCGCGCTTCGCCTCGGCAGCGCTCAGCGCATCGGTCAAAGTCGCCAGCCGCGCCTCGGCCTCGCCATGCGCCTTGCGCGCCGCTTCCAGCGCGGCGGCCATCGGCGCGGCTTCGCCCAGCGCGGCCAATTCCTGGTTGAGCCGCATGATCTCCGTGTCCGCGCGCGCCCGACGCTGCCGCGCCCCGGCGAGCGTGGTTTCGGCAACGCGCGCATCGGCCTGCTCGGCGGCGGCCCGCGCCAGCGCCTGCGCGGAGGCGACATCGGCATCGCGCGCGGCACGCTCGGCATCGACCACCGCACCATCCAGCGCCGCACGCTGTGCCTCACCCGCAGCCAGCGACCGCGCGAGTTGCTGTTCCTCATCAGTCAGCCGTTCGAGCGCGGCGGCGGCGTCGATCGCGAGCGTATCCTCGCGTGCCCGATCCTGCACCAGCGCCTCGGCCTGCATCGCCAGATCGCCGAGCCGTCGTTCGATCGAAGCCTTTTCGGCGCGCAATCCTTCCAGACGGTGCCGCACCGTGCCCGCCGCCTCGCGTGCGGCCTCCGCTGCGACCCGCGCTTCAGCGAGCCTGGCGGTCGCCTGCACGCTGTGCGCCGCCGCCGCACGCTGCGCCTCGCCCGCCTGCGCCACCGCCTGCTCGGCCGTCGTAGCTTCGTGGCGCGCCGCTTCGGCCGCCGCCGCCGCCTCGCGCCAGCGCGCGAACAGGCTACGTGCCTCGGCCAGCCTGATCTCGGTCGACAGGATGCGATAGCGCTCGGCTGCCTTGGCCTGGCGGCGGAGCGCGCCCATCCGCGCTTCCATTTCGCCCAACAGTTCGTCGAGCCGCTGGAGGTTGGTCTCGGTCGCGCGCAGCTTGAGCTCCGCCTCGCGCCGGCGGACGTGCAGCCCGGCGATGCCGGCGGCTTCCTCCAGCATCTGGCGGCGTTCGGTCGGCTTGGCGGCGATCACCGAGGCGATCCGGCCCTGGCTCACCAGAGCCGGCGAATGCGCACCGGTCGCGGCGTCGGCGAACAGCAAGGCGACATCGCGCTGGCGTACGTCGCGGCCGTTGATGCGATAGGCCGATCCGGCGCCGCGTTCGATCCGGCGCACCACCTCATTCTCGCCCTCGGCGCCCTCGGTCAGCAGCGAGACCTCGGCGAAATCGCGCGATGGACGGCTGGCGGTGCCGGCGAAAATCACATCCTCCATGCCGCCGCTGCGCAGCGACTTGGGGCTGCCCTCGCCCATCACCCAGCGGATCGCTTCGAGCAGATTGGATTTGCCGCAGCCGTTAGGCCCGACCACGCCGGTCAGGCCGGGCTCGATCAGAAGCTCGGCCGGCTCGACGAAGCTCTTGAAGCCCGTCAGCCTGAGTTTTCTGATCCGCATTGCCCCCCGGCCTTCCGGATCCGGGCGATCAGCCGACCACGAGGGTCAGCGCCGCATCCAGCTGCGGCCAGAGTTCGCCGGTCGTGCTGGGCGCTTCCCACTGGGTGCCATTGATGATGAAAGTCGGCGTGCTGTTGACGCTGTCCTCCTGATATTTGTTCTGCCACGCGGTAACCTGATCGGCGGCCTTCTGGTTGGAAAGGCAGGCGTCCGCCTGCGCCTTGGGCAGCCCACGCGCGCCGAAGAAGCCATAGAGGCCGCCTTCCTCCGCCTGCGCCTTGAAATTGTCGATCGGCGAGAGGCCTGCGATGCGCTGCTGCTCGGCCGGCGGGATCGCAATATACTTCTTCATCATGTCGTCCTGGCCGGCATAAAGCTGCTCGGTCAGCGCGAAGAAGGGCTCGGGTCCGCGGCAGCGCATCAGCAAGGTCAGCGGCGCATCCATCGAATGGATCAGGAACGAGCGGAATTCCCAGCTGACGCGGCCCGTGCTGACATATTTGGCCTTGAGCGCGTCCGCGCCGGTTTCCTCGAAATGCTTGCAGTGCGGGCACGAGAAGGATGCATATTCGATCAGCTTCACCGGCGCGTTGGGATTGCCCATCAGATAGCCGCCGTCCGCCGTCTCGGAGACCACATCGGTCCACTGCTTGCCCGCCGGCGGGGGCACCGCCGCGATCGGCGTGTGCGGCGCGGTCAGGCCTGCGCTCGAATCGCCGCTCTTCTTCGAGCAGGCGGCAAGCGCGAGCGCCATCACGGCAACGAGGGCAAGGGAACGTTTCATTTGCGTACGCTCTTTCGTGGCGAAGGATGAGGATGAAGCGCGACGGCGATCGCGCCGTCAAGATCGGCCCAGCTGCGCACGTCGGACCGCAGCACGCCGTTGATCATGAAGGCGGGCGTGCCGGGGAATTCGGGGCGGTGCCAGGCCTCGCTCGCCTGCGCGGTGAGCAGAGCCTGCTCGCTCTTATTGGCAAGGCAGGCGTCCATCTTGGCAAGCGGCATCGCGAACACGCTGTCGAAGCCCGCCCCGCGCGCGCTCTTGTCCAAAAGCTGATCGGCGGGCATCCCATCGGCCTGTTCGACCTGCGACCAGCTCTGGGCGCGCGTGAACCACACGTCCTGCTGCGCGAAGACTTTGGGCATCACCGCGAAGAAGGCCCGTGGCCCGTCGCAGCGCGCGAGCAAGGATCCGGCGAAATCGAACGTGTCGCGCAGTGCGTGGCGTATCTCGTAATTGGCGAGGCCCGGCCGGATATATTTGGCGGTCAGCGGCGGGATCGCCTCACCCTCGAAATGCGCGCAGTGCGGGCAGGTCAGCGACAGATATTCCACGACCCGTACGCGGGCGTCCGGCTTGCCCCACACGAACGCTCCCGATGGCGTGCGGTTGGCGACGGCGGACCAGTCCTGAGCGGGCGCGGCCGCATGGGCGGGCGCATGCTTGCGCACCGGGGCTGCGGCGAGCTGCAACGGAATGATCGCGACGAACAAAGCGGCAAGCCAGCAGCGGAACCGGGTCAATCGTTGCTTCCCTTGTTGAGGCGCACGCCCACCAGCGGCGGCCCGTTCGAATTGGTGAGCGCGCCGGCCAGCGCCGATAGGCATGCATGCAATTCGGGATCGGCGATGTTGCGGAGCGAATCGCCGAGTTCGGCCGGAATCGCGCGCAGCGACGGGGGCGCCTGGCGCACCCTCGGCGCAGCCATCGCGCCCTGACGGATGACGACGCGCGCCACCGCCGCATAACCGAAGAACTGGTTGACCCGCTCCATGATCGCGGGCGCGACATGCTGCATCATCGGCGCGTGCGCGCCCGTCACGGTCAAGGTGAGCGTGCCGTCCGATTTCTTGCCGGTCGGGAAACGGATCGATTCGGGTGCCGACACCTCGGCATAGCGCGCGCCGACGATCTCGGCCCAACGGCTCACCACCGCCGACTGGACGAAGCCGAAACGCTTGAACGCGGCCCCGCCGATTTCGGGCAGCAGGTCGGAGACCGCGCGCTGACCGCGGCGGCGCGGCTCTTCCGGCGGCTTTCCTCCCCGACTCTTCCGTTCCGTCATGGCCAAGCCCATGCCATAGCAGCGCCATGCCCGTCGATAGCGGTTCGGATACCGCCGCCACCCTTCTCGCCTGGTATGATCGCCACGCCCGCCGCCTGCCCTGGCGCGCCGAGCGCGGTGCGACGTCCGATCCCTATCGCGTATGGCTGTCGGAAGTGATGCTGCAGCAGACCACGGTCGCGGCGGTGAAGGCCTATTTCGAGAAGTTCACGCGCGCATGGCCGACGGTCGAGGCGCTGGCGGCGGCGGAAGAGGCGGACGTGATGAGCGCCTGGGCCGGGCTTGGCTATTATGCCCGCGCGCGCAACCTGATCGCTTGCGCCCGTGCCGTAGCCAACGCGGGCGGGCTCTTTCCGGACACGGAAGACGCGCTGCGTACCTTGCCCGGTATCGGCCGCTATACCGCGGCCGCGATCGCCGCGATCGCGTTCGATCGGCGCGCGGTGGTGATCGACGCCAATGTCGAGCGCGTCGTCGCCCGCCTGTTCGCGGTCGAACAATCGTTGCCCGCCGCGCGGCCCACGATCGAACGGCTGACCGACACGATCACGCCCGCCGCGCGGTCGGGCGACTTCGCGCAGGCGATGATGGATCTGGGTGCGACGATCTGCACCCCGCGTTCGCCCGCCTGTGCGATCTGCCCGTTATCGGATGACTGCGCGGCCCGCGCGACCGGTGCGCCCGAAACCTATCCCCGCAAGGCGGCGAAGGCGGCCAGACCGGTGCGCCGGGGTACGATGTTCTGGCTCGAATCGGATGGCGCGGTATTGCTGGTCCGTCGTCCGGCGTCGGGCCTCCTCGGCGGGATGCGCGCCTTGCCGACCGGTCCCTGGGGCGAGAATGATCCCGGTTTGGCCGACGCACCCGCCGATGCCGCGTGGCGCGAGGTCGGATCGGGCCGCCACGTCTTCACCCATTTCGCGCTCGACTATCGCGTGATGGCCGCACGCTCGGCGGTGCGCTCCAATAGCGGCGAATGGTGGCCGATCGATGCGCTCGACGCCGCCGGGCTGCCTACCCTGTTCGCCCACGCCGCGCGCCTTGCCGTACCGGAGGAAGCATGAGCCTTTACGTTGGCTTCACCGGCGCGCCGCTCGACCGTGCCGAGCCCGCCCGTCACGATCCCGCGATGCTCGCGGCGCTGGCTGCCAACCCGGCCGCCTTGCTGCTCGATATGACGGACTTTGTGCCGGGCGTCGCCGACGGTGCGCTCGCCTGGACGCCGCTCACGCCGCTGCCGGCCGAGGAACTGCTGCTGCTCGGCCTGATCGACAATATTCCGCGCTTCGCCCGGATCGATCCGGGCGCGGTCGCGGCGAAACGTACGCCCGAACTGATGGCCTTGCTCGACAGTCTCGCAGCGGGCGAGGCCGGCGTCTACGCCACCGCCCGATCCGTGCTCGACTGGCATGCCCGCCATCGTTTCTGCGCCAATTGCGGCGCCCGGACCGCGCCGCATCATGCGGGCTGGGCGCGACTGTGTCCGGTCTGTTCGACCGAACATTATCCGCGCACCGATCCGGTCGTGATCATGCTGGCAGAGTTTGAAGATCGCGTCCTGATCGGCCGTCAGGCGAGCTTCGCGCCCGGCCGTTATTCGGCGCTTGCCGGCTTCGTCGAGGTCGGCGAATCGATCGAGGAGGCGGTCGCACGCGAGCTGCACGAGGAAGCGGGCGTGGTCGCCACCAGCGTGCGTTATATCGCCAGCCAGCCCTGGCCGTTCCCGTCGCAATTGATGATCGCCTGTATCGCCAGCGTCGCCGACGATGTCGTCACGCTCGATCTGGCCGAACTGGAAGATGCGAAATGGGTGAGCCGGGCGGAAGTCGCCGCATCGCTGGCGGCAGAGCCTGACGCGGTATTCGGCGCCCCGCCCCGCTATGCAATCGCGAACAGTCTGTTCAACGCGTGGCTGGGGGAAATTTAGGCGTCTGCGGTTTCGCCCAGCAGCCCCAGCGCCTTGAGCCTTTCGTCGGCGGCGCGGCGCAGGACTCTAATAAAGCGCGGCGCGTCATGCACCAGCCGCGCTTTGTCGAAACAGGCGAAAGCGCCCGCCTTGATCGTGGCCTTCGACTTTTCCGATTTGTCCTGGGTCGATGAGGACACGACCAGCACCGGGGCATGCGGCCCCTGCGCAAGCTCCTCCAGGAAAGCCATGCCGTCGATCCCAGGCAGATTGAGATCGAGCGTGATCACGTCGGGCTGGCGCTCTTCCAGATAATGCTTGGCCTCCTCCACGTCGGAAGCGAGACCGATGATCTGGATGTCGGGATGGTGGCCGAGAACAGATTCCAGGATGGCCCGGATCGTCAGCGAATCCTCGATCACAAGCACGCGAACAATGCGCATTAAGGCCTTCCAGTCGACCGGTGATCGTCTTCAGGGTGGGACGATCTCCCGAGAATCGGCCATGCACCACAGAGGGTTAAGGTTCTGTGAGCGCTATCGGCCATCAGTAGGTGACCACGATCGTGACATTGTCGCTATAGGTCCCCGCAGGCGCCGACGTGGGTAATATCCGGCCATAAACGGGGAAGCTCTGCGCGCCGCCCGAGCCGGTACCGGTCGCGCCCGCGGCGCCCGACGCCCAGCGCTGCTGATGCGCCGCGTCACGATACAGATCATAGGCGATAGTGGGGCCGTCGCCGCGCGCCATGCGCCGGGTCGAACCGTCGCCCTGCGTGCCCTCATCGAGCGCGACCGCATAACCCACGCCGGTCGAACAGGTGAGCGTCACATTGCTGTTCTGGCTCGCGGTGCTCATCGGGACATACGTCCCGAACGCGACGGGCGCCCCGGAAACCACGCAGGCGGGAAGGATCGAAACCGAGACGGCGATGGTGGCGGTGGCGTTCTCCGCACACGCGGAAGCGCTCCAAACCAGCAGCATTCCAGCGATAACGGCCGCACAACGCACAATGGCCTCCTTCTGAGACGCCACGCGCACGCCAAAGATTTACACGATGGAATTTTCCACCGTGATTACAATCGATTGGGAATGAGGCTGCGTTCCGGTCTGGGCCCGGAACATCGCCCGAAACGGACGCAGTAATTTGCGCCGAATCGGGGCTTTCTGGAACCTGATCGTCATCGGAAGAAGCGCCGCGCGCTTCCTCCGACGACGTGAATCAGGCTCTATTCCAAGGTCTAGCCGACGAAAGCGCGCTCGATCACATAGTCGCCGGGGTGCGCGTTCGATCCTTCGGTGAAGCCCAGACTGTCCAGCAGCTCCGCCGTTTCCTTGATCATCGCCATCGATCCGCACAGCATGATGCGGTCATGAACGGGGTCGAACTTGGCGGGATCGGCCGCGGCATCCTTGAACAGGCGCCCGTCCTTGATCAGCACGTCGATCCGGTCGCGCGTGTGGAAATCCTCGCGCGTCACGGTCGGCACATAATGAAGCTGCTCGGCCGCCGCGCCGTCGACCAGCGGATCTTCGGCCAGCTTCGCCTCGAGCACGTCGTGATAGGCAAGATCGCTCACCCGCCGCACCGAATGGACCACGATCACGTGGTTGAAGAGGTCATAGACGTCGGGGTCGCGGATGATCGACATCCACGGCGCAAGCCCAGTCCCGGTACCGAGCAGGAACAGGCGGCGGCCAGGCTTTAGCGCATCCGTTACCAACGTGCCGGTCGGCTTGCGGCCGAGATAGATGTCGTCGCCTTCCTTGATCTGCTGCAGCTTCGACGTCAGCGGGCCGTCCTCGACCTTGATCGACAGGAATTCCAGTTCCTCGGCGTAAGCCGGCGAGGCGACCGAATAAGCGCGCAGCAGCGGCTTGCCGTTGTCGCCCTGCAGTCCGATCATCACGAACTCGCCCGAACGGAAACGGAAGCTCGCCGGACGGCTGATGGTGAAGCTGAACAGATGCTCGTTCCAATGCTTCACGCTCAGGACCTTCTCGACCGACAGGCTGGCCGAGGGTTCGAGCGGGGCGGAAACGGCGACGGTCACGGACATGGCCTCATCATCAATTCGGGGATGCGCGCGGACTTAGGCAGCACCCGTCGGCAGTGCAACCTTGGCGCGCCCAAGGCCAGCTAGAATAGCTTGGCGCTGCCCAAGCGGTCCCGTCGTGCGGGCCCCTCACCCCCAAAGGATGGCGCGGTAGCGATCGAAACAGCGCAGCCCGCAATTCAATCGGATCAGCGCGCCTTCGGCGATCGCGGTCGCGCGCGCCGGATCTTCCGCCACCAGCGGACGCAACGCCTCCCGATTCCAGTCCGCGCTATGCTTGACGTCGAGCACCGCATGCAGGTCGAAATAGCGCCGTTCGCGGTTGGATAGCCCGATCCGCTTCAGGCCCTGCGCCACCAGCGCCGACCGGCCCGGCGCGGTCAGCTCGATCACGCCGAGCGCGCCGACCGAATGCCACGCATAACGCCGGCTGGTCGCCATCGCGGTCATCGCATTGGCGAGCGCCAGGCTCTCCCACACCGTCTTCTCGATAACCGGATCGACCTGCATCGTCTCGACCAGGGCATCGAGCATCGGCCCGTGCATGCCCTCGCGCTGGCCGCGACCCATCTCGTCCCAATAATTGCGCGCCAGCTCCAGCTTCGCCTGCACCGGCATCTTGACCTGCGTCAGCGCCACCAGATCGTCGAAGCCGGCCTCGCCCGCGGCCTCCTGCTCGAAGAACCATTTGAGCTGTTCCGCGTCGGCTTGTTCCGCCAGCCAGGGGAAAAGCGGGTCGTCCTGTCCGGGGCCCGACTGCTTCAGCTCCTCGAACCAGGCGATGAAATTGTCCGGGTCGGTCGGCGCCGTCGCGGCCGCATCCGCGATCTCGACGCGCAGCTCTTCCAGAAAGCCGCCTTCGAGCCGCGTCATGCGCAGATCGCGCTCGAGAATCTTCTGCCAATCGGCTTTGGGAAATGCCGGCTGAAGTCTCTCGCGATTCCAGTGCGCTAGCCCGCGCTGAAAACTATCCGTCAAAAATTGTGAAGTTCGAAATTGATCCAGGTTAGGCTGCGAAGCCATAAATTATCCCGCTTTCTCAACAAGATTGGCGGCAATAACGCGGTCTGGCCAGCCGATGTTCCATTGGTTGCTGAACCCGAAATGAAGGAACTTGGACGGGTCTGTTCCGTTCAGGTGGTCACAGTTTCGGTACGGAAGGACATCGCAATGAAGCGCTTTTCTCTGATCGCAGGTGCGGTCGCCCTCTCGGTTGGTCTTACTTCTGCTCCTGTCGCCGCGCAGAGCGCAGGCAAGATGCTCAAGGGCACCGCCATCGGTGCCGGTGGCGGCGCGCTTGCCGGCGCGATCATCCCGGGCATGTCGGTCGGTACCGGCGCGCTGGTCGGCGCAGCCGGCGGCGCGGCTTACACCGCGCTCAAGAAGAACCATCATTATTACCGCGATAACCGCGGCCGGAAGTATTACATCGATAAGCACGGCTATCGTCACTACAAGTAAGCGATATTCGCGCTGACAGAAGGGCCTCGGGAGCAATCCCGGGGCCTTTCTTTTCAATCATAATAGTCGGGCAACTGGGCCAGCCATTCGGCGAGCATCGCCCGCCCCGCCGCCACTGCCGCAGAGCCAAGCCGATCGTGATCGGCCCTGAGCGTGGTGGCATCGGTGCCCGCCGCGCGGATATAATCCGCATCCTCCAGCCATTCGGCGAAGCGCGGATCCTCGCCCATCTCGGGATGGAATTGAAGCGCGAGCAGACTGTCGCCAATGCGGAAGCCCTGATTGGAATAGTTGCCGGTCTCGGCCAGCCGCTCCGCGCCGGGCGGCAGATCGAACGTGTCGCCATGCCAGTGGAGCAGGGACACCCCGTCCAGATGGCGCAGCGGCGAGTTGCGCCCGGCTCCCGTCAGCGTGATCGGCGCGAAACCGACTTCCTTGACCGGACCCGGATAGACTTTGGAACCGAGCGCGGCGGCGATCAGCTGGCTGCCCATGCACACGCCCAAAGTCGGCCGCCCCGCCGCGATCCGCAGCGCAAGCCCGATTATCTCGCCATCGATCCACGGATGGGCCTCGCGCTCATAGACGCCCATCGGCCCGCCCATCACCACCACCAGATCGGGATCGAGCCAGTCGAACGCCGGAAATTCGGGATCGCTGACGTTGATGCGATGGAAGTCATAGCCCGCCTGCTCGATCGGCAGGCGGAAGCCGGCGGCGCCTTCGAACGGAGTGTGGCGGACGATCAGGGCGCGCTTCATTCCCCCCTCTTAGCGTAGGGAAATGAGCACGGGACGTAAATTTCCTTGGCCGCCGTCAACCTCAATCGCCGGTCAGGATCCGATCGACCAGCTGCTTCACCGTCGGCACGAACCCGTTCGAATAGAAAGGGTCCTGCTTGAACATGTAGGCCGAATGACCCGCGAACATCAGATTCTGGTCGATGTCGCCGCCGTGCGCGATGTCCTGCAGCGTCTTCTGGATGCAGAAGCTGCGCGGATCGGCCAACCGCCCGGTCGAATTGCCCTCGGTATCCGCCCAGGACGAGAAGGCGCATTGACTGAGGCAGCCCATGCAATCCGCCTGATCCTTGCGGATCACCTTCATCTCCTCGGGCGTGACGAACACCAACGTATTGTCGGGCGTCTTGAGCGCGTTGGTAAAGCCGAGCCCATCCCATTCGCGCGCGCGGTGGAGGTCGCCGAGCGTGACCCAGAAGCTCTTGCCCTTCACGCCCACGTCCAGCTTGAACTGGTGGTCGCCCGCAGCCTCCAGGCTGAAGGCGATCTGGCGTTCGGAGCGGTTTTCGAGGTTGCGCAGGAACGGCGTGCGCACCGCCGACGAATAGAAGCCGGTCGGCGAGAAGCGGTGCAGCAGCACGTCGCCATCATCGAGCTGCATCAGCCTTTCCTTCCACTGCGCGGAAATCGGGCTTTCCTGGGTCAGCAGGGGGCGCGTGCCGAACTGGAAGGCGATCGAGCCCAGTTCGGGATTGTCGATCCAATTTTCCCAATCGCGCAGATGCCAGACGCCGCCGGCCATGATGATCGGCACGCTCTCGCTCACGCCGCCGGCGCGCATCGTCTCGCGCAGCGCCTTGACGCGCGGATAGGGATCCTGCGGGATCTTGGGGTCTTCGGCGTTGGACAGGCCGTTATGCCCGCCCGCGAGCCAGGGATCCTCGTAGACCACCGCCGCCAGCCATTCGGCCGCCTTCGAATAAGCGCGCTTCCACAACGCGTTGAAGGCGCGGCCCGAGCTCACGATCGGCAGGTAATTGACGCCGTAGGAGGCCGCGATCTCGCTCAATTTGTACGGCATGCCCGCGCCGCAGGTGACGCCCGCGACCAGACCCTTGGTCCGTTCGAGCACGCCGTGCAGCACGCGCTGCGCGCCGCCCATTTCCCACAGCACGTTGATGTTGATCGCGCCCTTGCCGCCGGCAATGTCGTATGCGCGCTTCACCTGCTGGACCGCGCCGTCGATCGCGTACTGGACCAGTTCCTCGTGCCGCTCGCGCCGGGTCAGCGCATGATAGATTTGCGGGATGATCCGCCCTTCCGGATCGTAGCTGTCGGCATTGACCGCGGAGACCGTGCCGATGCCGCCCGCCGCCGCCCACGCGCCCGTGCTGGCATGGTTCGAAACCGCGACGCCTTTGCCGCCCTCGATCAGCGGCCACACTTCGCGGCCAGCATACATGATCGGGCGCAATCCCTTGAACAATCCAACCTCCAAAAAAGCGTGGCGGCCATATAGGCCAACATAAGTTGCAATGCGCGCCTATTCGTGATCGACCTTGGCCAACAGGCGGTCAATCGCCGCAGCGGCATCCGGTTCCTCCAGCGTAGGCGCGTGACCGATGCGCGGCAAGGTCACCAATTCCATCAGCGGCAAACGCCGTACCATGTCCGAGGCGGTTTCGGCTTCCAGCACGTCGGACCGTTCGCCGCGGATCAGCACGCTCGGCAGGCCGTGCAACGTCTCGAAGGCGGGCCACAGATCGAAAGCCGGCTCGGGCGCGGGCAGCTTGAACGGCTCGGCGATCCCCATGTCGTAATCGAACCGGATCGCACCGTCCTCCGCGCGGCACATGCGGTGCGCCCAGATGCGCCAGTCCGCGATCCCATAATCGGGAAAGGCGCCGGCATGATTGTCGGCGATCGCCTGCGCGGCTTCGTCCCAGCTTGCGAAGCACGTGTCGGTGCCGACATAGGACCGGATCCGCGCCATTCCCTCGGCGCCCAATACCGGGCCGACATCGTTGAGCAACACGCCCGCCAGCGTCGGCCTAGCGGTCAGCGACAGCAGCATCGCCATCAGCCCACCCAGCGACGTGCCGAACACCACCACCGGCCCGACGCAATGTTCGGCGATCAGCGCGCCCAGATCCTGCAGATAGACCGGCGGCACATAGGTGTAGGGATCGGGCGAATAGTCGCTCTCGCCCCGGCCGCGCAGATCGACCGCGATCACGCGGCGCTTGCCCGCCAGCCGCGCGGCGACGCCCTCGAAATCGCGGGCGTTGCGGGTCAGGCCCGGGATGCACAGCACCGGCGCCCGGCCGGCGTCGCCCGGATAATCGCGAAAGTGCAGCCGCAGCCCGTCGGCGCTGTACCAATAGCCGTCTTCGTATCCCGGCCCCGCCATGCGCCTTGCCGCCTCCCGCCTGATCCGAGCTTATATCGGCGGGATGGCGTGCGGACCGCAACCGCCGATCGCGCCGGCCGATGCCCGCACCAGGGAAATTTCAAAAAAACGCGAAAACGAACTAAAGGATGTCCGAAATCGTACGCCATTTCCCACGGAACATTTAGCGAACATTCCCGCCAATGTCAAGTTACGTGTGTTGACAGACTAATACACCTAGCCTAGCCCGACGACGAAACGGGGGCGATGCATGGTGGTGATCGGATCGGCGGGCGTGCTGGCGCCGGGGAAATGGCGGTGGCTGCGGGCACTGGGTTGGCTTGTCCTGCTGTGCGTCGCTATCGTCATCGTGTTCAACCTGGTCGCCAAAGCGATGTTATTGCTCCTCGTCTGGGCAGGCGGTCTCCAGGTGACGCAGACGAGCCCCGCCCCCGCCGCCTACAGGCTCGTTGCCGCGATCGCGGGCTCGATCGCGCTGGTGGCGACCTATTGGGCGGCCGTCCGGCTGGGCGAGCGGAGGACAGTCCCGGAGCTGGATTTGCGCCGCGCACCATCCGACCTGCTGCTGGGATTGGGGGTTGGCGCTGCGCTTTTGACCACGGTCATCGGCGTGCAGTGGAGTTTCGGCTGGGTGATCATCGAGCCCCGGACGGTCGACCGGGTCGCGCTGGCGCTGCGCGACTCGATCCGATCGGGCGTGCTTGAGGAGCTTGTGCTGCGGCTGGTGATCTTCCGGATGCTGTGGCGGGCGTTCGGGATCTGGCCGGCGATCGCGGGCGCGGCCTTGCTGTTCGGCGCGCTGCACCTCGCCAACCCCGATTCGAGCCCGTTCGCGGCGGCCTGCCTGATCGCCGGGGAAGGTATCGGCATCGGCCTCTACCTGATCACCGGACGCATCTGGTCCGCGATCGGCATGCATGCCGCCTGGAACTTCACGCAGGGCTGGATCTTCGGCGCGGCTGTCTCCGGCATCACCGAAATCGCTGGCGGGCCTTTGGCCTTGCGGCCGGCTCCAGGCGTTCCGGCCGTGCTGAGCGGCGGCGGTTTCGGCCCGGAAGCCTCACTGGCCGCGTTGATCGTGTCGCTTCTGGCGAGCGGGGCGTTGCTGTTTTGGGCGTGGAGGAACGGCGCCTTTGTCGCATTGGACGCGTGAGGCCTCAATTAAGTGCACTGTCACCGTAATTCCAAAAAATCTAATTAGGAAGCCGAATTTATAAAGTGCCCACGTGCGGATTTTCTATTAAATTTAAAGCTAAATGTCCACAAACCGGACATTCCTTCAATTTTAGTTAAACCAAACTCCTTATAATCATTTGAAAATGAATCTAAAAACCTCTCGGTCATTTCTCCCAGAACATTTAGGTGCAGAAACTGTTTTTTCCAGCAATACTGCGCATCATCGATTGAATTAGCTATAACCTGCTCTATATATGTACCGCCATCAAATTCCAGTATGATTGTGAACAGAGCCATCTTAGTTTCCCTTTTTCCTCTGGCTGTGATTTTCTCCTGTTGCTTCTGCCTGTTTTTTTAAATGATCATAGTTTCGCTTTGCTTTGTCTATATCTTTTTTATCTTGCGGAGTTTTGTTGGGTTTTTTCTGAAGATTCTCTAGATTCGTCTTTGCTTCTGCCGCTGCCTTATTTGCGGCAGCCTTTCTCTCTTGATTAATGTGCGCGTCGTTCTTTCCCGGACTCCCCTTAGCGGGCAGAATAGTCCCAGTGTTTGTGGTAGCCGCACGAGCAACGTCTCCCGCATAAGACACTGCCGCACGTCTGAAGTAAACCGCCGCCCCCACGTCGCCGACGGAATTACGGTGACAGTGCACTTATATCAGGCCGTCGTCCGGGCTTACCGCGTTTAAGCGTTCGTCCGGTTTCCGTTTCAAGCCGATCGAGGAAAGCCTCGTCGCCAATTGGCCGGCCGATACTTTCCGCCTTCCTCAGGCGCGCGATCGCCGCCTCCTCTTCGCCCGCCGCCAGCAGTGCCGCGAAATCGGGGTGCCGAGCGCGCACCGGTTCCGTAATCGTTATACCATCATCCTGCCCGAGTTGCGCGTGCACGCTCGACCAGGGCCAATCCACCGCCCGATCGGCCAGCCGCGCGCGCACCGGGTTGAGGGCAACATAGCGCAGCGCCGTCGCAAGATGCGCCTCATCCATAGCCACGCATCCGAAGCGCCCTTGCCAGAAGTGGCCGGTCCTCTTCAGCTTCGCGTGGATGTGGCCGGCATATTTGCGGTGCACGACCGCCAGAGCGCGCCGGATGCCGTCGACGTCGGACGGCGCCAGCACCAGATGCACGTGGTTGGGCATCAGGACCCAGGCCCAGACCTCCACCCCCGCCGCGGCGCAATGCTCACCGAGCAGGTCGCGATACAATGCGTAATCGGCGTCTTCGAAGAAGGTCTGCGCGCGGCCATTGCCGCGCTGCGTCACGTGGTGCGGATGACCGGGGAAAACCGCTCGCGCCAGACGTGCCATGCGCAGGAAACTATCAGTTCCTCGCCCTTAGTCAATTAAGTGCACTGTCACCGTAATTCCTAGGTATTGTGTCCCCGGAATTGCCAGGACTACGATTCAGTCCAATCCGCATCCTTTGACGATCTCATTAAGCGGGCCCCAGGTGCTCGGTTCACAAGTGCCGCTAGAGACGGCTCCAGTTCCAACACCTCTTCTATGCGCCATAACTGCGGGGATTCGGATAAGCTGGGATCGAACTCGCCTGCGGTAAATTGCCATCCACTATCCGCCGGATCTAAAGCTGTATCCCGCACAGCCAAAAGAATTGTGCTTCGCCCTTCGGCAACCGCAGTTGAAACGATTGCTCCCATTTTCAATATCGATCCACTCATTGGAGCCACTCACTTTTAAGGAATTTCATAGTGAAGAAGGGTCCTTCTTCGGGAGAGGCGGAGCCAAGGGCGGCGTATCGCTCTTTTGTCGGTTTTCGGAATTACGGTGACAGTGCGGAATTACGGTGACAGTGCACTTATTTCGGTCGCCGGCCGGGCTTAATCCGTCGGTTATCGTTCTCGCAGATGTCGATAAAACCAAACCAGATTTGCGATACTCAAAATTGAAAATTCGATCAGAAGATATTGATAATATTTGAAATATGGAAAATCACAGGCACCATATCTCTCTAAGCAGGTCTCTCGCGACCCGATGACGATCAGCAACGCAATCAGCGTCGCCGCCTGACATCCCAGCGCCACCGTGATCCAGCCCGCCTTTGCCATCGCTTGCACCCTCCGCCCGTACCACCCCATATCGACACGATGGCTTCCCCACCGCAACCGCCGATCGCCGGCATCGCAGACTTCCTCGCCGATCCGGTCAAATCTGCCGATTTCCCGCAGACGATCCTGCGCTTCCGCAACGATCGCGCGGCCGCCTCGGTCGGGTTCGACGGGCTGTCCGACGAGGATTGGCTCGCCCATTTCGGCCGCTTCACGCCCCTCCCCGCCAACCTGCCGCAGCCGCTGGCGCTGCGCTATCACGGCCATCAATTCCGGACCTACAATCCCGATATCGGCGATGGGCGCGGCTTCACCTTCGCACAACTCAAGGACGACAAAGGCCGCTGGCTCGATCTCGGCACCAAGGGATCGGGCACGACGCCTTACAGCCGCTTCGGCGACGGCCGGCTGACGCTTAAGGGCGGCGTGCGCGAAATCCTCGCGACCGAGATGCTCGAAGCGCTCGGCGTGAACACGTCCAAGACCTTCTCGTTGATCGAAACCGGCGAGGATCTGCATCGCGGCGACGAACCCTCCCCGACCCGCTCCTCGGTGCTGGTGCGGCTCAGCCATGGCCATATCCGCATCGGCAGTTTCCAGCGCCTCGCCATGCTCGACCGCCCCGAGGAACTGGCCCGCCTCGCCACCTATGTGCTGGAACATCTCTACGGCGAAGCGCCCGGCGACGAGCCCGCCGTGCGCCTGCTCGATCAAGTCGTGCGGCGCACCGCGCGGCTGGCCGCATCCTATATGGCGGCGGGCTTCGTCCATGGCGTGCTCAACAGCGACAACATCAACGTCACCGGCGAGAGCTTCGATTACGGCCCGTGGCGCTTCACGCCGTTCTGGGATCCCGATTTCACCGCGGCCTATTTCGACCATCACGGTCTTTATTCCTATGGCCGCCAGCCGCAGGCGATCCACTGGGACGTCGTCCAGCTCGCGATCGCTTTGTCGAAAATCGCGCCGATCGAGGCGCTCGCGCCCGTGCTCGACGCCTTTCCCGAAATTTACGAGGGCGCGTATGCGGGCGCGATGCTGGCGAGGCTCGGCGTCAGGCCGCGCGGCGCGGAGGAGGATCTGGCATTGGTCCAGGCGATCGAACAGGGCCTCGCCACCCGCACTGTCGGGATCGATCGCTTCTTCTTCGACTATTCGGGCGGGCGACGGCGGCCCGGCCCCTATGATGCGACCTACGCCGAACATTTTTCGGGCGTCGAAGCCGCCTTGGCGCGCTATGACGGCGCCCGCATGACCGACCATCCTTATTGGTCCGACGCCTTACCCTGCTCGATGCATATCGAGGAAGTCGAGGCGATCTGGACCGCGATCGACAGCCAGGACGACTGGGCGCCCTTGCACAACAAGGTCGCCGCGATCCGCCGCATGGGCGAGGCGCACGCATGGCCGAACTGATCAGCACCGAGCCCGCGACCGGCGCCGAGCTGTGGCGCGGCGAAACCGGCGACGTCGAGGCCGAGGTCGCCGCCGCGCGCGAGGGCTGGGTCGGCTGGGCGTCGAAGCCGTTCGAATTCCGCGCCGAGACTTTGCGCCGCTTCGCCAACAATGTCCGCGCGCATGCCGATGCCTTCGCCGATCTGATCGCCCGCGAAACCGGCAAGCCCTTGTGGGAAGCCAAGGGCGAGGTCGAAAGCGTCGTCAACAAGGTCGACATCTCGGTCTCGGCTTATGCCGAACGCACCCCGCGCCGGCGGATGGAAGGCGCGATGGGCGCGCGCACCGCGATCCGCCACAAGCCGCACGGCGTGCTGGCGGTGCTCGGCCCCTATAATTTCCCGGCGCACCTCCCCAACGGCCACATCGTGCCCGCTCTGCTCGCGGGCAATGCGGTGATCTTCAAGCCGTCGGAAAAGACCCCCGCGACCGGCGCCTTCCTGGTCGAGCGTTTCCTCGAAGCGGGCGTGCCCGAAGGCGCGATCCGGCTGGTCCAGGGCGGGCGCGAGGAAGGCAAGGCGCTCGCCGCGCATCCGGGCATCGACGGCCTGCTCTTCACCGGATCGGCCGCCGCCGGTGCCGCGCTCAACCGCCAGTTCGCCGATACGCCGCAGCGCATCCTTGCGCTCGAACTGGGCGGCAACAGCCCGTTGGTGGTGTGGGACGCACCCGACATCGCCGCCACCGCGACGATCGTCGTCCAGTCGGCCTTCCTCTCGGCCGGCCAGCGCTGCACCTGCGCGCGCCGCCTGATCGTCGAGGACGGCAAGGAAGGGCCCTTGCTGGAGGCGGTCGGCAAGATCCTCGACCGCATCATCATCGGCGCGCCCCACGATCTGCCGGCCCCGTTCATGGGCCCGGTGATCGACAATCCGGCCGCGATGCAGGTGCTCGACGCCTTCCTCGACCTGATCATGAAGGGCGGGATCGCGCTCCGCCACATGGCCAAGCCCGACGCGGACAAGCCCTTCCTCACCCCCGGCATCATCGACGTCACCGGCATCGCCAACCGGCCCGACGAGGAGGTGTTCGGGCCGATGCTGCAGCTGATCCGCGTCCCCGATTTCGATG
>NZ_DATHFV010000194.1:0-44490 GCF_035317925.1 Sphingomonas sp.
GATCGAGCTTAAGGCGCGCTTCGACGAAGAGCAGAATATCAACTGCGCGTTCGAGCTCGGCCGCCCAGTTGATATTCTGCTCTTCGTCGAAGCGCGCCTTAAGCTCGATCACGGCGGTGACCGATTTGCCGGCATCGGCCGCGTCGATCAGCGCACGGATCACCGCCGATTGCTTGCCCGCGCGATAGAGCGTCTGCTTGATCGCGACCACGTCCGGATCGCCCGCCGCCTGCTTGAGGAAGGCCAGCACGACGTCGAACGTCTCGTACGGATGATGGACGACGATGTCCTTGGAGCGGATCGCCGCGAAACAATCGCCGCCATGTTCGCGGATGCGTTCGGGGAAACGCGCGGTGAACGGCGGGAATTTGAGATCGGGCCGATCCTCGTCGACCAGCTCCGCCAGATCGCCGACCGCGAGGAATTCCGAGGTATCGACGATCACGTCCTCGGTGCCGCCAATCTCCTCCTTGACCAGGCGCGCGAGCGACTTCGGCATGTTGGGGGTCGGTTCGAGCCGGATGATCCGGCCCTTGCGGCGGCGCTTGATCGCGGATTGGAAGTAACGGACGAGATCCTCGGCTTCTTCCTCGATCTCGATATCGCTGTCGCGGATGACGCGGAACGCGGTGTCGCCGAGCATCTGGTAGCCGGGAAACAGAACGTCGGTGAAGCGGCGGATCAACGTCTCGATCGTGACGTAGCGCGCCCGGCTGCCCGGCAGGCGGATGAAGCGCTTGAGCGTCACCGGCAGCATCACCAGTTCCTGCGTCGGCTCGCCGTCGGACAGACGCTTCAGATCGAACAATAGCGTGAAGCCCTTGTTCGGAATGAACGGAAAGGGATGCGCCGGGTCGAGCGCCTGCGGCGTCAGGACCGGGAATATCTGGTTGCGGAAATGCTCTTCGCACCATTGGGCGATGTCACCGGTGAGGTCTTCCTTTTCGAGCACCTCGATCCCGGCCTTGGCGAGATCGGCGCGCAAGGTGAGCCAGACCTTCTGCTGGACGTCGGTCAGCTCATCGGCGCGCTGGGCGATCGCGGTCAGCTGCTGCCCGGTGGTCATGCCATCGGGCGAACGATCCTCGATCGCCTGCAATTGCTGGCCCTTGAGACCCGCGACACGGACCATGAAGAATTCGTCGAGATTGTTGCCCGAGATGGACAGGAAGCGCAGCCGTTCCAGCAAGGGGTGCGCGGGATTGCAGGCCTCATCGAGCACGCGCTGGTTGAACGTGATCCAGCTCAATTCGCGATTGAAATAGCGCTCCGCTGGCGCGATCCGCTCGTCCGAGCCCTCGACAAGCTCGTCGTCGTTGGTCGGTGCAGAGTTCGGCTGGTCCATCGGGAAAGCTTACGCCTCGATTTGTGACTCGTCGATGACTCCGACCGCCGCCAATGCCCTTCGGGCCAAGGGCACGGTCAGCCGCTGACGCTGCTCGTAGGCCAGTTCGTCGAGCGCATCGATCGCACGATGCACGCCGAAATAAGAGCGTTCGATGCGCGGCACGAGATAACGGACCAGCTCGGGCGGCGCCGCCAGCCCGCGCACATGACATAATTTCTCGATCAATTGCCCGGCCAGATCGTCGTCGGGCTCCTCGATCCGCACCACTGGCGTCGCCGCGAGACGCGAGCGGAGGTCGGGCAGCCGCACCTCCCAGGCCGGCGGCGGCGCGTCGGCGATCAGGATCAGGGGGCGGCGGCGCTCCTGCGCGCGGTTCCAGGCATGGAAGATCGCTTCCTCGTCCGCCTCTTCGGCATTGTCGATCAGCTCGCCGCCAGCCTTGCCCGTGACGATCCGCCCCAAAAGCGAGCGGCCCGATTTGCGCGGGCCGGTCAGGATCGTCGCCATCACCGGCCACAAAGACCAATGTTCGAAATGGCGGATCAGGGGCTGGTTCGCCTCCGAAATCAGATAATCCTGTTCCTTGTCCCCCGCCGGCCAGTCGAGCGGCAGCGCGATCTGGCTCATTTTGGCCGCGTCAGGCGGAGGCCTCCGCCGGTATCCTGGACAGTGTAGCCGGCCGAGGCGAGCGCGGTGCGGAACACCTGCGGATCGCCGTCATAGGCAACGCGCAGGACCGAAATGCCGCCGAGCGCGACGCTGTCGGTCGCGACCGCCTTGACCCCAGGCAGCGCGCGCAGGCTGGCCTGGATCTGGACCAGAGCGGGATCGTCGGGCGTGTCGACCTGCACCAGGAAGGTGGACGGCGCGCCCGCCAGCGCGATCGCCGAATCGGCCTCGACCGTCGGCTCCTCGGGAAGAGCCGGCACCGCCGCAGGCTCCACGATGAGCGAGCTATCGGTTCGCAACCGCCCGTCACGCAGCGCCTGACCATAAGCCTCGTCGATCCGCCGTACGCCTTCGTCGAGCATGCGCGGCAGGTGATCGCTGTCGGACGCGCTCAGATCGAAGCGCGCAATCACGTCGCCGTCGGGCCCATGCAGCGCCGAGAAATGCGCCACCACCGGCCCGCCGGGATATTGGCGGACGAGCTGGACGGTCGGCATCACCACATCGGATGCGCCATATTGGTCGAGCAGATTGCGCCACAGGCCACGGCCGGGCCGCCCTGCCTGCGCCGCGTTTAGCACCAACGGATCGAGCCCGGTGCCGACCGGCCGCACATAATCGATCGGGCTGCCGCCCGAACGGAAGCGCGCCCAAGCCTTCTGCCATTCGGTGCGATGCTCGAAGCTTTGCGGCGCGCCGCCCGACCACATCACCGGAATCACCAGCATCGGCACCGAGCGCACGCCCGCCTGGGCCTGACCAAGCGCCTGCGCGGCGCGGCTACGATCGAACAAAACGCCGAGATGCGCGATATAGCGGTGCGCGCCGATCTGCTCGTCCTCGACCTCAATCCCGGCAACCATCGAATCGAGCGCACCGTCGCCTAGATTGGGCGCATTCGCCTCGGGCTGATTGTTCACCTTGGCCCACAAAGTCTTCCACGCGCGGCGCTGCGCGAGCCGCCAGCCGAAGGTGCGCGCCTGATCGGCGGTCTTGGCGGAAACGTCGACCGCGACGTTGCCGACCTCGTAATTGGCCGAGCTGTCGATCGGCGGCACGCCGCGATCGTTGCCCGCAATCTGGGCGATAGCGAGCCCGGCCAGCCCCAGCAGGGCCACCGAACCGGCGATGAGGGAAATGCGGCGAGCGGGCGTCACGGTTGCGCCTTGTGGCGAAAGCCCCGTGGATTTCCAAGCAGGATATGGATAGTCGCGGCGCATGACCGGGGAATCCTATAGCTACGCCAAGGCCGGCGTCTCGATCGCAGCGGGCAACGCGCTGGTGAATGCGATCAAGCCGCTGGTGCGCGCGACACGGCGTCCGGGTGCGGATGCGGAGATTGGCGGCTTCGGCGGCTTCTTCGATCTCAAGGCGGCGGGCTATGAGGATCCGCTGCTGGTCGCGGCCAATGACGGGGTCGGCACCAAGCTCAAGCTCGCGATCGACAGCGGGCGGCACGACACGGTCGGGATCGATCTGGTCGCGATGTGCGTCAACGATCTGATCGTCCAGGGCGCCGAACCCTTGTTCTTCCTCGACTATTTCGCGACTGGCAAGCTCGACACCGGTATCGCCGAGCAGGTGATCGCGGGCATCGCCAAGGGCTGCCAGATCGCCGGCTGCGCGCTGATCGGCGGCGAGACGGCGGAAATGCCGGGCATGTATGCCGAAGGCGATTATGACCTTGCCGGCTTCTCGGTCGGCGCGGTCGAGCGCGCGCAGGCGCTGACCGGCACGAAGGTCGAATCGGGCGACGTTCTGCTCGGCCTTGCCTCGTCGGGCGTCCATTCGAACGGTTATTCGCTCGTGCGGCGGCTGGCGGCGGACAAGGGCTGGAAGCTCGATCGCCCCGCTTTGTTCGACCAGGACCGGCTGCTGATCGATGTGTTGATGGAGCCGACGCGCATCTATGTGCGGTCGCTGCTGCCTTTGGTGCGTGCGGGCAAGATCAGCGCGCTGGCGCACATCACCGGCGGCGGCCTGCTCGAAAATATCCCGCGCGTCCTGCCCGAAGGGCTGCACGCGACGGTCGATGCCGATCTGTGGCCGCAGCCGCGGCTGATGGCGTTCCTCCAGGCGCAGGGCGCGATCGAGCCCGAGGAAATGGCGCGAACCTTCAATTGCGGCATCGGCATGGTCGCTACGGTGCGCGCGGCCGACGTCGCCGAGGTCAGCACGGCACTGCAGGCCGCGGGCGAGACGGTGTTCGGGATCGGGGCGATCGCGGACGGCGTGCGCGGCTGCACGGTGCGCGGCTCGACCGAAACCTGGAGCGCGCGTGCCGCCTGGTCCGCCACGCACAATGGCTGAACGCCGCGCCAAAGTCGGTATCCTGATCTCGGGGCGCGGCTCCAACATGGCCTCGCTGATCGAGGCCGCACGCCGGCCGGATTGCCCTTATGAGGTGGTCCTGGTCGTTTCCAACGTGCCCGACGCGGCGGGTCTGGCCTTCGCCGCCGCCAACAATATCCCGACCTTCGCGATGAGCCATATCGGCCTGAAGCGCGCCGAGTTCGACGCGCTGGTCGACGGCGCCCTGCGCGATGCCGGCGTCGAATATGTGGCGCTGGCCGGTTACATGCGCCTCCTCTCGCCCGGCTTCGTCGAGAAATGGGCGGGGCGGATGGTCAATATCCACCCTTCCCTGCTGCCCGCCTACAAGGGGCTCGACACGCACCAGCGCGCGATCGACGCGGGTGAGGCCAAGCACGGCTGCTCGGTCCATATCGTCACCGCCGAGCTGGATGACGGGCCGATCCTCGCGCAGGCCGAGGTGCCGATCCTGGAGGGCGACGATGCGGACGCGCTCGCAGGGCGCGTGCTGATCGAGGAGCATAAGCTCTACCCGGCCGCGCTCGCCCAGTTGGTGCGGGGCAAATGAGCCCCGATCCCGAAGCCGATCTGGAACGGCTGCGGACGATCTGCCTCGCCTTGCCGCATGCCGCCGAGAAATTGTCGCACGGCATGCCCGCTTTCTTCATCGAGAAGGGCAAGATCTTCGCCTGGTTCTGGCACAACCATCATCGCGACGGGCGCACGGCGGTTATGGTCAAATTGAGCGGCATCGAAGAGCAGGAGATGCTGATCGAGGCCGATCCCGATCTCTATTACCGGCCGCCTTATCTTGGCCCGTTCGGCTGGATCGCGATCCGTGCCGACCAGCCCGATACCGACTGGGAGCATATTGCCGACCGGATCGCTATCAGCTGGGATCTGATCGTGCCGCCGAAGCTGAAGGAGAGAATTTAATGGCCGAAACGCCGCAGGAACGCGCCGAGGCCGCACGCGTCCGCCGTCGCTGGATCAACCTGGGCGAGCTCGTCGCGGTGCTCGCGCTGGTGATCTCCGCGCTGACGCTGTGGAACAGCTATCGCGAACGCACGACCAACGAAGCCGAACATGCACAGGAAAGCGCGCAATCGGCCAAGAAAGCGACAATCCTTATCCTGAAGGCGACGGCGGACAAGGACGGCCGCACGCTCGCGCTTGCGCCGCATGCCGACGAACAGGCGATCCAGAGCCAGACCATCTATTTCCCCGCCAAGCTCGGCGTCTCGCCCGCCGAAACAAGCAGCGATGCGCGGATCGAGAAAAGCTGGTTCGAAAGCGCTCTCGTCAGCGCGCGCAAGGCGGCCGGCGTGGAAACGGCACCAGGCGACGCGCGCGTGCCGGTGCTGATCGAGACGCATTATCTGACCGACGGCGACGCGCACATCGATCGCGCGCTCTACGAGATCGGCTACGTCACCAGCCACAGCCTGATCGGCGGGACCGATGTGCATCTGCGGGGATTGTCACGCACCGGGCCGGTATCGAGCGACGATGTCGGCCAGAAAAGGATCGATGCCTCGTGGGCGACGAGGATGGCGCCGAAGAAATAATTATCGTCACCCTGAACTTGTTTCAGGGTCCAACGCCCAACAAGCGCCGAGCGTGAGGATGGGTGGATGCTGAAACAAGTTCAGCAGACGATAAAAGAAAAGGGGCCCGCCTTGCGGCGAGCCCCTTCGAAAAGCGCTGGGCTTACTGGATCAGCCGACAATCTCTTCCGGCTTGAAGAAGTAAGCGATTTCGATCGCCGCATTCTCTTCGCTGTCCGAACCGTGGACGGTGTTGGCCTCGATCGACTCGGCCAGTTCCTTGCGGATCGTGCCGGCGTCGGCATTGGCCGGGTTGGTCGCGCCCATGATGTCGCGGTTGCGCTTCACGGCATCGTCGCCTTCGAGGACCTGGACCACGACCGGGCCCGAGATCATGAAGCTGACGAGATCGCCGAAGAAGGGGCGCTCGCGGTGGACGGCATAGAAGCCCTCGGCCTGCTCGGTGGTCATCTGGATGCGCTTGGAGGCAACGACGCGCAGGCCGGCTTCCTCCAGCATCTTGGTGACCGCGCCGGTGATGTTACGGCGGGTGGCGTCGGGCTTGATGATCGAAAAGGTGCGGGTCGTCGCCATGGCGATGCCATTGCTCCATGTTGAAATGTGTGGAAGTCGGCGCGCCTCTAGCCGTACCGCAGCCGCCGCGCAACCAGCCGATCGCAGCTTAGCGCCGCTTCCAGTCCTTGCGGGTCATGGCAATGAACGCATCGCTGGCGCCACTGGGAACATTGCGGCCTATCAGCGCCGCCAATGTCGGCGTCTTAGTGATCGCATCGAGCCCTTCTGCCGTGAAGGCATTCAGCTGGGTCTTTTCGTCGCCCCAAATATGGCGCGAGAGCAAGGGATTGGTCAAAGCCTGCGAGAAGGCATCAACCGCGACCATCGTTAGGATTAGTTCGGGCAGCGGCGAATTCTTGACCCTATCCTCGGCGAACAGCCCAACATAGAAATCGACTGTATCAACGCCGCCCGGATAAGCAGCTGCAAGTCGCCGCCGAATTTCGGGATTGGAGCTAATCTCGTCAACTGATTTGCGCGGCTTGAGCGACATCGCCACGCGATAGGCATTGTAGCTGGCAATGCGGTTGGTGCGCCCTTGCTGGATTGCTTTCAACTCAACATCAATCAAGTACGAGGCGGTGTTCCCCATCCCTAGCGCTGCGGCTGGTTCCGAGCTCAACCATGTAACGGCATTACGTAGCCCAGCGGAAATCAGCAGCGGATTGTTGAACCGGAGTGTGTCGGTTCCGATCCGCTGTCCGTTCCAGCTCATCGTATCGGGAACCAGCGAATGCCAACGATAGAGCAGACTGAATTCGGCCGTGATCCAATTGGGCCGATTCCAGCTCGCATCCCAAGCAACCTCAGGATCCGCCCTGAACAGACCACCGGCTGGAGAAATGTGATTAATATATTCTTCGACCACTAGCTTTATGAACATCACAATTATGACGTTCCGCGTAATCTCGAACACATGATCATCGTCCCAAGCGGGATTCTTTGTTTCAATCACATGGGCGAGCCGGTTATGCTCGCGCAGAAACAGCGTGTTGAGCATCGACACCTGGACATTTGCATTGGCGCGATCGCCTCCAACGGCGAACAGGGTCGGGCGTCCCGCTACGGGAACTTTGTCCAGACCCAATGGCTCATCAAGCGCGTGGAATTCGGGTTTGAGCTGGCCGGCCGCGTCGAACATGAAGGGCGGCCATTCCTCGCCACCGATAAGCTGTGACTTGAGCCGCCCGCGCTCGCCGGCAACGGTGTTCAATCGGCGCAGAGCGCGCGTCTGCCCGTCATTTCGACCGTAGAGCGCGCACATGTCGAGGTCGTGGTTGGAAGTAGTGCGACGCCGATCCGTATCAGCATCGATATTCGACACCATGGTTCGGATGAAACTATCTGTCAGATATTGGGCGAACGCCGGAAAAAGCATCGTGGATTTGACGCACAGCGTCTGTTGCGGGTCGATTCGTCGGAACAGATCAGCAGCAATCGTGTCGGACGGTTGGTTCGGGATGTCGATCGCGGGCAAATGGCGGGCGCTATAGGTCCGATCCGAAAGGCCGGCCCAGGTAACATAGTCAAACTTTGTGCTCCATGGATGCGGCCGGTTGCGGGTCCGCTCCACGATCCGGTTAACTAGGATGCGATTTACCTGGCGTGCAAACCACGGCCACTCGCCGGCAAGCCCTCGCGCCGCTGAAGTCAGTATGTCGACTATTCCGCCCATGCGCCCCCAGCGAATGATCTGGGTATCCGCTTATCTGGCCGAACAAGACGCTACAAGAAGACGCTACCGTAACGGATAAAGTTATCCGTGTAGGACTGGATTGCGTCGATGAGGGCTTGCGTTGATCAGATGCTGCAGACTGCCGCCCAAACAGCAGCAGATTGGATCCGACCTAACGATCGACGCACGCTCACTTCTCCAGCACGTCCTTCACATATTGATCCAGCAGGCGCACCCCGTAACCCGTCGCACCCTTGTCCCACAAAGTGCCGGGCTTGGAGGCCCACACCATGCCGGCAATGTCGAGATGCGCCCATTTGACGCCTTCGTCGACGAAGCGGGCGATGAACTGGGCGGCGGTGATCGATCCGGCTTCGCGCGGGCCGATATTCTTCATGTCGGCGATCGGCGAGTCGATCATCTTGTCGTAGGCCTTGCCCATCGGCATCCGCCAGAGCTTCTCCTCGACCGCCTTGCCAGCGGACAATATCTGATCGGCCAGCGCGTCGTCATTGGCGAAGATGCCGCCATGTTCGTGGCCGAGGCTGACGATCATCGCGCCGGTCAGGGTCGCGAGATCGATGATCGTCTTGGGATGGTAGGCCTGCTGTACCCACCAGATCGCATCGCACAGCACCAGCCGCCCCTCGGCATCGGTGTTGAGCACTTCGACCGTCTGGCCCGATGCGGTGGTTACCACGTCGCCCGGACGCTGCGCATTGCCGTCGGGCATGTTCTCGACGAGCCCGCACACGCCAATGACGTGCGCCTTGGCCTTGCGCAGCGCGAGCGCCTTCATCGCCCCCGCGACCGCGCCGGCGCCGCCCATGTCCCATTTCATGTCTTCCATGCCGGGACCGGGCTTGAGACTGATGCCGCCGGTATCGAAGGTCACGCCTTTGCCGACGAAGGCGACCGGATCGGCCTTGCCACCGGTGCCGTCCCACTTCAGGCAGAGCAGGCGCGCCTCGCGGATCGAGCCTTGCGAGACGCCGAGCAGCGCGCCCATGCCGAGCTTGCGCATCGCGGCTTCGTCGAGCACCTCGATCTCGATGCCGAGCCCCCTGAGCTCCTGACAATGCTCCACGAAGGTCTCGGGATAGAGGATATTGGCGGGCAGGGTGACGAGGGTACGGGTGAGATCGACGCCCTCGGCCACCGCCCTGAGCGGCGCCCAGGCGGCTTCGGCGGCGGCGAGGGCATCGCCGACCACGATCTCGATTGCGGTCAGCGTCGGCTTCTGCTTTTCGGGCAGCTTGGTGCGATAGAGATCGAAGCGCCAGCTGCGCAGCATCGCCGCCTGCGCGATGCGCGCGGCAAAGTTAGCGCGATGGGCCGAATCGATGCCGGTGACATCGATCACCAGACCGGTCTCGCCCGAGGTGAGCAGCTTGGCGACGAGCGCCCCGCCCGCCTTTTCGGCGGCGAGATCGGCACCCGTGCCGACCAGCAGGATGCGGCGGACCGCGCCGTCGACGCGGCCGTGCAGGTCGACGATGCTGCCCGGCTCGCCCGAGAAACTGGCGGACGCGGCGCGAGCGATATCGACCAGTTCGGCGGGCACATGGCCGTCGACCGGTTCGTCCTTGGCGATGGGCAGAGCGAGCGAGCGCGCATCGGAAGGACGGTCGGTGCGGAAGGAGATGGTGAGCAAGAAACAGGCCTTTCGAGCTGGATTGCCATGCCTATTAGGCTCCCCTCCTACGCTGTCAAAGGCGACGAAGCGCAGTTTTGAGCGATTGCCGCGCGTGCAAAGCCACGATAGGGCCGCGGCCCATGCAGCGGCGTACAAGCTGGGGACGGACACGCGTCGCGACAGCACCGCTGGCGGCGGTCATCGCTGCCTGGAGCATATCCGCGCACGCGCAGGATCTGACCAAGACCCCCAGCGTCCAGCCGCCGTCTCCCACCAAGGAATCGCAGGCCGCGCCTGAGGATGAGGTCACCTTCTCCTCGGCCCAGCTCGATTATGACAATGATGCCGATATCGTCACCGCGACCGGCGATGTCCGCATGTTCCGCAACGGCGCGCGGCTGCGCGCGGACAAGGTCGTCTGGAACCGCCAGAGCGGCGAAGTGCGCGCGATCGGCAATGTCGCAGTGGTCAATGCCAACGGCGACACGGCCTATGGCGACAATGTCACGCTGACCGACGAGCTGCATGACGGGGTCGCCGACAATATGCTGCTGGTGCTAGCCAATGGCGGGCGGCTCGCGGCCAAGCATGGCGAGCGCAAAGGCGAGATCACGACGCTCAACCATGCCGCTTATTCGCCCTGCAAGGTCGAGGACGATAGCGGCTGCCCCAAGCGTCCGTCGTGGCAGATCACCGCCGTCCGTGTGATCGTGGACGAAGGCAAGCACCGCATCAGCTACCGCGATGCGCGCTTCACCGTATTCGGCCAGACGATCCTGGCGCTGCCGGCATTCTCGCATCCCGACGGATCGGACACGGGCCAGGGCAGCTCGGGCCTGCTCCTGCCCAATTTCCAGGTCAACAAGAGCAACGGCGTCGAGATCGACCTGCCTTATTATCTTCAGCTCGGCACCAATCGCGATCTGACGATCACACCGCATCTCTACACCGCGGTGCTGCCCGCACTGGAGGCGCAATATCGCGCGCTGACCGAGCGTGGCGCCTATCAGGTAAGCGGCATGGTCACCTACGGTTCGCGCCTCCCGGCAACCGCCGGTACCGGCATCGCCACACCGGTGGCGGAGACGGACAAGGATTTCCGCGGCTATATCGACGCCAACGGCACCTGGCAGCTCGACCCTAATTGGACGATCCATGGCGCGCTGCGGCTGGCTTCCGATCGCACCTTCATGAAGCGCTATTATATCTCGAACGACGATCGGTTGCGTTCGACGCTGAAGGCGGAGCGGATCGACGAGGATAGCTATCTTTCGATCGCGGGCTGGTTCGTGCAGGATTTGCGGGCACCCACGACCACCGTCGGCGGGCCCACCAACAATTATCGCGAAGGCCAGCAGCCGATCGCCTTGCCCGCGATCGACTATCGCCGGCGCTTCGCCGATCCCGTGCTCGGCGGTATTTTCACCGCGCAGCTTAACAGCCTCGCGCTGACCCGGACCGACGGGCAGGACACGCAACGTGCCTTCGCCGGGCTGCGCTGGGACCTGCGCACGCTGACGCCGATCGGTCAGGAAGTGACCTTCACCGCTTATTCGCGCGCGGACATCTACCACACCGACGACAGCGCCGCGACGACGACCCCGCTCTATCGCGGCGTGGACGGCTGGCACGCGCGTGGCATCGGCGCGCTCGCGGCCGACATGCGCTGGCCGTTCGTCGGCGAATTGTTCGGCGGCACCCAGCAGATCGTACCGCGCGTCCAGATCGTGGCGGAACCCCACGTCAAGAATCTGGACATTCCGGACGAAGATTCACGTTCGGTCGACCTAGAGGATTCCAACCTTTTCGCGCTCAACCGCTTCTCCGGCTATGACCGGTGGGAAGATTCGAGCCGCGTTACCTATGGTGGCGAGTGGAATTACACGCGCCCCAAACTCGATATCCGCGCGATCGTGGGGCAAAGCTATCGGCTGAGCAGCGAACCGACCATCCTGCCGCCCGGCACCGGCCTGTCCGATCGCTTCTCCGACTATGTCGGCCGGGTGACCGTGAAGTACGGCAGCCTGATCGAGGTGACCGAGCGCTTCCGCCTCGACAAGGACAATCTGGCGGTGCGGCGCAACGAAATCGACGCCACCGTCGGCAGCCACAACACCTATGTCGAAGTCGGCTATCTCAAGTTCAATCGCAACATCGATACGTCGATCGAGGATCTGCGCGATCTGTCCGAGGTCCGGCTGGGCGCGCGCGTCCAGCTGGCGCGCTACTGGTCGGTATTCGGGTCGACCGTGATCGATCTGACCACGCACAAGGACGACCCGACCTCCATGGCCGACGGCTATCAGCCGGTGCGCGATCGGCTGGGACTGCTCTACGAGAATGAGTGCATCTCGCTGGGGGTGACCTGGCGCAAGGATTATGACCAAACGGGCGACGCGCGACGCGGCAGCACGTTCAGCTTGCGGCTGGCCTTGAAGAATTTAGGCCGCTAAGCGTGCGTTCAGCCATATTGGGCCATGGCGGGCCCTTACCGATAAGCGACGGAGTGGGCGTGAAGGGACGTAGGATGATGCGTGCGGGGAGTTTTCTCGCCGCCATGATACTGACGGCGACACCCATGATGACGCGGGCGCAGTCCGATGACGATCAGTCGGCGGCGAGTGCTCTGGGCCTTTCCGACGATGTGAAGCTGCTGGCGCCGCGCGACCCGTCGGTGCGCAAGGCGACCGCGATCATCAACGGTGCGATCATCACCGATACCGACGTCGATCAGCGTCTGGCGCTGGTGCTCGCGTCGAGCAACGGCAAGATTCCGGATGACGAAAGGGAACGGTTGCGCGCGCAGGTCCTGTCCAACCTGATCGACGAGACGCTCGAGATCCAGGAGGCTGCCGCCAACAAGATCACGATCGAGAAGTCCGAGGTTGCCGCCTCCTACGCGCGCGCCGCCAACCAGTTCAAGAAGACGCCTGCCGAATTCAGCGCGATGATCAAAGGCATGGGATCGAGCGACGTTTCGCTGAAGCGCCAGATCGAAGGCGAAATGGCGTGGCGCCGCCTGCTCGGGCGCGAGGTCGAACCGTTCGTCAGCGTGAGCGACGAAGAGGTCAACCAGGTCATCAAGCGGATGCAGGCCGACAAGGGCGCGCCGGAATATCACGTCTCCGAAATCTATCTGTCGGCGACGCCGGCGAACGAACAGCAGGTGGCGGCGAACGCCCAGCGTATCCTCGAACAGATCCGCCAGGGCGCGTCCTTCCCGGCTTATGCACGCCAATATTCGGAAGCCTCGACCGCGCCGGTCGGCGGCGACTTGGGTTGGGTGCGCGCCGAACGGCTGCCCGATCAGCTCGCCAATGCGGTGAAGGACATGACCCCCGGCCAGGTCGGCGGACCGATCCCGGTCGGTGGCGGCTTTTCGATCATTGCATTGGTCGACAAGCGCCAGGTGCTGACCACCGATCCGCGCGACGCGCTGGTGACGCTCAAGCAGATCACGATCAGCTTTCCGGCCAACGTCGACAAGGCGACGGCGCAGCCCAAGGTCACCGCCTTCACCGAAGATCTGAAGACCCTCAAGGGGTGCGGCAACGTGGCCGACTTCGCAAAGAAGTGGAATGCGGAGATAGTCGACAGCGACCAGATCAAGATCCGCGATCTGCCCCCGCAGCTCCAGCCGATCCTGATCGACCTGCGCGTCGGCGAGGCGACCCCACCGTTTGGCGGTTCGGAGGGCGGCGTCCATAGCCTGGTCGTGTGCGGACGCGACGATCCGATCGACAAGACCGTGCCGTCGTTCGACGAGGTCTCCACGCAAATGTCGGACGAACGCGTGAACATGCGCGCACGCCGTTATCTGCGCGACATACGGCGCGATGCCGTCATCGAATATCGCTGACGGGCTGCCCCCGCTCGCGGTGGCGCTCGGCGATCCCGCCGGCGTCGGCCCCGAAGTCGCCACCAAGGCCTGGGAGCGCCGGGTCGAGCAGGGATTGCACCCCTTCTTCGTGGTCGGCGACGTGCGCTCGATCGAGGCGGTCTGGTCCGGCCCGATCGCGCGCATCTCCGAACCAGCGGACGCGTTGGCCGTGTTCGGCGAGGCGTTGCCGCTGATCCAGCTTGAAGATGCGGGCGAGATCATACCGGGCGAGCCCAATATTCCCGGCGCGCGCTGCTCGCTGGATTCGCTCGAACTTGCGGTCGGCCTGGCGCGATCGGGCGCGGCCTGCGGCCTGGTGACCGGACCGGTCTCCAAGGCGCAGCTCTACGGCATCGGCTTCGTCCATCCCGGTCAGACCGAATTCGTCGCCGAACGCTGTGGTATCGCACGCGAAAATGTCGTGATGATGCTGGCGGGGCCAACCTTGCGCACCGTGCCGATCACCACGCACATTCCGCTCAAGGACGTGTCGGACGTCATTTCGATCGACCTGATCGTGTCGCGCGCGCGCACCACCGAACGCGGTCTGGCGCGCGATTTCGGGATCGAGCGGCCGCGCCTCGCTATCGCGGGGCTGAACCCCCATGCCGGCGAAAGCGGTGCGCTCGGCCGCGAGGAGATCGATATCGTCATCCCCGCGCTCGAACGGCTGCGCGAGGAAGGCATCTATATCGACGGTCCGCTCGCGGCGGATACGATGTTCCATCCTCGCGCGCGGGCGCGATACGACGCCGCGCTGTGCCTCTATCACGATCAGGCGCTGATCCCGCTCAAGACCCTGCACTTCGACGAAGGCGTCAACATCACGCTCGGTCTGCCGATCATCCGCACTTCGCCCGACCACGGCACCGCGTTCAACATCGCCGGCAAGAATCAGGCGGATCCGGGTGCAACCATCGCCGCGATCCGGCTCGCTCATGAATGCGCGGAGAATCGCGCGCGCGTCCAGTGAAGCTGGATCTGCCGCCGCTGCGCGACGTGATCGCGCGGCATGGCCTGTCCGCCGAGAAATCGCTCGGCCAGAACTTCCTGCTCGACGGCCAGTTGCTCGACCGGATCGCGCGCATACCGGGCCCGCTGGACGAAGCACGCGTCTATGAGGTCGGCCCGGGACCGGGCGGGCTTACCCGCGCGCTGATCGGCGCGGGCGCGCACGTCACCGCGGTCGAGCGCGATCGCCGCTGCCTGCCCGCTTTGGCCGAATTGAGCGACGCCGCTCCGGGCAGACTGCACGTGATCCAGGGCGATGCGCTCGACATCGACGAAGCCGTGACCGTCGGCGAAGGCGCGCATATCGTCGCCAACCTGCCCTACAATGTCGGGACCGCCTTGCTGGTACGCTGGCTCAGCGGGGAGCGTTGGCCGCCCTGGTGGCAATCGCTGACCTTGATGTTCCAGAAGGAAGTGGCGGAGCGGATCGTCGCGAAGCCGGATAGCGATCATTACGGCCGGCTGGCGGTGCTCGCCCAGTGGCGCGCGACGCCCAGGATCGCGCTGCCCGTCCACCGATCGGCCTTCGTGCCCCCGCCAAAAGTGATGTCGGCGGTCGTGCATATCGTACCCGCAGCGCAGCCCGAGGGCGTTCGCTTTGCCATGCTCGAACGCCTTACCGCCGCGGCCTTCGGTCAGCGGCGCAAGATGCTGCGCCAGAGCCTCAAGGGCTTGCCCGGCGGACTGGCCGCGCTGGAAAAGGTCGGGATCGATCCGACCCGTCGCGCCGAAACGCTGACGATCGAGGATTTCGTGGCGGTTGCGCGCTCGCTTTCCTGATTATTGCTGCTTCTGGGTCTCGGCTTCCTGGCCCTTGGGCGGAACCTTGGTCGTCGCCTGCGCGACCGCGACTTCGACCGGCGGACCCTTGGCGATAGCGGCGTTGAGCGCCACCGCCTGCGGGCAACTGCCCTTGCAGAGCTGGTTGATGCGCGCGAGGTTGACGCGGGCGCGTTCGACCGCGCCCTTCTGGACCATCGCCTCGCCCTGGCCGGCGAGCGCGGTCAGATCGTTGGGATCCAGCGCGAGCGCGTCGCGATAGAAGCGCACCGCCTTGCCCGGCAGCCCCTGCCCCTGCGCGACCCGACCAAGCGCGACATAAGCGCTGCGGTTACGCGGATCGATCGCGAGCGCGCTTTCAAGCATGTCTTCCGCGCCGGTGAAGTTGCCGGCGGCGCGCAGCGCCTCGCCCTGATGCAGCAAAGCAAGGCTGCGCGGATCGATCTGATCGTCCCGGCGCTGGCCGAAGCTGCTTGAGGAAAGGGTGGCGAGACCAAGCGCGAGAACGAGCGCGACAGGCGAGAAACGCATCAACAACTCCAGTATATGAGATTGGCGATCTAGCACGTGCGGGCCAGCGCGGCGATGAAAAAGCCGTCCGTGCCGTCATGGGCGGGCGTGAGCCGGCGACCGGGGCCGTGCGGGAGCCCTGCTTCGAGCGGATCGACAAGCGTCCACTCCGGGTTGGCGGCGCGGAAGGCGTCGATCTGGGCCTTGCCCTCCTCGTCCAGCAGCGAGCAGACCGCGTAAACCAGCCGTCCGCCCGGTTTGACCAGCGGCGCGCCGGTCCTGAGGACGGTCGCCTGCATCGCGCGCAACCGGTCGAGCCGGTCGGGGGTCAGGCGCCAGCGCGCCTCGGGATTGCGGCGCCACGTGCCCGTGCCCGAACAAGGCGCGTCGATCAGCACCACGTCCGCCTGGCCCGCGAGATCGGCGAGCGCCTGCGCCTCGCGATTGCCGTCGAGCAGTCGCGCCTCGATGAACGTCGCGCCGGCGCGCTGGGCGCGCGGCGCGAGCCGCGACAGGCGCGAACGATCGACATCGCAGGCGATCAGCCGCCCCTGCCCCGCCATCGCCGCCGCGAGCGCGAGCGTCTTGCCGCCCGCTCCCGCGCACAGATCCACCACGATCATGCCGGACGCGGCGGCGCAGGCAGCGACGATCAGCTGGCTGCCCTCGTCCTGCACCTCGACCCGCCCCTGATTGAAAGCAGGCAGATCCTCGACCCTGGAGCCTTCGGGCAGGCGCAGCGCATCGGGTGAAAGCGCGCCCGGCACTGCGTCCGGCAATTCACGCATTATCTCGTCCCGCGTCGCCTTGAGACGGTTGACCCGCAAATCGAGCGGCGCGCGATCGAGCAATGCCGGCAGTTCCCCCGGTCCGAGCGTGGCCGCGAGCTTCTTCTCAAGCCAGGCGGGCGCAATCCCGGCGGGCGCCGCGGGTTCATCGCCAATCGGCACCGGGCAATTATGCGAACCATCGAACAGGTCGATCAATTCGGGCCGATCCTGCGTCAGCCCGATCAAAGCCGCGCGTCCGCTCGCCGGCAGCTCGCCCGCGCGGCGGATCGCGGCGTAAGCCAGCTCGCGGACCGCGCGGCGATCCTTCGAACCGGCATAGCGGCGCGTCTTGAAATAGCGCGCGATCAGCGTATCGGCGGCGGCCCCGCCACCACGCGCGGCGGCGACTACCTCATCGACGATCTCGATCGCGGCCTGGAGGCGAGCGGCCGGAGTCATTCAGCCATGCCCGCGGCGAAAATCACCCCAACGAGGGGTAATTGGGGGCCTCGCGCGTGATCGTCACGTCATGGACGTGGCTTTCACGCAGGCCCGCATTGGTGATGCGGATGAAGCGCGCGCGCTGGCGCAGCTCCTCCAACGTCGCGGCGCCGGTATAGCCCATCGCCGCCTTCACGCCGCCGACGAGCTGATGGATCACGTCCTTGGCCGGACCCTTATAGGGCACCTGGCCTTCGATTCCTTCGGGCACCAGCTTCAATTGATCGCGCACTTCCTGCTGGAAATAGCGGTCGGCCGAGCCGCGCGCCATCGCGCCGACCGATCCCATCCCGCGATAGGATTTGAACGCACGCCCTTGATACAGAAAGGTTTCGCCCGGCGCTTCGTCGGTTCCCGCGAGCAAGGATCCGACCATCACGCTCGATGCGCCCGCCGCCAGAGCCTTGGCGACATCGCCCGAGGTGCGCAGCCCACCATCAGCGATCACCGGCACGTTCGATTTCCAGGCTTCTTCGGCAGCTTCCATCACCGCGGTGAGCTGGGGCACGCCGACGCCCGCGACGACGCGGGTGGTGCAGATCGATCCCGGGCCGATCCCAACCTTGATCCCGTCCGCGCCCGCGTCGATCAGCGCGCGCGTTCCTTCGGCGGTGGCGACGTTGCCGGCGATGATCTGGATCGAATTGGACAGGCGCTTCACCCGCTCGACCGCGCGCGCCACTTCCCTGTTATGGCCGTGCGCGGTGTCGATCACGATCAGGTCGCACTCGGCGTCGATCAGCGCCTCGGTGCGGGCAAAGCCCTTGTCGCCGACGGTGGTGGCCGCGGCCACGCGCAACCGGCCGGTACCGTCCTTGGTTGCGGTGGGATAAGTCACCGCTTTCTCGATATCCTTGACCGTGATCAGGCCGACGCAATGATAGGCTTCGTCGACCACCAGCAATTTCTCGATCCGGCGTTGGTGGAGCAGGCGCTGGGCATCGGCCGAGCTTACACCGGTGCTGACCGTGGCGAGATTCTGGCTCGTCATCAGTTCCGCGACCGGCTGATCGGGCCGCTCGGCAAAGCGCATGTCGCGATGCGTCAGAATGCCGACCAGCTTGCCGCTTTTCTCGACCACCGGAAAACCGGAAATGTGATGACGCTCCATCAGCGCGCGCGCTTCGGCCAGTGTCTGGGTCGGCGTCAGCGTAATCGGATTGACGACCATGCCGCTTTCGAACCGCTTGACCGCACGCACCGCAGCCGCCTGCTCATCGATGTCGAGATTGCGGTGGAGCACGCCGATGCCGCCCAGTTGCGCCATCACGATCGCCATGTCGGCCTCGGTGACGGTGTCCATCGCCGAGGACATGAACGGGATCATCAGGCCGATTTCGCGCGTCACGCGGGTGCTGGTGTCGGCGGCAGTCGGCAACACCTCGGACGCACCAGGCCGGAGCAGTACGTCGTCAAAGGTAAGGCCGAGTTCGATGGTCATGAATCCCCGCGGATGTAAGAAGGATTCGGGGCCATATAGGCGGGGGATGCCCGGTGCGCTAGGCCAGCCCTGCTCGCCTCAGCGCATGTCGCGCCGCATCCACGTCCATCGCCTCGATCATGCGACCGCGGAAACGCTCGGCACCGCCGGTCGCGGCCGCGATCAGCGCACGCGCTTCCTCCAGTTCCTCGGCCGATGGACCGAAGACCGCATTGGCCACATCGATCTGATTGGGGTGGATCAGACTCTTGCCATCGAACCCCATCGCCCGCCCGGCGATACAATCCACTTCGAGGGCCTGCGGGTCGTCGAGCCGATTGAACACGCCGTCGAACGCGGCGATCCCCGCCGCGCGGGCCGCCAGCACGATCGATTGCAGCGCCAGCGTCAGCCCGGCCCGCCCGCCCGGCAGGCGCAGCGCGGAGGTGAGATCGTTCGAGCCCGCGAGCAGGCCGACGACGCCCGCCACGCCGGCAATGTCGCGCGCGGCATAGATACCGGACGGCGTTTCGATCATCGCCAGTAGCGGCCGCGCGAGCCGGCCCGCCAGCGCCTCGGCATATTCGGGCGTCTCGACCTTCGGCACGACGATCAGGTCAATCGCCGAAAGTCCGGCCAAAGCCGCAAGATCGGCGTCGTGCCACGGTCCTCGTCCGTTGAGCCGGACGGCCAGCAGCCGTTCGCCCCACGTGCCGTCTGCGGCGGTTACCGCCGCCGTACGCGCGCTGTCCTTGTCGGCATCGGCGACGGCATCCTCCAGATCGAGAATGACCAGGTCGCACGCCAGCCCGCGCGCCTTTTCGATCGCGCGCGGATTGGAGGCGGGCAGAAACAGGGCCGAACGAATGTTATCGAGCATCGTCATCCTCTAGCGCGCCGCGTGCCCACACAAAATCGCAACCTGTCCTAACCGGCTATTAACCTCGCTCGGTCAGAAAGCGATCATGGCCGACACGCCCGATCGCGATCAGAAGACAGAATCGCCGACGCCCAAGCGCGAGCGTGAGGCGGCGGAGCGCGGTGACGTCCTTCAGTCGAAAGAGCTCAGCACGGCCGTCACCGTCCTCGCCGGCGCCGCCTGGATCGCGCTCGCGGGCCCGTGGATGGTCGGCGCGTGCGAAAGGATGCTCGGGCAAGGCCTGACCTTCAACGCCGGCGACATCGCCAATTTCAATCCCTCGCGCGCCATATTGAGCCTGCTGGCCATCGTGGTGATGCCGCTCGTGACCTTGTTCGCCTTTACCGCCGCCGCCGCGGTCGGCACGCCGGCGATGACCGGCTCACTTGGCTTCCGCCCGAGCGCGCTCGGTTTCAAGCCCGCCAAGCTCAACCCGCTGACCGGCATCCAGCGCCTGTTCGGTGTGCAGGGCATCGTCGAATTCGGCAAGGCCTTCGCCAAGGTCATCCTGCTCGGCAGCATCGCTTATTTTACGCTGCATGGACGCTGGGGCCAGATCATGGGTCTCGGCCGCCAGGACATCGTGAGCGGGCTTACCGATATCGGCCGGATCTTCCGCTTCATCGTGCTGGTGATGGCGCTGGCGCTCGGTGGCATTGCGGGGATCGACGTGCCGATCCAGATCATCCGCCGCAACGCCCGCATGCGGATGACCAAGCAGGAAGTTAAGGACGAGCATAAGGAATCGGATGGCTCGCCCGAGATGAAGGGCCATATCCGCAGCAAGCAGCGCGCGATCCTGAATGCGTCGGCGCGCAAGGCGGTCAAGGAAGCGACCCTCATCCTGACCAACCCGACCCACTTCGCGGTCGCGCTGCGTTACCGCCCGGGCTTCGACGCCGCGCCGATCGTTCTCGCCAAGGGCGCCGACGAGACCGCGCAGGCGATCCGCGAACTCGCCAACGACAATGCGGTGCCGATGCTGTCCTACCCACAGCTGACCCGCGCCATCTATTACACGTCGCGGCCGGGCGAGATCATCCGCGAGGACCTCTATATCGCCGTCGCGACGGTGCTTGCCTTCGTCTTCAACCTCGACCGCGCCATGGCCGAAGGCGTCGGCCAGCCGACGGTCGAGGTGCCGGCCGACGTCCGTTTCGACGAGGACGGCAATGTCGCCAATTAACCATGCGAGCCGCGACCCGGCGGCCTTAATCCACCTCCGTTTTAGCCGTTACTCCAAACCGGAGCCGATGCTGCAATGACCACAACCTCAGCCACCTCGTCGACCGCGACGCCCGCGACGACGTCGACGACCTCGTCGTCGGCGCCGAACGGTTCGGCGATCCTGACCGCGCTCGGCGCGGGTTCGGGCATCGACACGACGACGCTCGTCTCGCAGCTCGTCTCGGCGAGCTACGATCCCAAGGTCAGCGCGATCACCGATCAGCAGACCGCGAATACCGCCAAGATCAGCACGCTCGGCACGCTGACCAGCGGCATCGATGCTTTCGCCAGCGCGCTGCAGTCGCTGGTTGCGGGCGGGACGCTCAAGTCGCAGCCGTCCACCTCGGACAGTTCGATCCTGACGGCGACCACGCAGGCCGGCACCAACCTCAGCGCGCTCTCGGCGCAGATCGAGGTCCGTCAGCTTGCGACTGCACAATCGCTCGTTTCGACAACGCTTCTGACGGCCGCGACTCCCGTCGGCGAGGGCAGCCTCACGCTGAAAGTCGGAACGGGCACTTCGGCGCCTACCTTCAACATAGCGATCACTGCAGCCAACAACACGATGAGCGGGCTCGCCGCCGCGATCAACGCAACCAACACGGGCGCAACGCCAAGCGGTGTGACCGCGACCGTCGTGACGGATTCGAGCGGTGCGCGGCTTGTCATCAAGGGGCAGACCGGCGCGGCCAACAGCTTCTCGCTAGCCGCCAATGACGACGCGAGCACCGATCTGACGCGGTTCGCCTCGACCGGCGCCGGCGAGCAGATGACGCAGGCGCAGCCTGCGCAGGATGCGATCGTCCGCATGGACGGCGTCGACAGCAGCCACAGCAGCAATTCGATCGGCGATCTGATCCCGGGCGTGACGCTCAACCTGGTTTCGGCCAAGGTCGGCACCACGGTCAACCTGGGCCTGACGCGTCCGACCGACGCGATCACGCAGGCGGTGGGGGATTATGTCTCGGCCTATAATTCGCTGAAAGCCGAACTTTCGGCCGCGACCGCGGTCGGCAGCGGCGGCACCGGCCAGGGCCCGCTCTACGGCAACGCCGCGATCCGCCAGATGCAGACCCAGCTGTCGAAGATCACCTCGACCGCGCTCAGCTCCTATCCCAACGGGCCGCAGACGCTGGCTGAGATCGGCGTCTCGACCGGGCAGGACGGCACGCTCACGGTCGACAGCACCAAGCTCGCCACCGCGCTTGCGACCTATCCGGATGCGGTCGAGGCGATGTTCAATCCGACCCAACGCAGCGACAATCCGCTGATCAAGGTGACGAGCGCGATCGGCAATACCAAGCCTGGCACCTATACGGTCAGCAGCATCGTTCTAGGTCCGCCGGTCGGGGGAAAACTCGGCGTTGGTGTGGACCAGACCAGCTTCCTGCCCAGCTCTACCGATCCCAGTGGCCTGGTCGCCTCGATAACGTCGGTGGCTCCGGGCCTCGCTATCCAGGTGCTCGGCAATGTCGGCACCGCCACGATCACGATCGATGCTGGCCTGTCAGGCATTCTTCAGGGCATCCGCGACAGCCTGCGTGCGACCGGTGGCGTCCTGGATTCGCTCAGCGCCTCGCTGACCAACCAGACCAAGTCGCTCGCGGACGCACAAACCAAGCTGCAGACGCAGGAGAGCGCCTACAAGGATCAGCTCACCGACCAGTTCTCGACGATGAACACGCGCGTCGCGTCGTACAAATCGATCCAATCCTACATGACCCAGCAAATCGCAGCGTGGAGCAAATCAGACTAATGTTCGGAGCCCCATCCCGCTACGCCGCGCCCGACGCGCGCTATCGCGACATCGACGTTGCGTCCCGCGTCCAGGGCGCGACGCCGCATGGCCTTGTCCTCATCATGTTCGAGGAGCTTCTGAAGGGGCTGGGCGTGCTGCAGGCGGCCGAGGCCGCGCGCGATCTGGCACGCCGCAACGCCACGCAGGCGCGGGTCATTTCGCTGCTGCACGGGCTCGAATCCTCGCTCGATTATACCAAGGGGGGCGAGATCGCGGACAATCTTGGCCGCATCTACCGCGAGGCGCGCCGCTTGCTCGGACCGACGCCCGGCATCGACCGCCAGACCGCGATAACCCAGGTGCGCGATATGCTCGCCACCGTGTCCAGCGCGTGGGAGGCGATCGGCCCCGGCGTTAACGGAAATCTAACCTAGAATAGTAACGATTTGGAAAGGCTCTTGGAGGCATAGTTCGGGGGCATATTTAGGTGCAGAGGTGATTTATGGCGGTCGCTAAGCTTCGTGAAGAGTATCTGTCGACGCAGGCTTCGGCCGCGCCGGCGCCGCAGCTGGGCAGCGATCTGGGCGATTTCGCGTCCACGCCTTCACCCGTGCTCGCGCTTCAGCAGCATCTGGCCCAGCGCACCGTCGCTGCCACCGCAACCGATGTCGACAAATGGTCGCCGCGCCGCAGCCTGGCGCTGATCGTCTCGGCCTCCGCCGCCTTGTGGATGGCGATCCTGATGATGGGCGCCGAAGCCACCAAGCTGATCGCGTGAATTAACGTCTCCCTGGCGCGCCGGACTGCTAATGCAGACCGGCGTTGTCGGGATCGTGCTGGGGCCTGCTATTGCAGACCGGCGCTGTCCAGGTTGAGCTTGGCGACAGGAATGATCTGCGCCTTCGCCCCCTTGGCCTGCAATTTCGCCTGGAACTGCGCCGCGTCGCCGACCACGATCACGCTTGCCGGCGCCGGATCGATCAGCTCCTTCGAAACGCTGCGCACCTGTTCCGGCGTGACCGAGTTGACCCCGGTCGAATAGCGCCCGATTTCGCCCGGCGAGACATCTTCCAGCACCAGCCCGGCGAGGAAGCCGGCAAGTCCGTCGGTGGTCTCGACCTCGCGGCCAAACGATCCCACCAGCGTCGCCTTGCGCGCATCCAGTTCGGCCACAGGCACCAGATCGGTCCCCATCCGCGTCATCTCGCCGCGAATGAGATCGATCACGTCGGGGACGGTCGGGTTCTTGGTGCTGGTCGAAGCCGCGAGCGGCCCGGGCGAACGGCGTGCCTGGAAGGACGAGCCGGCGCCATAAGCGAGCCCGCGCTTGACCCGAATTTCCTGATTGAGCCGCCCGCTGAAGCCGCCACCCAATGCGGCATCGGCAACGAGCATCGGATAATAACGCGGATCGCTGCGGGCGATCGCAACGCGCGCGACCACCACCGACGCCTGCGGCGTCTGCGGCATGTCGACCACGACCATGTGCGGCAGGGCTGGAACGCCTGCCGACGGCAACGGTCGCGGCGGCGTGGCCGGCCTGGCCCAACCGCCGAACAAGGCCTTCGCCATCTGCTCGGCCTGATCGACGGTGATATCGCCCGCCATCACCAAAGTGGTCGCATCCGGCCGCCAATAAGCGCGGTAGCCGGCGGCAACGTCTGCCGGGCGGATCGCCTGTAGCGACGTCGGCGTGCCGTCCGCGGGCTTGCCATAAGGCCCATCGCCATAGACGGCGCGCGACGCGACCATCGAGGCAAGCTGATTGGGTTCGCTATAGGCGACCTTGAGACCGTCGAGCGCCTGGGCGCGCTCGCGTTCCAGCTCTTCGGGCTTGAAGGTCGGATGCATGGCGACGTCGGCGAAGACATTCATCGCCGGTGCGAGTTGGTCCGACTTGACCGTGAGGCTGAGAAACATGCCGTCCCGCACCGCATCGCCGCCGATCGCGCCGCCGAGCGTTTCGACCTCGCGCACGACATCGGTGGCCGAGCGGGTCGGCGTACCCTTGGTGAGCAGATCGGCGGTCAGCTCGGCAAGACCGGCCCGGCCCGCCGGATCGGTCGAGGAGCCGCCGTCGGCAACCATATAGGCGGTCACGATCGGCAGCGCGTGACGTTCGATCACGACCAGGCGCATGCCGTTGGCGAGATGGCGCTCGACCGGCACCGGCAGCACCGGCGTAACCGGCGCGCCCGGCGCGGGCGGCTGGACGCGCTCGGCCGGCGCCGCGGCGACCACCACCGGAACGTTGGGCGGAACAGCCAGGGCGGTCGTGGCGACCGTCGCCGCTATCGGCACCGATTCCATCGCTGCGCCATCCTGAGCGGGGAGATAGGTAATCGTCACCGCGCGATCGTCCGCGAGCAAACGCCGCGCGACGCGTTGGACGTCGGCGGCGGTGACTGCCTGGATCGCGGCGAGGCGCTTGTCGGCCGCGTGCGGATCCTGTTCGAGAATCACGTTGGCCGCGAGCGTACTGGCGCGCCCCTCGGCCGTCTCGCGCTCCTTGAGCGCGGAGGTCAGGACCTGGTTTCTGGCGCGGGTCAGTTCTTCGGCGGTGACGCCCTGATCGCGCATCAGGCCGACTTGCCGTCGCAGCCCCGCCTCAACCGTCTGCGGATCCTTGCCGCCGGCGACGACGCCATAGACCGAAAACATGCCCGCGCCCTTGCGCATGTCGGCCTGCACGCCCGTCTCCGCCGCGACCTGGTCATGATAGACCAGCGACTGATAAAGCCGCGAACTCTCCCCGCCCGACAAAATCCCGTCGATCACATTGATCACCGCGTGATCGGGGTCGGTGATGGGCGGCAACTGCCAGGTCAGCACCACCGCCGGCAAAGGCGTGTTGGGCGCATGCAGGATGTAACGTCGGCCCGCCGTGCGCGGCGGCTCCGCCACGAAAGTGCGCGGGATCGGCCAGGCCGGCCGCGCGATCGGGCCGAAATAGCGATCGACCCAGCGGTCGAGCTGGGCCGGATCGAAATTGCCCGACACAACCAGCACGGCATTGTCCGGCCGGTAATATTGAGCGTGGAAGGCACGCACATCGTCCAGGGTGGCGGCGTCGAGATCGGCGATACTGCCGATCGGCGAGCGCGCATAAGAGCTGGTCGTGTAGCTCGCCGCCGGCACGTCGAGCCGGAACAGATTGTCATAAGGCCGCGCCGCATCGCCGCGCAGCTCCTCCTCCACCACCTGACGCTCGGACACGAAGGTCGGCTCGTCCACCACCAGCGCGCCCATCCGCTCGGATTCCGCCCATAGCAGCCGCTCGAGATGGTTGGCGGGCGCGACCTCGTGATATTCGGTGAAATCGTCGTCGGTCGACGCATTGTTGTTGCCGCCGACATCCTCGGTCAGCCGGTCCATCTCCTCCGACGCCATGTTGCGCGTCGACTTGAACATGAGATGTTCGAACATGTGCGCGAAACCCGATCTCCCCTTGGGATCGTCGCGGCCGCCGACATCGTACCAGACCTGAACCGAGACGCTGGTCGTGCCCTTGTCGGGCATGGCGAAGACGCGGAGGCCATTGGGCAAGGTCCGTTCGACGAAACTGAGCGGCGCGATCGCGGCAGGCGCGGCATGGATCGGCGTTGCAAAAACGAGCGCGCTGGCAAGCGCGGCGAGCGAGACGAGGCGCATGGATGCTCCGGATTATGAGGGGCGCTTGGTGCGCCCAACGGCCGGATAAGAAAAGAGGCTAAGGCTTGAACGGCAGCTTAGCCGGCATATTCGTCCGCGAGATCGCTGAATTTGGTGATCCGGGCCTCGAACTTGAGCTTCACCTTGCCGGTGGCGCCATGGCGCTGCTTGGCGACGATCAGCTCGCACAGGCCGAACACGTCCTGCGCCTCCTTCATCCAGTTTTCGTGCGCGGCATGGACCTCCGTGCCGCTGGTGGAATCCGGCCGCTTGGGTTCGCGCGCATTCACGTAATATTCTTCGCGAAACACGAACAGCACGATGTCGGCGTCCTGCTCGATCGAGCCGGATTCGCGCAGATCCGAAAGCTGCGGCCGCTTATCCTCGCGGCTTTCGACCGCGCGGCTGAGCTGGGACAAGGCCATCACCGGGACCGACAATTCCTTGGCGAGTTGCTTGAGGCCACGGCTGATTTCCGAAATCTCCTGCACCCGATTTTCGCCGGCATTCCGGCCAGAGCCTTGGAGCAACTGAAGATAATCGACCACAATCATACCGATGCCGCGCTGACGTTTGAGCCGGCGCGCGCGGGTGCGCAGCGCCGCGATCGTCAGGCCCGGCGTGTCGTCGATATAGAGCGGCAGGCCTTCGAGTTCGGCGGCAGCGCGCGCGAGATTGCGGAAATCCTGCTGGCTGATCTTGCCCATGCGCAGATTTTCGGCGCTGATCCCCGAATTCTCCGCCAGAATGCGCGTCGCCAGCTGATCGGCCGACATTTCCAGACTGAAGAAGGCGACCCCAGCACCGACCGATTTGTCGTCCGGAACGCCGTCTTCTCGGTCGCGGGTCAGGCGGCGCGCCGCGTTGAACGCGATATTGGTGGCGAGCGAGGTCTTGCCCATGCCGGGACGCCCGGCGAGGATGATCAGATCGGAGGGATGCAAACCGCCCATCTTGGAATTGACACTGTCGAGACCGGTCGTGACGCCCGAAACGTGGCCGCCCGAATTGAGCGCGCGCTCCGCCTGCTCCACCGCGAGCTTGGTCGCTTGGGCAAAGGTCTTGACCGAACCCTGTTCGCCCCCCTCCTCTGCCACGCGATAAAGCGCGACCTCCGCCTCTTCGATCTGACTCTTGGGATCGACCGATTCAGACGTATCGACCGCCTTTTCGACCATCTCGCGTCCAACGCCGATCAGCGCACGCAGAAGCGCGAGATCATAGACCTGGGTTGCGAAATCCCGCGCGCCGATCAGGGCAGCGCCCGAGCCGGTAAGCTGCGCGAGATAGGCGGGCCCACCCAATTCCTTGATTTCGGTGTCGGCCTCGAACATCGGCCGCAACGTGACCGGATTTGCGACCATGTTCTTGTCGGTCATACGAAGAATGGCTTCGTAGATGCGGCCGTGAACCTGCTCATAGAAATGGTCGGGGCGCAGCTTGAGCTGCACATCCTCAACCAGCCTATTGTCGATCATCAGCGCGCCGAGCAAAGCCGCCTCGGCTTCCACATTGTGCGGAAGCGCGGGAGGGCCGCCCTCTGGCGGCATCGGTACGAGTCGGATCGGTTCTGCCATTTGAGAACCCATGCCCCCGCACCTCGGCTTGGCCAAGTCGGAAGCCCTGTGGATAAAAAATTTAGCGGGCATGTTTTTTGCCAAGCCCTGCTCGCGGCGATAGACCGGGATCGATGGCCGACCCGCGCATCATTGCGATCGAACTGGATGACGACACCTTTCCGACCCGCGCGATCGAAGCCGATCGCGAGCGGCAGGTGGCGATTCACGATCTGCTGGCGGGCAACCGATTCGAGCCGCGCCGGCCGATGGAGAAGGGTCATGCCGGCCCCTACCGCGTGACATTGCGAGTCGAGGAAGGCCGGCTGGCGATCGACATCGCGGATACCGGCAAGATGCCGCTCGAGACGATCAAGCTCGGGCTCACGCGCTTCCGGCGGCCGATCAAGGATTATTTCGCGATCTGCGAGAGCTATTTCCGCGCGCTCGGCGAGCAGCAGAATCCGGCCCAGATCGAGACGATCGACATGGCGCGGCGCGGAATCCACAATGGCGGCGCCGAGCTGCTGATGGACTGTCTGGAGAATAAGGTGACGATCGATTTCGAGACCGCGCGGCGGCTCTTCACCCTGATCGCAGCGCTCCACATCCGTGGCTGAGGTGCCGATCGAGGATGTCGCCGGCCGCGTGCTGATCGACCATGCGCTGGATGCGCTCAAGAACGCCTACGCGCCTTATTCGAAATTCGCGGTCGGCGCGGCGTTGCTGCTGGAGGACGGCACGATCGTCCCCGGCACCAATTTCGAGAATGCGAGCTACGGCCTGTCGCTCTGCGCCGAAACCGTCGCGCTGGCGGCGGCCAACGTCGCGGGACGGCTGAAGGATGTGGTTGCGATCGGGATCGTCGGCGGCGCGATCACGCCGAAGGGCGTCGAGGGCGACATGCCGATCTACCCCTGCGGACGCTGCCGCCAGATCTTGAACGAGGCGGCCGACCTCGGCGGCCGCGATATCATCGTCTATTGCGGTTCGGCCGACGGCACGCTGATACGCCGCCATGCGCTTTCCGAATTGCTGCCCTACGCATTCGGCCCCGCCGATCTGGCCCACGACACCCCTTCTTAACCGCTCCCGGGGCATGATCCGGGGCGATGCCCGCCCATCGATCGCCCTTCACGCACACACGTCTGGTGCATCTGTCGCCCGGTACGGCGCTCGGCCTGTTGCTGGCGCTGATTCTGGTGATCGGCGCCGGATTGGCGATGCGCCCGTCGGGTACGCCGGGCGGGGCCGCGGGCGGCGGCGACGCCGCGCTCTACCGTCAGATTGCCGCGCGCGTGGCCGGCGGCGAGGCTTATTACCCCGCCGCCGCCGCGGAGCATCGCGCCAGCGGCTATCCGCTCAAGCCTTTCACCGCCGTACGCCAGCCTTTGCTGGCGGAAATCGCAGCGACGGTCGGTCCGGTCGGCGCCGAATGGCTGCTCCGCCTGCTTGCGGTGGCGGCAACGGCGGCCACCGTGATCCGGCTTGTGCCCCGGCTCAAAACCCCGTTCCGCGAGATCGCGATCCTGCTCAGCGCCACCTCGGCCGGTGCGTTCGTGCAGTCTGGCATGTGGGTATGGCACGAAATCTGGGCCGGCTTGCTGATCACGCTCGCGCTCGCCTGCCGCACCGAGCGCCATTGGCTGTTCAGCGTTGCGCTGGGCCTGACGGCGGCCCTTTTGCGCGAACTCGCATTCCCGTTCCTGCTGGTCATGGCGGGTACCGCCCGGGCGAGCGGCAACCGGGGCGAGGCCCGGGCCTGGATTGGCGCCGCCGCGATCGCGACCGCCTCGCTCACGCTGCATATGATTTCGGTCGGCGCGGTGGCGCTTCCCAGCGACGTGACATCGCCCGGCTGGCTTGGCCTGGGCGGCTGGCGCTTCGATCTCGCGCTGGCGCGGCAATCGTCGCTGCTGATGGGACTGCCCGTATGGGTCGCAGCGGTGGCGACGCCGCTGGCGCTACTCGGCTGGTGCGCCTGGCCCGGGGCTTATGCGCTGCGCACGGCCGCGATGCTGGGCGTGTGGATGGCCGCCTTCCTGGTCTTCGGCAGACCCGACAACAGCTATTGGGGTTTCCTGTTCGCGCCTTTGCTGCCGGTCGGCCTGGCGCTCGTGCCGGCCGCCTTGCGCGATCTGGTGCGCGCGTCGCGGCCTCTTCTGGCTGGCACTGCCGGGACCCCGATCACACACTGATCCGCGCGGCTGGCCAAACCGGGTAAAGTGGCGCTAATCCAGCGCGCACACGCACACCTCGGGGAGCCTGCAATTTGTCCATCCAATCCGATCGTTGGATCCGCGAACAGGCACAGCAGCATGCCATGATCGAGCCGTTCGTCGAGGCACAACGCCGCGACGGCTGCATCAGCTATGGCCTGTCCTCCTACGGCTATGACGCGCGCGTTTCCGACGAATTCAAGATCTTCACCAACATCGACAGCGTGATCGTCGATCCCAAGGATTTCGCGCACAACAGCTTCGTCGATCGCAAGACCGATTGCTGCATCATCCCGCCCAACAGCTTCGCGCTCGCCCGCACGGTCGAATATTTCCGCGTGCCGCGCGACGTGCTCGTCATCTGCCTCGGCAAGTCGACCTATGCGCGCTGCGGCATCATCGTGAACGTGACCCCGCTCGAGCCCGGCTGGGAAGGGCATGTTACGCTTGAATTCTCCAACACGACGCCCTTGCCCGCCAAGATCTACGCCAATGAGGGCGCGTGCCAGTTCCTGTTCCTGAAGGGCAATGAACCGTGCGAGGTCAGCTATGCCGACCGCGCCGGCAAATATATGGCGCAGACCGGCGTCACGTTGCCGCGCCTGTGAAGGATGATCGGATGACGCTTCGCGGCCTGCGCGTAGTCGCACTGATCGGTGTGGCCGCGGCCGCGATCGCCGCGACCGACTATCGCGGCTATCTCAGCCAGACCGTCGATCTGACCACGATCCTTCCGCCCGCACCGCTCAAGGGCGAGATACGCTACGAAGCCGACCGCAAGATATTCAAGCAAACCCGCGCGATGCTGAACACGCCGCGCGGGCAGCTTGCGACCAGCGACGTCCCCTCCTCCGTCATCGACGTAATGAAGGATTTCAGCTGCGCGGCAGGGGTTACCTTGTCGCCCGAAACCGCGCCCGCCACCTATCGCCTGCTCGCCAACGCCAATGCCGATACGGCGCATGCCAACAACGCCGCCAAGGATCATTGGCAGCGGCTGCGGCCGTTCCTGATCGACAAGGGGCCAGTGTGCGAATCGAAGGAAGAGCTCGCCAAGAGCTACGATTATCCCTCGGGCCACACGACGCGCGGCTGGACCTTCGGACTGGTGCTGACCGACGCCGAGCCGGATCGCGCAACGCCGATCCTGACCCGCGCACGCGCCTACGGCGAGAGCCGGATCGTGTGCGGCGCGCACAATATGAGCGCGGTCGAGGCCGGGCGGCTGGGCGCGACGGTGACGATGCAGACGGTGCGCGCGACAGTCGCCTACCAGACCGATCTCGCCGCCGCCCGCCAGGAACTCGCGGCGGCGCGCGCCAATCCGGCGCTGGCGCCCGCGGTCGCGGGCTGCTCGACTGAAGCGGCGCTTACCGCGAAATCGATACTGGCGGGGCTGAAATAATCAGCCTTTGCCGGGAATGAGCGCGCCCAGGATCGGGCGGACCCAATCGTCCTTCTTCATATCCCACACGATGAAGTCGCCATCGAACTGCCAATAGGTCCAGGCGAATTCGTGTCGCTCCGCCGAGCGCGCGACCGCGCTCGTCCAGGCGACGCGCGACGCCATGTCGCCGCCCTCGCGCGCCCCGAATTCGCCGAGCAGGATCGGCCGATCATGCGCCTTCGACCAGGCGGAAACCTGGTCGAAATCGCTGTCGATCTTGGCGCGTTCCTCCGCCGTGCAGCAGGTCACGCCCGAGACGTTGGCGAATGCCGGCACCCAGCTCGCGCCCTGGTGGGTGAAGCGCATCGGGTCATAATAATGGAAGGTGACGATGATGTGCCGGTCATTCTCCGGCAGTTCGAGCGTGTCGATCTGGTGGAGGCTGTTCCACTGGGTCGGGCCGATCACCAGGGTCCGCGTCGGATTGTCCCGCCGCACGATCGGAATCAGCTCGCGCAGCGTGGCATTCCATTTGGCCGCGTCGAGGGGCCCGTGCGGCTCGTTGAGCAGCTCGAACATCACGTTGCTGTTGCGCTTGCGCAGATGGTGGCCGACCTGTCGCCAGAAGGCGATCAACTTGTCGTGGCAGGCGTCGGGATTCTCGCTGCACAGATTATAATCATGCTCATCGACGATGACGTTGAGCCCGGCATGGGTCGCGCCGTTGACCGCCCAGTCGAGCGTATCGATCCATTTCTGCGGCAGCTGGTTATGCTTATCCATATGCTCGAACGACTGGAGCACGATACGCACGGTGGTGAAGCCGGCCTGACGGATCTTGAAGAAATGATAGGTCTTGAAATGGCCCTGGCGGAAATCCTTCCACAGCGGGTCATAGCCGATGATGTTGACGCCGCGGCCGAGCACGCGATCCTGATCCCAGGCTGAAGGCGCGGGCTTGGCGGCATGCGCCATGCCGACGCCCATCGCGGCCAAAGCCAGCGCGCATGCTCCCTTCCAGAACGCCCGCATCCTCGTCTCTCCCTTATCTGCGTCGACCATTGTGTCGTATGTTGGCGGGCCACCCGCGTCGAGGGGCGATGCGGTCGCCGCGCCTGTGTTGCGGCGGACCAGAGCCTTCGAACCCTTCGATCTCGAACCGAAGCGCGCCCGAAATCGGGTTCGCTTCGGCCAGCCGCAGCTTGAGCTTCAAGCCCGACGTATAACGCGTGCCCGTCTCGTCACCGACCAGAGCATGCGATGCCTCATCATAGCGAAAATATTCGCGGCCGAGCGTCGAAACCGGCACCAGCCCATCGCCGCCCAGCCCTTCCACCGTCGCGAAGAAACCGAACGGCTGCACGCCGGTGATGCGCGTATCGACCAGTTCGCCGATCTTGGTCGACAGATAGGCCGCGACATAGCGGTCGAGCGTCTCGCGCTCCGCCTCCATCGCACGACGCTCCGCCCCGCTGATCGCTTCGCCGATCCGTACGAAGGCGGTCTCGTCCTCCGCCGGCAGCCGCGTCTGGCTCGCGGCGGGCGCGAGATTATAGGCACCGACCAGCGAACGGTGGACGAGCAGATCGGCATAACGGCGGATCGGGCTGGTGAAATGGGCGTAGCTGCCGAGCGCGAGGCCGAAATGGCCGGCATTGCCCGGGCCGTAATAAGCCTGGGTCTGCGTGCGCAGCACCTGCTCCATGATCTGCGGGCGCTCGTCGCGCTCGCCGACCTTCTCCAGCAGATGATTGAACGTGCCCGGCTTGATCACCTGGCCGAGCGCGAAGCTGATCCCGAACGTGTCGAGATAATCCTTGAGCGCGACCAGTTTCTCGCGGCTCGGCGGCTCGTGGATGCGGTACATGACCGGCGCCTTCTTCGCCTCGAGCGCCTTGGCGGCGGCGACGTTGGCCGCGATCATATAATCCTCGATCAGCCGGTGCGCATCGAGCCGCTCGCGCGGCGCGACCGACATGATCCGCCCCTTCTCGTCGAGAATGACGCGCCGCTCGGGCAAATCGAGCTCCAGCGGCGCACGCTTGTCGCGCGCCTTGGCGAGCGCCGCCCAGCACGCCCACAGCGGCTTGAGCGCGTCCTCGAGCAACGACCCCTCGCCAGCATCGATCGCCGCCTGGGCATCCTCATAGGCGATGTTCGCCGCGACCCGGATGACCGCGCGGGTGAACTTCCAGCTCTTGAGCGTACCGTCCGCGGCGATGACGAGGTGGCAGACCAGGGCCGCGCGATCCGCGCCTTCCTTCAGCGAACAGATATCGGCCGACAATTCCTCGGGCAGCATCGGGACCACCCGGTCAGGGAAATAGACGCTGTTGCCGCGCCGCCGCGCTTCGCGGTCGAGATCGGAGCCGGGGCGGACGTAGAAACTGACGTCCGCGATCGCGACGATCGCGAGGAACCCGCCCGGATTGGCGGGATCGTCATCCGCCGTCGCCCACACCGCATCGTCATGATCGCGCGCATCGGCCGGGTCGATCGCGACGATCGGCAAATGCCGCAGATCCTCCCGCTCGCCGCCCAAGGGCAATTTCGCGACCTTGAGCGCTTCGGCGATCGTATCTTCCGAAAAGACATCGGGAATGCCGTGCTTGTGGATCGCGATCAGGCTGAAGCTGCGCGGCGCGAACGGCTCACCCAGCCGTTGGGTCACGCGCGCGGTGATGCGCGGCGGCCGGCCCGCTTTCTCCGCCAGCACGAGATCGCCGACCTGAGCGTCGCCCGCGTCCGACACCATCAATTCGTGGCGCTCGCGCTTGTCGACCGGCTTCAGCCAGAGCTTGTCGCCTTCCTTGTGGAGCACGCCCAGCACCTGCTCCTCGCCGCGCTCGAGCCGCTTCATCGGATGCGCGACCCAGCCCTTTCCGGCCTCTTCGGTGCGCGCGAGGATTCGGTCGCCCACGCCTAATGCGCGGCCGCGCTTGCCATGTTCGATCACGCGCAGTTTGGGCGGGGGTGTTTCGGCATGCCAGATTTCGGGCACCGCCACCGCCTGGCCGTCATCGCCGACGTCGACGATGCGCAGCACGGTCACCTTGGGGACGCCGCCCATCTTGTGAAAGGAGCGGCCGGGGGCGCTGTCGATCAGCCCCTCGTCGGCCATGTCCTTGAGCAAGGCCTTGAGCTGGATCTTCTCATTGCCCTGCAGGCCGAAAGCGCGCGCGATTTCGCGTTTGCCGGCGGGCGTGGCGCTGGACGCGATGAAATCCAGGATCTGTTGGCGACTCGGCAGGCCGGGTACGGGGGGTCGGGGCATTAGCGCCACATAGGTGGCATCTCGCGCGCACGCCACAGATGCGGTCTGGTCGCGGGGTCGCGATATGGTTTACAATCCCCGGCGAGGGGAAACGGGGGCAGGCATGATCCTGATCGGGCAATATGATTCGCCCTTCGTACGGCGGGTGGCGGTCACGCTGCGGCTGTACAAGCTGAACTACGAGCATCGCCCCTGGTCGGCGATCGGCGATGCCGACAAGATCGCAGAGATCAATCCGCTGATGCGCGTGCCGACCCTGATCACCAGCGATGGCGAGGCGATCACCGACAGCGGCACGATCATCCAGTTGCTCGACCATCTCGCCGGCTTCGGCGCATTTCTCAGCCGCAATTGGCCCCAGCAAGGCGACGTGCTGCGTCTCGCCGGCTTCGCCGCCGGCGTCGCCGACAAGGGCGTTGCATTGCTGTACGAAGGCGCCTTCCACACCCAGGCTCTGCCGGTCTGGCACGAACGGCTGCACAGGCAGGTTGCCGACACGCTGGCGATGCTCGATCGCGAACGGGTCCTACGCAAGACGCCGTGGCTGTTCGGCGAAAGGCTGAGCCATGCCGACATCATGATCGGCACCATGTTCTGTTTCCTGCGCGAGGCGCTGCCCGGCGCGTTCGACCTGGACGGCTACAAGGCGCTCAGGAAACATTCGAAGGCGTGCGATGCCTTGCCCGAATTCAAGCAGGCCTATCAGTCTTATAAACTGGGCATGCCCGCCGACGCCTAATCCGCGCCGAGCATACCCTTGAGGCGCGCGAAGAAGCCGCTCGTTTCGGGGCATTCCTCGCCCGTCTCGGTCGCGCGAAACTCCTCCAGCAGTTCTTTCTGGCGCTGGGTCAGCTTGGTCGGGGTCTCGACTTCGATCTGGACGACCATGTCGCCATGCCCGCGCCCGTTCAGCACCGGCATGCCCGCACCGCGCTGGCGCAACTGCTTGCCCGACTGGATGCCCGCCGGAATGCGCAATTCATGCGCCTGGCCGTCGAGACCCGGCACTGTGATCGAACCGCCGAGCGAGGCGGTGCTGAAGCTGATCGGCGCGCGCGCGAACAAAGTCGTGCCCTCGCGCTGGAACAGGCCGTGCCGCGTGATGTGCAGGAAGATATAGAGATCGCCCGACGGGCCGCCGCGCGCACCGGCCTCGCCCTCGCCCGACATGCGGATGCGCGTGCCTTCGTCGACGCCGGGCGGAATCTTCACCTCCAGCGTCTTCGATTTCTCGACTCGGCCTTCGCCGCGGCAATCGCGGCACGGCTCGCTGATCACTTCGCCACGGCCATGGCAGGACGGGCAGACCCGCTCGACCACGAAGAAGCCCTGCTGCGCGCGCACCTTGCCGTGGCCGTTGCACGTCGCGCAGCCCTTTGCGCCGGTGCCGGGCTTGGCGCCGGTGCCCTCGCACGTGTCGCAGCGCGCGGCGACATCGACGCGGATTTCGTCGCTCGTGCCGTGATAGGCCTCTTCCAGGCTAATCTCGAGATCGTAGCGCAGGTCGGCGCCGCGCTGGACGGACGAGCGCCCGCCGCCGGACCGGCCCTGTCCCATGAACTCGCCGAAGATATTCTCGAAAATGTCGGCAAAGCCCTCGAAGCCCTGCTGGCCGCCACCGCCGCCCGCCCCATTCTGGAAGGCGGCATGGCCGAAGCGGTCATAGGCCGCGCGCTTCTGCGGGTCCTTGAGCACGTCATAGGCCTGGCTGATGGCCTTGAACTTGGCTTCGGACTTCTCGCAGCCCGGATTGCGATCCGGATGGCATTCCATTGCGAGGCGGCGATAGGACGTCTTGATCGTCTTATCGTCCGCGGTGCGCTCGATTTCGAGCAGCTCGTAAAAATCTACTTCGGCCATCGACTTCCCAGATGCGAAAGCCCCTCCTCCCGATGGAGGAGGGGCTGATCCCTATCGCTTACTTCGTGTCGTCGACTTCCGAGAATTCGGCGTCGACCACGTCCTCGTCGGACTTGGCTTCGGCCTCGCCCGAACCCGCCGCGCTACCCGCGGCCTGCTCGGCCTCGTAGATCTTCTGTCCCATCTTCATCGCGGACTGCGCGAGCGCCTGGGTCTTTTCGGCCATTTCGTCGGCATTGCCGCCTTCGACCGCGGTCTTGGTGGCAGCGACAGCCGCTTCGATCTCGGCCTTGAGCTCGGCATCGATCTTCGCGCCATGCTCGGCAAGCTGGCCTTCGGTCGAATGGATCAGGCTTTCGGCGTTGTTCTTGGCTTCCGCTGCGGCACGACGCTTCTTGTCCTCCTCAGCGAACTGCTCGGCATCCTTGACCATCTGATCGATGTCATTGTCCGAGAGACCGCCCGAGGCCTGGATCTTGATCTGCTGTTCCTTGCCGGTGCCCTTGTCCTTGGCACTGACGTTGACGATGCCGTTGGCGTCGATGTCGAACGTGACTTCGATCTGCGGCACGCCGCGCGGCGCGGGCGGGATACCGACCAGATCGAACTGGCCGAGCATCTTGTTGTCGCCCGCCATTTCACGCTCGCCCTGGAAGACGCGGATCGTGACGGCGTTCTGATTGTCGTCGGCCGTCGAATAGGTCTGCGACTTCTTGGTCGGGATGGTCGTGTTGCGGTCGATCATCTTGGTCATGATGCCGCCCAAAGTCTCGATGCCGAGCGACAGCGGGGTCACGTCAAGCAGCAGCACGTCCTTGACATCACCCTGGAGCACGCCGGCCTGGACCGCCGCACCGATGGCGACGACTTCGTCCGGATTGACGCCGGTGTGCGGCTCCTTGCCGAAGAAGGCCTTCACCGCATCGCGCACCTTGGGCATGCGGGTCATGCCGCCGACAAGGACGACCTCGTCGATCGCGTCGGCCTTCACGCCGGCATCGGCGAGCGCCTTCTTCATGGGCTCGATCGTGCGCTTGATCAGATCCTCGACCAGACGCTCCAGATCGGTGCGCGTGATCGTCTTGACCAGATGCTTCGGACCGGTGGCGTCGGCGGTAATGAAGGGCAGATTGACCTCGGTCGTCTGGGTCGACGACAGCTCGATCTTGGCCTTTTCGGCGGCTTCCTTGAGGCGCTGGAGGGCGAGCCGATCCTTGGTCAGATCGATGCCTTCCGCCTTCTTGAAGTCGTCAGCGAGATACTGGACGACCTTGGCGTCGAAATCCTCACCGCCAAGGAAGGTGTCGCCGTTGGTCGACTTCACCTCGAACACGCCGTCGCCGATCTCGAGGATCGACACGTCGAACGTGCCGCCGCCCAAGTCATAGACCGCGATCGTCTTGTTGGTGTCTTTCTCGAGCCCGTAGGCGAGTGCGGCCGCGGTCGGCTCGTTGATGATGCGCAGCACCTCAAGACCCGCGATCTTGCCGGCGTCCTTGGTCGCCTGGCGCTGCGCGTCGTTGAAGTAAGCCGGAACCGTGATGACCGCCTGGGTTACCGTTTCGCCGAGATAGGACTCGGCGGTTTCCTTCATCTTCTGCAGGATGAAGGCCGAAATCTGGCTGGGCGAATAATCCTCGCCGCCCGCCTGGACCCACGCGTCGCCGTTCGCACCCTTCACGATGTGATAGGGGACCAGCTCGGTGTCCTTCTTGGTGATCGGATCGTCGAAGCGACGGCCGATCAGGCGCTTCACCGCATAGATGGTGTTGTCGGGGTTGGTCACCGCCTGGCGCTTGGCCGGCTGACCGATCAGTCGCTCCCCATCCTTGGCGAAGGCGACGATCGAAGGCGTGGTACGCGCGCCTTCGGCATTTTCGATCACCTTGGGCTTGCCGCCTTCCATGACGGCGACGCAGCTGTTCGTCGTACCCAGGTCGATCCCGATAACTTTGGCCATTGTAATCCTCTTGTCAGTACCCTGTCCTGCCGCCCGGCACGCCCCCTCAACAGGCAGACGCTATCCCCGAACGACGCTTTGCTTCAGCGGATATAGGGAGGCGAAAAGCCATCGCAAGACATGGCACGCGCACGGTTTTCGCAACAAGATTTAGCGCCTAGAGGGACGGCATGACGCGCAACATCCTTTTCCTCGCCCCGATCCTGCTGCTTTCGGCCTGCCATACGCGCAGTTCCGAACCCAAGGTGACCGAGGCATGGGTGCGCCTGCCCGCGGTGGCCGGTCAGCCCGCAGCGGCCTATTTCACGATCCATGGCGGCCGTAGCGCCGAAAAGCTCGTGCGGATGGAAAGCGCGCTCGCGACGAAGACCGAGATGCATCAGAGCATGGCCGGTATGCAGGGCATGACAACGATGGCGCCGCTCGATCATGTCGACGTGCCCGCGCGCGGCACAATCACGTTCAAGCCGGGCGGCAACCACGCCATGCTGATCGGGCTCGATCCGGTGGTGAGGCCGGGCACCGCCGTGCCGCTGCGTTTCGGTTTCGCCGACGGCACCACCACCGAAGCCGAAGCCAAGAGCGTCAGCGCGGGCGGGGACGCGCCCTATTGAGCTGGGTCCGCCGCGATCCGGGCCGGCCGCTCACCTCCGGCGAACGGGCGTTGGCGGCCAGCCTGTTCGGCACAGCGATCGACCTCGACGCGGTGCGGCTGCATCGGGCCAAATGGTTTCCATTCCAGCCACGCAACGTGGCCATGGCCCCGGACGGCGGCATCTGGTTCCACCCTCAGGGCAACCTCTGGCGAGACAATTTCGCGATAGCTTCCGAACCGTTACGCGCGCTCTTCATCCACGAATTGACGAAACTGCGGTGGCATCACTCCGCGACACCGCTTTCGTTAGTCGGTGACACCCCGCCGCTGGCCATAGCCCATAAAGCGGCCGTTCTTTTAGCGACCCAATTGCGGACGTTAGCCCTGTCCGGTGGCCAAGGGGGCCAGGCGAAGCGAAGCCCAAAAATAGAAGGAAGCAGGCAGGCTGATCACTAACGACAAAGCACCCGCTCGCCCGAACAAAAAGCAGCCAAACAGCAGCGAGACCGTTGCCGCTCCCAAGGCCCACAGGATGGGTCTGCGAACAATGTATGCGCCAAACCACAAGGCGCATAAGGCGGCCACGACTATTAAAGGCGCCGAAAACCCCGCAAGGAGGACAAGAAGTGGCCCGAATATGAGGCCAGGCAGAGCCAGCGCCACCGCCCAAGCAAGAAAGACCCGCATTGCCACATCGAGGCGAAGGATGCCGGAAGACATTCGCTCATCTAACTTACAAGCTGCCTGTCCGCAAACCACCAACACCAGCCATTCAGGCGTAGGACGCAGGCTTGAGCCAGAAACGGAACCTGACCCCCGGTGAAATTGCCCTAGCGGTCTCGATCTATCGGAACGCCATTGATCTAAGCGCCGTAGAGATACGTCGTCACAAGTGGTGGCCATTCCAGTCCCGCAATGTCGCCATGGCTCCGATGGGTCACCTACATTTTCATCCCGATGGTCCGCTCTGGCGCGAGGATTTCAGCGAAGCCAGCGTCTCCCTGCGTGGTCTTTTGATCCATGAGCTTTGTCACGTCTGGCAAACCCAACGGGGCATTTTCCTTCCGCTGCGACGCCTTCCCTTCGCACGTTATTCCTACACGCTGCGGCTGGGCAAACCGTTTACCTCTTACGGGATGGAGCAGCAGGCTGAGATCGCAGCCAACACGTATCTCGCGCGAGAAGGTCATCTCGCGCTCACGGCTGCCGATCGGGCGCAGCATGAAGCACTAATCGCACAGATCCGCTGAAACCTGCGGAATTCGCTGCGTTGCATTCACGCAAACAAGGCACCCATGTCTGGCAGCATCAGCGGGGATTGTGCCTGCCGCTCCGCCGTCATCCTTTTTGCCGCTACGATTATGAGATCGTGCCTGGGCGGCCGCTCGCCGGTTATGGGATCGAGCAACAGGCGATGATCGTGGAGCATGTTTTCGTGTGCCGGCTGAGCGGCATACGCAATCAGCCGCTCGAACAAATCGTCACGCAGGCGGGCTTCGCCGCCGCCTAGACGGCAAGCGCCCGCCGCAGCACGGCGGTAAGCCCCTGATCGCGATCGTAGAATTGGGCCCGGAGAGGCGCGCAATTCGCCTGCAGCTTGCGATAGAGCGTCCGATCGCCGGCCAGCGCCGCGACCGCATCGGCATGGCTATCCGCGTCGTTGGACCGGGCAGTCATCGCCGCCGGTTCGAGCAGTTCGAGCGCGGGCACGATCGGGTTGCTGACGATCGGCCGGCCCGCGAGGATCGCCTCGGCGGCGGTCATCGCGAGGCCTTCCGCAAAACCGCTGCGCGTCGGCACGATCGACGCATGGCTTTCCGTATAGACCTGTTGGAGGTCCTCCAGCGATGTCCAGCCACGCGCGGTGACGACATCCTGCAGCCCCAGAGCGACGATCTTGTCGCGCAACGGCTCCAGCGCGGCGCCGCGCCCGCAGACCGTCCAGCGCACCTGCCCCGGCATCGTCGCCTCGACCCGCCGCGCCATGTCCGGAATATCGAGCACGCCCTTATGTTCGACGACGCGGCCGATGAACATGATCCGGAACGGCACCGCGTCAGCATCCGGCGACGGAATATGCGCGAAATAGTCGGGCAGGAATTGCGCGCGTACCTGCCAGATCGGCGGATGCGCGGCGCCGGCAATCTCGTCGACCTGGCGTTCCGCCTCGGGCGACACCGCGATGATTGCTTTCGGCACCCGACGCCAGAAAGCGCGATCCAGCCATTGTACGATGCTCTGCAGCTTGCCCTTCGGCCTGAACCCGTTCGGCCAGAGGCAATTATGCAGGATCGGCACCACCGGAATGCCGACGATGCGGAACGCGGTCATCATGAAGAAGGGAACGACGCCCGAATCCACCAGCGCGAGATCGGCGCCGAACGCGCGGGCGGTCCGCACCAGCCCGAGGCAGTAACGGAGCTCGGCCAGGTAGTAGCCCAAGCCCTTGCCGTGGGTGCGGACGCGGTGTTCGATCGTGAACGCTCCGTCCTGCACGATCTGGGCCTCGGCACGCGCCGAGACCATATAGGCCTCCGCCCCGATCTCCTGGACGAAGTCCTCGATCTGCCCCGAAAAGGTGATCGACACCTCGTTCGGATTGTGGACGCCCTGACGCCAGAATGTGTGCGACTGGATGATGTCCGCGCCACCCGCGGACACATAGAAGACACGCTTTATCTTCGCCTCACGACCCACTGACACCCCCTTAGTCGGCTGGGCCGAACGCCTTCAGGCTTCCAGATCGACCTTGGGATGCTGCTCCGCCGCCTTGGCGACGCCGACCAGAGCCGGCCGCAGCAGGCGATCCTTGATCATGTAGCCGGCCTGCATTTCCTGCACGATCGTGCCGGGCGCTTGCTCGCTCGGCAGTTCGACCATCGCCTGGTGCCGGTTGGGGTCGAGCTGTGCGCCGATGCTCTCGATCCGGGTAATGCCGTTGCGCTGGAAGATATTCTCCAGCTCCTTGCCGGTCATCTCAAGACCCGTCACGAGCGCCTTGGTACCCTCGTTTTCGCGCATCGCCGGCGGGATCGCCGCCAGCGCACGCGCCAGATTGTCGGATACCGACAGGATGTCGCGCGCGAAGCTGGTCGCGGCATAGGCACGCGCGTCCTGCGCGTCCTTCTCCATGCGGCGGCGGACATTCTGCGTCTCGGCCTGCGCGTAGAGGATCTGCTTCTTCAGATCCTCGATCTCCGCCTGCAGCCCGGCCGCTTCGTCATGTTCGGCCACCTCGGGCGATTCCGCGGCGGTTTCCTCGCGCAGGTCGTCGGCGTCGGGGGTGGTCATATCGTCACTCATGCCATCAATCTCGTCAGTGTTTGTGCGGTGAAATCCACCATGGGAACGACCCGCGCATAGTTCAACCGCGTCGGCCCGATAACCCCCACCACGCCGACCACGCGTCCGTCGGCGCCATGATAGGGTGCGGCGATAACCGACGAACCGGATAACGCGAACAGCTTGTTTTCCGATCCGATGAATATCTTCATCGCCCGCGCGCCTCGCGCGCTGTCGAGCAGACGGGCAATCTCCTCCTTGCCCTCGATCTCGTCGAGCAATTGGCGCACCCGCTCCAGATCGGCATCGGCCGCATGATCGATCAGATTGGCCGCACCCCGCACGATCATCACCGGCCGGCGCGACCCGTCCTCGGACCATATCGCCAGACCGCGCGCGACCAGGCTCTGCGCGGTCGTGTCGAGCGCGGACCGGCCCTTGGCGATCTCGTCCGCCAGCCGCACCTGCGCTTCGCCGAGCGTCAAGCCGGATAGACGCCCGCTGATATAATTGGCGGCTTCCGCCAGCGCGGACGGGCCGACGCCCTGCGGCAGATCGACCACCCGATTCTCGACCGATCCGTCGGCGCCGACCAGCACCGCCACCGCCTGATCGTGACCAAGCGGCAGGAAGGAGAATTGGCGCAGCACCGGCTCGCCGCGCGGTACCATCACCAGCCCGGCGCAGGCCGACAGTCCCGAGAGGACCGCGCTGGTCGCGGCCAGCGCCTCCTCGACCGGGCCGCGCGCCTGCGCTTCGATTGCCGCACGCTCGACATCGGAAGGCTCGGAAGTCTGCATCATCGCATCGACGAACAGCCGCAGCCCACCCTCGGTCGGCATCCGTCCGGCGGAGGTATGGGGTGCCGCGAGCAGTCCCATCTCTTCCAGATCCTGCATCACGTTGCGGATCGAAGCTGGCGACAAATTGAGTCCGCCGAAGCGCGAGATCGTGCGCGATCCCACCGGCAGCCCGCTCTCCAGATAGGAATCGACCACCATCCGGAACACGTCGCGGGCACGCGCCGACATTTCGGTGACGGGAACGGTCATTTTCGGCGCGACCATAAAAGCAGGCCCAGACCGACCACCGCCAGGACCGCACCCCGTATCGCCCACGGCCGCACGTCGATCATGAAGCTGGATGCGGGCCATTTGACCACGCCGGTGCCCTGGCCGATCCACAACAGCCCCATCAGGAGCGCGATCACGCCAACGATCCGTGCGGCTATTTTCATGGTCCATCCTTCGGGCTGGCGAGGCGCCGCCACTGCCGTTACATGCGGCCGCCCAACCATAAGGACAATCCCCCGATGCGCCCAAGCGGCCGCGCCCCTGATCAGATGCGCCCCATCACCATCACCCCCGGTTACACCAAGCATGCGGAGGGTTCGGTCCTGATCGCCTTCGGCGAGACCAAGGTGCTCGTCACCGCGTCGGTTGAGGAAAAGGTGCCGCCGTTCCTGCGCGGCAAGGGCCAAGGTTGGGTCACCGCCGAATATGGCATGCTGCCGCGCGCCACGCATACGCGCGGCAATCGCGAAGCGGCCAAGGGCAAGCAATCGGGCCGCACCCAGGAAATCCAGCGCCTTATCGGCCGTTCCTTGCGCGCGATCTGCGATCTGACCGCGCTCGGCGAGCGCCAGATCACGCTCGATTGCGACGTGATCCAGGCCGATGGCGGCACCCGCACCGCGTCGATCTCCGGCGCGTGGGTTGCGCTCCGCATCGCGATCGATGGCCTGATGAAGCAGGGCCTGCTTACGGTCGATCCGATCAAGTCGCAGGTCGCAGCGGTCTCGTGCGGCATCTATGAGGGAACGCCTGTGCTCGACCTCGATTATATCGAAGACAGTGCAGCCGATGCCGATGCCAATTTCGTCCTCCTCTCCGACGGCAATATCGCCGAGGCGCAGGCTACCGCCGAAGGCGCGACCTATGACGAGGAGGCGTTGTTGCGCCTGCTGCGCCTTGCGCGCATCGGCTGCACCGACATTTTCGCGGCCCAATTGAAGGCGACCGGACGGTGACCATCATGCTGATCGACGATGAACCGCCGGTGATACCGCATCGCAAGCTGCAGCCGGGCAAGCTCGTCATCGCCAGCCACAATGAAGGCAAGTTACGCGAGATCCGCGCCCTGCTCGAGCCTTATGGGATCGAGCCGGTCTCGGCCGCGTCGCTCGG
>NZ_DATHFV010000195.1:0-9442 GCF_035317925.1 Sphingomonas sp.
GAGGAAAGACGGGTCATCATTCTGCTCCGGTTGAACGCCCGGAATATAGGTGTGGATTGTACAAGCGGGAGTCACGGACCCGCGTTATGCGACGAAGCGATTCGTTCGCCCCCGAAGGAGAGACATCATGACGACACGCCACGGATCCGCCCGCTACAAAGGCTTCGGCAAGACCGGCAAGGGCCATGTCTCGACCGAATCGGGCGTGCTGGCCGACACGCCGTACAGCTTCAACACGCGCTTCGGCGACGAGAAGGGCACCAACCCCGAGGAGCTGATCGCGGCCGCGCATGCAAGCTGCTTCACGATGGCCTTGTCGTTCGCGCTGGCGGGCGCGGGCTATAGCGAGGGCACGCTGGAAACCAGCGCCGCGGTCAAGCTCGAGCAGGACGGCGCGGGCTTCAAGGTCACGCATTCGGACCTGACGCTGACCGCGTCGGTGCCCGGCATCGACCCCGAGCAATTCGCCTCGATCGCCGCCGACGCGAAGGCCAATTGCCCGATCTCGAAAGTGCTCAACGCCGAGATCAGCCTGACGCACACGCTATCTTGATGAAGGGCCGCACCGGCCCGCACCCCCACCCGGCTTCCCAATGATACTACCGCTGGGAGGCCGGGTTGGGGTACGGGCCGTGCGGTTCAGCGCCGCTGAAGCCTCAACGCAGCGCCGCGCAAGCCGTCTGAATGCGCTCGCACGCCTGGGTCAGCAGCGTCTCCGACGTGGCATAGCTGACACGGAACGCCGGCGAGAGGCCGAAGGCCGCGCCATGCACCGCCGCGACGCGGGCCTCGTCGAGGAAATAGTCGATCAGGGCCTCGTCGCTGTCGATCGTCTTGCCCTTGGGCGTGGACTTGCCGATCAGCCCCGACACGTCAGGATAGACATAGAAGGCGCCGTCCGGACGCGGGCAATGCACGCCGTTGATCTGGTTGAGCATCGAGCAGACCAGGTCGCGGCGGCGTTCGAACGCGGCGTTGCGATCGGCGAGAAAATCCTGCGGGCCGTTGAGCGCCGCCGTCGCCGCCGCCTGCGCGATCGAGCAGGGGTTGGAGGTCGACTGCGACTGCAACTTGGCCATCGCCTTGATCAAAGGCACCGGGCCGCCGGCAAAGCCGATCCGCCAGCCCGTCATCGAATAGGCCTTGGAGCAGCCGTTCACCGTCAGCGTGCGCCCGTACAATTCGGGCACGACCTGCGCGATCGTGGTGAACTCGAAATCGCCATAGGTGATATGCTCGTACATATCGTCCGCCATCACCCACACGTGCGGATGCTTGAGCAAGACCTCGCCCAACGCCTTCAGTTCGGCGGCGGTATAGGCCGCGCCGGTCGGGTTGGAGGGCGAGTTGAGCACCAGCCATTTGGTCTTCGGCGTGATCGCCGCGTCCAGCTGCGCGGGCTGGATCTTGTAGCCCTGCGCCGCGCCTGCCGCGACAATCACCGGGGTACCGCCGCAATATTGCACGATGTCGGGATAGGAGACCCAGTAAGGCGCGGGGATGATCACCTCGTCGCCGGCCTCGACCGTCGAGACCAAGGCGTTGAACAAGGTGTGCTTGCCGCCGACGTTCACGCTGATCTGATTGGCTTCGTAGTTGAGGCCGTTGTCGCGCTTGAACTTGGCCGCGATCGCCGCCTTCAGTTCGGCGGTGCCATCGACATTGGTGTACTTCGTCTTGCCGGCACGGATCGCCTCGATCGCGGCGTCCTTGACGAAATCGGGCGTGTCGAAATCGGGTTCGCCGGCAGCGAGGCCGATCACCTCGACCCCCTGCGCTTTCAGTTCCAGCACGCGGCTGGTCATGGCGAGCGTGGGCGAAGGGGAAATGCGGCCGAGCGCGGCCGAGATCAGGCTCATCGGTCTTGGGTCTTTCTGCGCGGACAAGAAGAAGTGGCCGCGCTATAGACGCGTCGTTCCGGCCCCATCAACCGCATTAGTCTTTAGTCCAGCAAAGCTGGACGAGGCCGCACCGGCCCGCACCCCCACCCGACCTCCCAACAGGTTATTCTATGGGAGGTCGGGTGGGGGTGCGGGCCGGTGCGGCTCAGCGTAGCGAACCAAAAAAACGCTTGGGCTAGGCCAATCGTGCCTTCATCAGCCCGCGCAGATCGTTAGCGAGGAAGAATTCGCCCTGCAGGTCGGCCTCGGTCAAATCGCCTTCGACCGCTTCGCCGCTCTCGATCAGCAAAGCCCGCTGGATGCCGGGCAGCAGGCCGAGCGCGAGCGGCGGCGTCGCCAGCTTGCCGCCCTTCGGCACGAACAGATTGGTGAAGCTGCCCTCGGTCAACAGCCCATCGGGCCGCACGAATACCACTTCGAACAGGCCGGCTTTGGCACGCGCGTCGGTATAGAAGCCTCGATCGGTGGTCTTGTGGCGCAGCCGGAAATCCGCCGGATCGACGGGCAGCGGCACGACCCGCACCGCGACCGGCTGCGGCGGCGTTGCCGGAATCGGGGTCACCTCGATCGCGATCGCGCCGCTCGCGCCCAACATCAGCCGCACGCGCGACGGCGCGCTCAGGCGGAAGGTGGCGGCATGAAGCTCGTTGCGGATCTCGTGCCGGTCGAACGCGAAATCGAACGCCTGCGCGCTCGCCCCGAGCCGGGTGATATGGTCGTCGAGCCGGACGATTCCGTCTTCGGGATCGAACCGCATCGTTTCGAACAGGTCGAATCTGGGCTGGTCCATCGTCAGGAACGCACCCTTGGCGAGGCATTCGTGCCATTCGCCGTCCACGGTTGAATCCGCCACCACCGCCGATCCCAGGCCGATGCGCGCGTCATGCCTGCCCTCCTCCAGCACCAACGTCCGGATCGCCACGTTGAACGCGGCGCCCCCGTCGGGCGCGATCGCCCCGATCGCGCCCGTATAGGGCCCGCGCGCGTCCGCCTCCACCTCCGCGATCACCTCCATCGCGCGCAGCTTGGGCGCGCCGGTGACCGAGCCGCACGGAAACAAAGCGGTGATCAGATCCACCGCATCGCGGCCCGGCGTCAGCTCGGCCTCGACCGCCGACACCATTTGAAGGACGGTCGGATAATGCTCGACCGCGAACAATTCGGGCGTGACCACGCTGCCGGGAATCGCGACGCGCGACAGATCGTTGCGGATCAGATCGACGATCATCAGATTTTCGGCGCGCTGCTTGGGATCGGCGGCCAGCGCCGCCGCCAGCGCGCGATCCTCGGCCTCGTCCGCGCCGCGCGGGGCGGTGCCCTTCATCGGCCGCGCCTCGACCCGCTTTCCGTCGCTCTTGAAGAACAGTTCGGGCGATAGCGACAACAGCCAGTTGCGCCCGTCATGGACGATCCCGCCCCAGCCGGCGCGCGCATTGGCGCGCAGCCGCGCATAGATTGCAAGCGGATGCCCATCGATCGGTACATCGGCGCGGAAGCTCAAATTGGCCTGATAGATATCGCCGGCGGCGATCAGCGCCTGCACGCGGACATGCGCGGCATCATAGGCCGCGCGTGAAATGCCGGGGCGGGGCGTGCCGACCCAGGCCCCGCCGGGATCGCCGAGCAAAGCGTTCAGCGCATCGGGATCCAGTTGCTCCACCCGGTCGAACAGGCCGAACCACAACAAGGGCACGGTATCGCCCGGCAGCGCCAGCGGCGCGAGCTTCGGCTCGATCGCGTGGCCCGCTTCATAGGACAGGAAGCCCGCCGCATGGAGCCCCGCTTTCGCCGCCGCGCGCAATTGCGCCAGCGCCGGCCTCACCTCGTCCGGCCGCCAGGCGGCGATGACGGTCTTTGGATCGCGATAGAGCGTGCAGGGCCCGCCCGAGCGGGCGTCGTCGAGCAGGACGAAGGGGGTACCGGATGCGCGCATCGCCGCGCTCTGCCCGGTCGGGCGCGCGACCGCAATCTTGGCCGGCATTGGTCGGGATGGCTTGCCCGGTTCGTCCCTCCACGCCATCTAGGCCGCATGACTTCGCAACCGCCGCTCCGCGCCGCGATCATCCCGGTCACGCCCTTCCAGCAGAATTGCACCCTGATCTGGTGCACCAAGACGATGCGCGGCGCCTTCATCGACGTCGGCGGCGAACTGCCCCGGCTCAAGGCCACCGCGGCGCAGGCCGGCGTGACGATCGAGAAATTGCTCGTGACGCACGGCCATGCCGATCATTGCGGCGGCACCGCCGCGCTGGCGAAGGAACTGGGCGTGCCGATCGAAGGTCCGCACGAGGAAGACCGCTTCTGGATCGCGGGCCTCAAGGAAGACGGCCCCCGGTTCGGCATCGACGCCATGCCGTTCGAGCCCGACCGCTGGCTGGTCGATGGCGATCAGGTCACGGTCGGCGAACTGACGCTGGACGTCTATCATTGCCCCGGCCACACGCCCGGCCACGTCATTTTCCATCACAAGGAATCGAAGCTGGCGCAGGTCGGCGACGTGCTGTTCCAGGGATCGATCGGCCGCACGGATTTCCCGCGCGGCAACCATGCCGACCTGATCGCATCGATCACCCAGAAACTATGGCCGCTCGGCGGCGAGACCAGCTTCATCTGCGGGCACGGCCCGATGTCGAGCTTCGCCCACGAACGGCACAATAATCCGTTCGTGGGCGATAAGGTGCTCGCGAAGGGCTAGATGTTTGCCGCTCACGCGCCGTTTCAGCGCAGCTGAAACCGACTAGATTTTCACGCCGTAAGCGATCGCAATTGCCCAGCCGATCAGAAGCAACAGGCTCAGAAACGTCAGCATCGCCCCGACCGCGCGATAGGGATTGGGGGCCGGGCGATCCATGCCGAACGGGTGCACCACGCGCGCCACCACCAGCAAGGCGCCGACCGCCCACAGCCAGCGCGACGCGCCGACATTCATTTCGATCAGGCCCATCAGGATGAGCGCCATCGGCACATATTCGTTGAAATTGGCGTGCGCGCGGCAGCGCCCTTCCATTCCCGGCACCTCGCCATAGCCGAGCGAGACCTTTCGCGAGACACGCACCCGGACCACGCGAATGCCCAACCAGACGTTGAGCAGGCCAAGCGCGGCGGCGATGATCAGGGTAATCTGCGGTGCGGCGGCGATATGCATCGATGGTCCTCCCCCTCGGCCTTGCAACGCGGGCCGAATTCGCTATAGGGCAGCGCCTTCGCGACGCGCCCAACCGGAGGCCCGCGGCTCCTAAAAGCCGCACTGGCCAACGGCGAAGCGCGTCCTATCGTTTTTTTCAGACTTTATCGTCTACAATTTGGAACAGGTGCCGAGATGGCAGTCCCTAAAAGAAAAACCTCGCCGTCCAAGCGGAACATGCGCCGCAGCCACCATGCGCTGAGCGCCGAATCGTTCCAGGAATGCCCGAATTGCGGGGAGCTCAAGCAGCCCCACAATCTGTGCGGCCACTGCGGTCACTATAACGGTCGCGAGATCCTGCCGGTCGGCAACTGACCGGCGGTAGCGGCGGGGGTTAAAAGTGGGTCCCTGTCTCGCGATCGATGCGATGGGGGGTGACGGCGGTCCGGCGATCGCGGTCGCCGGCGTAGCGCTGGCGCTCTCACGCGATCCGACCATGTGCTTCACCCTGTTCGGGGATGAAGCCGCCGTGCGCGCCGAAACCGCGCGCCATCGCGAATTCGCGAACCGCGTTTCGATCGTCCACTCGCCCGACGTGATCAGCGGCGAGGACAAGCCCAGCCAGGCGATCCGCCGCGCCAAGACCACGTCGATGGGCATGGCGATCGGGGCGGTGAAGGAAGGCATGGCCGACGCCGCCATCTCCGCCGGCAATACCGGCGCCTTGATGTCGATGGCCAAGGTCGCGCTCCGCACCATTCCCGGCATCGACCGCCCCGCGCTCGCGGCCTTACTGCCGACCTTGGGCGCGCATGACCTGGTCATGCTCGATCTCGGCGCCAACACCGAATGCGACGCGCGCAACCTGTTCCAGTTCGCGGTGATGGGGGCGGCCTATGCCCGCATCCTGCATGAGACCGAAGAACCGACCGTGCGCCTGCTCAACATCGGCACCGAGGAACTGAAGGGCACCGAAACGCTGCGCGAGGCGGCCGCCATGCTGCGTGCCGCCGATCATCTGCCGCTACGTTTCGACGGCTTCGCCGAAGCCAACAGCCTCGGCCGCGGCGAAACCGACGTGATCGTGTCCGATGGCTTCTCCGGCAATATCGCTCTCAAGACCGCCGAGGGCACGGCGCGCTTCATCGGCGATCTGCTTCGCCGATCCTTCACCAGTTCGCTGCGCTCGAAATTCGGTTTCATGCTGTCGAAGCCGGCGATCACCCTGCTGCGCAAGGGTCTCGACCCCAATCTGCGCAACGGCGCGGTCTTCCTCGGCCTCAACGGCACGGTCGTGAAGAGCCATGGCAGTACCTCGGTCGAGGGATTCGCCAATGCGATCGAGGTCGCGACCAAGCTCGCGCGCGGCCGCATCACCGATCGCATCGCCGCCGATCTCGCCGCGATCACCGTGCCCGAGCCGAACGCGGCATGACGCGCCGCGCGACGATCGCCGGAACCGGATCGGCTTTGCCGCCGCGCCGCGTCACCAATGACGAACTCGCGCAGACGGTCGACACATCGGACGCATGGATCGTCGAACGCACCGGCATCAAGGCGCGCCATATCGCGGGGGAAGGCGAGACCACCGCGACGCTCGCGACCGAAGCTGCGCGCAACGCGCTCGAGGCGGCGGGCATGGCTGCTGGCGAGATCGACCTGATCGTGCTCGCGACCGCGACCCCGGACCAGACCTTCCCCGCCACCGCCACGAAGGTGCAGGACGCACTCGGCATCCGCGATTGCGTCGCGTTCGATGTTGCCGCGGTCTGCTCGGGTTTCCTCTACGCGCTCTCCGTCGCCGACAGCATGATTCGCGGCGGCGGCAGCACCAACGCGTTGGTCATCGGCGCGGAGACGTTCAGCCGCATCCTCGATTGGGAGGATCGCGCGACCTGCGTCCTGTTCGGCGACGGCGCCGGCGCGGTGGTGCTGACCGCGGAAGAAGGGACCGGAAATAACAGCGATCGTGGCGTGCTCGCGACCGCGCTCCATGCCGACGGGCGCCACAATCAATTGCTCTATGTCGATGGCGGGCCCTCCACCACCGGCACGGTCGGCAAGCTCCGCATGAAGGGCTCTGAAGTGTTCCGCCACGCGGTGGTCAATCTCGCCGCCGTGCTGGAAGAGACGATCGCCAAGGCCGGATTCACCGTCGCCGATATCGACTGGGTCGTGCCGCACCAGGCGAATCGCCGGATCCTCGACGCGACCGCGCGCAAGCTCGGGCTGAGCCCCGACCGTGTGATCATCACCGTCGACGAACACGCCAATACGTCGGCGGCCTCGGTGCCGCTCGCGCTCGACGTCGCGGTGCGCGATGGGCGCGTCCAGCGCGGCGATCTGATCGTGCTGGAAGCGATGGGCGGGGGCTTCACCTGGGGCGCGGCGGTAGTGCGCTACTGACAAGCTTGCACCCGGCCCGGACGGCCATTCCCACCTGCCAGCCAATTGTTACGCGGCTTTTTAACCACCTTTGCGGGCCTTCTTCGCCAATCGTGCGTAAAATGCGCGCCAACGGCTTGTTTTCTTGGGGCTGTTGGCGCAAGAATTGACAATTAAACGCGGGCGTGGGGGGAAACATGGCCGAAGCAGATATGATGATGGCGGACACTCTAACGCGTGCGGATCTCGCTGAGATTCTGCATGGCGAGATTGGTTTGCCGCGCTCGCAATGCGCCAGCCTGGTCGAGCAAGTGATCAAGCACATGTGCGAAGGTCTCGCGCATGGCGAAAACGTCAAGATTTCGGGTTTCGGTACGTTCGTGCTGCGTGACAAGGCAGAGCGAGTCGGTCGCAATCCCAAATCGGGCGTCGAAGTGCCGATCGCACCGCGTCGGGTGCTGACCTTCCGCGCCAGCCAGACGCTGCGCGATCGAATCGTCCGCGCGGGCTAAGATGGCCGACCCTTCTGCCAAGGCGGAAGGCGCGTTTCGCACGATCAGTGAAGTGGCGGCCGAACTCGGCCTGCCTCAGCATATCCTGCGTTATTGGGAGACGCGCTTCCCGCAGCTCCGCCCGCTCCAGCGCGCGGGCAACCGCCGATATTATCGGCCCGCCGACGTCGCGCTCGCGCGGCGCATCGATCGTCTCCTCAATCAGGAGGGCTATACGATGCGCGGCGTGCAGAAATTGCTCGCCCAAGGCGATGCGCCGGCGGAACCCGCCGCGCAGCCAACGGCCTCAGCGCCCGCCGCGCCGGCCCCATTCGGCGCCCAGATCGACGCGCTGATCGCGATTCGCGATTCGCTGGCCGACGCGCTCGCTTCGGACCATCGCCTTCACATCTAGGCGTGATCACCCAATCAGTGCGGCCATTGGGCCAGCCAGTCGGCGAGCGCCTGCGGCGACATGCTGCGCGCGTCGGCGAGCGCGGAGACATGGCCGGCATTGATCAGACGGTCAGCACGCGGATCGACAACCAGCAGAGCCGGCACGCCTTCGAGTCGCTGGGTGATGCCGTAGCGCGCGGGCACGGCCAGATTCTTGTCGAATCGGCCGACATCGACCGACACCAGCTCATAATGACGGCGCAGGAAGGCGCCGACCTCGGGCAGGTCCATCGTACCCGCCAGGATGCGGCAATCGAGGCACCAATTGCCGCCCAGATCGATCAGCAGCAACTTATGCGCGGCTTTGGCGCGAGCGCGGGCCCGATCGACCGCACGCAGCGCATCGGCCGTCTCGTCATAAGGAAGCGGTAAAGGCGTCGCGAGCTGGTCGAAGCTCTGTGCGCGCACGCGGGGTGCCGGCACCGCCGCCATGCTGATCGCGGCAGGGGCGAAAACGAACAAGGCGGCGGCGAACAGGCGCATCACGGTCTCCAGCTGATTCTCATGCTCCGAACGCGGAGTACGCGCCGCGAAGCCGGCTTCGGACAAAGAAAAAACCGGCTTCGGACAAAGAAAAAGCCCGGCCGCATCGCTGCGACCGGGCGTTTTCATTACCGATTCGCTGGGATCAGCTGCCCGGCGAGAGGTTCACCGCGGCATATTTGCCACGCCGATCGACCTCGAGCTCGAACTCGAGTCGGTCACCCTCGTTGAGCGTCGGCATGCCCGCGCGCTCGACCGCTGAAATATGCACGAATGCATCCGGCTGGCCGTCGTCACGCTGGATGAAACCGAAGCCCTTCATCGCGTTGAAGAACTTGACCGTGCCGCTCGCGCGCTCGCCCCTCAGCTGACGCTCCGGACCACCGCGATCGCCACCGCCACCGGCCGGCGGCGGGCCACGATCGGTGACCGGAACCACCTCGCCTTCGATCGCCAGATTGGTCGCCGAGATGCGGCCGCCGCGATCGACCAGGCTGAACGCGAGCTGCTGCCCCTCGCCCAGACCGGTCAGGCCTGCCTGCTCGACCGCGGAGATGTGAACGAACACATCCTCGCCGCCATCATCGCGCACGATGAAGCCG
>NZ_DATHFV010000196.1:0-12867 GCF_035317925.1 Sphingomonas sp.
CGGCCGGCTGATCCTCGACGGCGACGTGATCCTGCCCGCCGACGGTTCGACGATGAACGAACGTCGCCGCATCTCCGCCAACGGCGTGATCGCGGTGACGGTCGCGCTCGACCAGAACGATCGCTTGCGTGGGCTGCCCGCGATCGCGATCCAGGGCATTCCGGTCGAAGAGGACCGCGACGATTTCCTCGACGAAGCCACCGACGCGGCCGCTCAGGCGGTGAAGAACGGCAAGAAGAAGGACGAAACGGCCCTGCGCGAAGCGATCCGCCTCGGCGTGCGCCGCACCGCCACGACCTGGACCGGCAAGAAGCCGGTGGTCGAAGTGTCCGTCATCAGGGTCTGATACGCCGATGCGGTGGAGCTCGATCGTCGCGATCTACACGCTCTTCTGGGCGTTGAGCTTCTTCTTCGTGCTGCCGTTCCGCCTGCAGACGGAGGGGCAGGACGAAGCCGTGCCCGGCCAGGCCGAAAGCGCCCCACCCAAATTCAGCTTCGCGCGCACCGCCAAATGGACGACGCTGGTCGCAGTGGTGCTGTTCGGGATCTATTATGCCAACTACGTCTATCAGTGGGTGCCGGTGCAGAGCTTCAACTTCGTACCGGACAGCGTGCTCGAGGGCAAATAACCCCTTCGTCATGCTGAACTCGTTTCAGCATCCACCCATCATCCGCTCCGTCCGCGCCTGTGGCACGATGGACCCTGAAACAAGTTCAGGGTGACGGACGATCAACTATCGGGCCGTCACTTCCTTAGCCGCTCGATCGCCTGCGCCAGCGCGACGTAGAGCTTGCCCGTGTCGGACGAGAGCATCGTCGTCGCGATCGGCGTGCCTTCGCGCGTTGCCATCACGCGGCGCAGCAGCGATTCGAAATCGTGGATGTAGCGGCTGACCTGGTCGCGGAACTCGCCATCCTCATTGTAGCGCTGGGCGATCGTGTGGGCGTCGGCGCGGTCGAGCAATTTGACCGCGCGGCGCGTGAAGATGCCGCGGTCGCCGCGCAGATAGGCTTTCCACTCCTCGTCGGTGACTTCGTTCGAGAAGATCTTGGCGACGTCGATCGCGGTCGAATTGAGCGCCTCAATCAGCAGGCCGGCGGTGCGCGCGAAGCTCTGGTCGTCATGCTCTTCTGTATCGCTGCGATTGGCCTCGATCCGGGCTTCGATCGCGGTCGCGGTCTCGGCGATCGTGACGATCTGGCGGGTGAGCCGTTCGGCGGCGAGCTGCGCGGCCTGGATCGCGTGTTCGGACGCGGAGCCGATCGCGGCGATCTCTTCCTTGCCGACATCGGCGAGCGCGGCGCTCATCGCGCGGGCCGCGCTCTCGCTCATGCGCTGGGCGACGCGCGGGATCGCGGCGGTGAAGGCGTCGCGCGCCTGATCGGCCGCCAAGGCGGCGCTGTCGCGCACCTGGTTCAGGGCCTCGACCAGATGGCCCGAGGCGCCTTCGCTGAGCGAGCGGACCTCGGCATCGGCCTTGGCGAGCAATTCCTCCAGCACGCGCGTCTGGTCGATCAGGGTGGTGAGACGACCATCGGCGAGGCCGCCGACCTCGCTCAGGGTCGCGCGCTGGCGCTCGAGCAAAACTTCCGCCTCGGCGAGGCGTTCGCCCACCGTGGCGGCGGCCTCGCTCAGGCTTTCGGTGCGCGCGCCGGCGGTGGCGATCGCCTGCAGGCTCTGCTCGGCATGGAGGCGGATGCGCGCCAGTGCGGCGGGGATCGTGTCGGAAATGGTGGCGTTGCTGGCTTCGGCCTGCGTGCGCAATTGCTCGACCCGGACCAGCAGGGTCTCGGCGGTCGTATTGCTGCCGCCAAGCGCGCGGCTGACCGCGTCGGCATGGGTCGACAGGGCAACGATATGCTCGGCCAGATCGGCGGTATGTTCCGCGCCCTTGTCGCCCAGTTCGGCGAACTTGGCTTCGACTCCGGCAATCGCGGTATCGAGTTGGGTGAGCAGGCTGCGCGCGGCCAGTTCCTGGCCCCGCAGGCCCGCGCCGATCCCTTCGACCCGCGCGACCAGCTCGTCGAGCCGCGCCGACAGCGCGCGCGTCGCGTCGTCGCCGGCAGCGGTGACCGAGGCCTGGCCCTGTTCGACCATCGCATTCAGTGCCGCGCTCTGGGTGGCGATGACCTGTCGGGCATCGTCGAGGCTTTCGGCGGCGGCTTCGAGCGAGGCGTCGATCGCGCGGCCCATCGATCCGGCCGCGTCCTCGATTCGTTTGTCGGCAGCGGCCGCGCTCGCCTCGATCCGGTCGAGCTGCGCGGCGAGGCGCGCGGCGGCGCCCCCGGTCGATTCGTTCGCGGCTTTTGCCTGAATATCGAGCGCTTGCAGCAGATCGGTGAGCGCACGGGCGCGCGCATCGGCCTCCGCGCCACCCTCGCGCAATCCTTCAGAGAGCCGGCGGGCGACGCCTTCGGCATTAGGCAGCTCGGTCAGCAGCACGCTCAGATCGCCACGCGCGACCGCGGTCGCATCGTTGAGCGAGGTGACCGTTAGGCTGACCGACGTCGCCTGCTCGCTGAGTTCGGCGGCGGCGCGGCCGATCCGGTCGCCGGCCTCGCTGCCCAATGTCTGCAGGCCGGCCGCCTGCTCGTTGAGCGCGCCGCGTGCTTCCTCGATTCGCTGGGTGAGCAAGGCAAGCGTGCCGGCAAGAACTTGGGTATCGCTGCGCAATTGGGCCGAGGCGCGGGCATAGGCATTCGCTTCGCTCCGCCCGGTCCGCATCAGCAGCAGATAAAGCACGGCAAGCAGCGCCAGCGGCCCACTGCCCAGGCCGATCCATGCCGCCAAAGTGAGCGGCGGCAACAGCCGGGTCGGGCTCGCCTGGAACAGGGTGAAGCCGAGCGCGGCGGCCCAGCCGAGCCCGATCAGGAGCAATAGCACACCGGCAAGGATACCGGGCCAGCGGCGCGGCGGTGCGGCCTCCCACACCGGATCGGCGTCGGGGGTCTCTTCCGTCGCTTCGACCTGCGGCTCTTCTTCCGCCCAACCCACGTTCGATACCCCCTGATTCATGGGGCAACTCTACCAGCTTGGCGGGCCTGCGGAAGCGGAGATGCGCGGCTACGCTTGATTTGATGCGCGTGGCGTCTGAAAGTCACGCGCGATGGAAGGGGAGGGTCCTACCGCGCTGATCGGCGCCTATGAACCCGGGCCGGGTCCGGGGGGCCTGCGCGCGCTGTTGCCGCTCGCCGGGATGAGCGTGATCGAGCATCAGGCCCGCCGCGCGGTCGAGGCCGGCGCGGCGCGCATCCTGTTGCTGATCGACGAAGCGCCGCCCGAATTGTCCGAGGCGATCGCGCGTTTGCGCCAGGACGGCATCCAGACCGGCATGGCGCAGGGCATCGATCAGGCCGCCGATGCGGTCGGCCAGGACGAGACCGTGCTGCTGATCGCGGAAGCCTGCCTGCCCGAGGTCGGGTTGCTGCGCGCGGTTGTGGCGGGACATGTCCCGGTCCTCGCCGTGCTGCCCGATACGGCCGAGCATGGCCAGTTCGAGCGGATCGACGCCGATCGGCGCTGGGCGGGCGTGGCGTTGCTCGATGGCCATCGCCTCGCGGAAACCGCGGCGATGATCGGGGCTTGGGACCCGATGTCGACCTTGCTGCGCCGCGCGGTGCAGGAAGGCGCGGCGCGGATCGAGGCGGTGCGGGCACCGATCCTCACGACCGACGCCGCCGCTTTGGCGATGGCGGAGGCTGCGATCCTCACCGGAGCACGCAAGCCGGCCGACGATTTGATCGGCCGCGTCCTGTTTGCGCCGACCGAGGAATTGGCGCTGCCGCTGCTGCTCGCACGCAAGACCGACGCGAACATGGTCGCCGCCATCGCGGCCTTGCTCGCCGTCTCCGGCGGGGTGTTGAGCCTGGCCGGGTGGCGTTGGCTGGCGCTGATCAGCCTGCTTTTGTCGGGGCCGGCGGCGGCGGGTGCCGCGCGGTTGGGGCGTATTCGTCAGCGATCGCGCTTTCAGGAGCGTCTGTTCGGTATAGCGCGGCTGTGCGGGGCTGGGCTGGCCACGATCGGCCTGGCGCGGCTGCTGGCGAACGCGTCGGGGCAATGGGGCTGGTGGCTGACCGGCGGGCTGCTCGGCGGCGCGATGCTGGGCCTGTGGGCCGAACGGCGGCTGAGCGCGCAGAAGCCGCCTATCTGGCTGGCGAGCGTCGATACGTTGATCTGGGCGATGCTGCCCTTCGCCGCCTCCGGCCATTGGGATTGGGGCCTGGCCGCGGCCACAGCCTATGCCGCCGGCTCGTTCGTGTGGGTCGAATGGCGTAAGGCGCGGGATAATCCGCCTGTCCCATGAACCTTTTGCCTCGGGCCTACGTTTCTGCGGCCCAAGTGAAAGGAGGATTTTCATGGCCGAATACACGCCGACCGACGCGATCGCCTTGTTGAAGGCGGATCACCGTAAGGTGGAAGAGCTGTTCGAGGAATTCGACAAAGCGCGCCGTTCGGATCGCAAGGCAGCGATCGTCCAGCAGATCTGCACCGAATTGAAGATTCATACGATGATCGAAGAGGAAATCTTCTATCCCGCGATCAAGCCCAAAACCGACGCCGCGATGGTGGAGGAGGGCGTGATCGAACATGATGGCGCCAAGGTGCTGATCAACGATCTCGCGCAGGCCGATCCCAAGGCGGAGTATTACGACGCCAAGGTCAAGGTGCTGTCGGAAGAGATCAAGCACCATGTCGCGGAGGAGGAGCGCTGGATCACGGGCATGTTCGCCCAGGCGCGCCGGACCGATCTCGACATGGAAGCGCTCGGCGCACGGATGGCCGCGCGCAAGGAGGAATTGGTGGCGCAGTCCCAAAAGAAGGGCGGATTGCCGGTAGCGAAACTGGAGGGCCTCGAACTGATCGAGGCGTGAGGGGTATGGCGACGGACCTCGGTCCGTCGCCCCCCGGATTCACCCTTTAGAGGGCGAGGAGCAGGCCGACGGCAAGCGCCTGTGCCGCGATCGCGAGCATCATGCCCGTCGCGTTTTCAAAGCTAGTCACGTGTGATTTCCTTCTGCATTTTATCAAGCGCATCTATTGTGCGGTGCAGCAGAGATAGGTGGCGTAACACTTTATCGCCAGTTCAAAACGGTTCGTCGCGGTTGCAGCTATTGCAATCGTGATCGAGCGGCATGCCGAGATCGGCGAAAGCCGACGCCACCGCTTCGGCGCTGGTGAGCGCGTCCAGGCAGGACCGGACGTGGAGCAGTCCGGTCATCACGGAATGGACCTGCTTGGGTCGAAACAGCGCTTCCGCGATCAGATCCAGCAACATCGCCTCGTCGCGCGTCATGCGCGCACAGCAACAGGGCGCGACCGTGAGCCTGGCGGTCGAGACACGCGACAATTCCGCCATCAGCGCACGCAGCAGGACGAGCGGGCGGCGATAGCCGAGCCCGAAGCCGGTGAAGATTGCGTGTGCTGCATGCGCGTCCGCGATCCCGCCTGCCGCCATTCGCCGGATCGCGAACAGCAGGAGCCGGCGATAGGGATTGGCCGGCGCGGCATGGGGCAGCAAGGCGGGGGATGGTTCGGTCGGACGCATCGGCGACTCCATATCAGGATCGCCATGCTTCCACTATCGCTATTGATAGTCAATCGCAATAATGACCGATTAGGTCGGCGGTGTCCCGTTCGCGGCCAGCACCGTCCCGGCCATGTAGAGCGAGCCGCCGATCAGAACGAGCGGCGCGGCACCATCGGCGGCTGCAATAGCCCGCAGCGCCGCGGCGGCATCGGGTGCGCTATCGGCCGTCAGCCCGAGTTCGCTTGCCGCAGAGCGGACCGCTGCAGCGTCATGATGCTCGTGCCCTTCGACCGGAACAGCGTGGATAAAGGCATGGCTGCCCGCAAACGGCTCGAGGAAGCCGCGCAGATCCTTGTTGGCGAGCATGCCGAGGATGAGATGGAAGGGCCGTCCCGGGGCCAGCCGGTTGCGGAAGAAATCTGCGACGGCGCGCCCTGCGGCGGGGTTATGCCCGCCGTCGAGCCACAATTCGCTGCCGGCCGGCAGCAAAGCGGGAATCGGCCCGGTGGCGAGCCGTTGCAGCCGCGCCGGCCATTCCGCCCAGCCCATCGCCGCGCGCAGCGATGCGACCGGAATTTCGATCGCATTCTGGTGCCGCAGCATCGCCACCGCCAGCGCCGCATTCGCGGCCTGATGCGCGCCCGGCAGGCGCGGCAGGGGCAGCTCCAGTTCGCCCGCTTCGTCACGATAATGAAGCTTGCCCCGATAGGCGGACGCGTCCCACACCCCACCCTTGTCCAGCCAGAGCGCGCCGACCGCGGCCACCGCGCGTCCAATCTCGTTCGCCTGCGATGCGGGATAATGGAGGGTGACGAGCGGCACCCCATGCTTGGCGATGCCGGCCTTCTCGGCCGCGATCTGCTCGATCCGGTCGCCCAGGAAGAATTGATGGTCGATCCCGAGCTGGGCGATGCCGCACATGACCGGTTTTTCGAGCACGTTGGTCGCATCGAGCCTGCCGCCGAGGCCGACCTCAATGATGCAGGCGTCGGCCGGATGGCGTGCGAAGGCGAGGAACGCGGCGGCGGTGGTTACCTCGAAGAAGCTCGGCGAAATACCCTCGGCGATATCGAGCACCTCGGCGAGCAGGCTGGCGAGCAGCTCGTCCTCTATCAGCGACCCGGCGATGCGGATCCGCTCGTTGAAGCGGACGAGGTGCGGGCTGGTGTAGACATGCACCTTGCGGCCCGACGCTTCGACGGCGGCGCGCAGGAAGGCGCAGGTCGAGCCTTTGCCGTTGGTGCCGGCGACGTGGAAGACGGGCGGCAGCGCACGCTCAGGATTGTCGAGCCGGTCGAGCAGCGCGCTGACCCGTTCCAGCCCGAGCGTGTCGGCGCCGGGCGAGAGGGTTGCCAGCCGGTCGAGCTGACGCTGAACCGCGGGATCGGACGAGACGGCGAAATCGGCCATTACAGGCCCTTACCGAGGCGGTTGAAGATCAGGCCGCCTGCTTGCCGGGGCAGAGATAAGCGATCAGCCGTGCCAGTTCGCTGCGCATCTTGTGGCGGTGCACGACCATGTCGAGCATGCCGTGATCGAGCAGATATTCGGCGCGCTGGAAGCCTTCGGGCAATTTCTCGCGGATCGTGCTTTCGATCACGCGCTGGCCGGCGAAACCGATCAGCGCGCCCGGCTCGGCGATCTGGACGTCGCCCAGCATCGCATAGGATGCGGTGATGCCGCCGGTGGTCGGATCGGTCATCACGACGATGTACGGCAGGCCCGCTTCGCGCAGCTTCTGGACCGCGACCGTGGTCTTGGGCATCTGCATCAGGCTCATAATGCCTTCCTGCATCCGCGCGCCGCCGCCCGAGGTGAAGATGATGTAGGGACAATTTTCCGTGATCGCCGCCTCGACGCCGATCAGGAAGGCCGCGCCGACCGCAAGCCCCATCGTGCCGCTGAAGAAGCCGTAATCCTGTACGCCGACGATCGCCTTGAAGCCTTCGATCCGCCCGCTGGCGTTGATCAAAGCGTCGCTTTCGCCGGTCTTGGCGCGCGCAGCCTTGAGGCGGTCGACATATTTCTTGGAATCGCGGAATTTGAGCGGATCCTCGCGCACCACAGGTGAGGGCAAGGGCGTGTAGATGCCGCCGTCGAAGATCGCGTCGAAGCGCTCGTCCGGCCCGATCCGCCCGTGATGCTGGCATTTCGTGCAGACCGATTGATTCTCTTCATATTCGCGCGTGAACAGCATCGTCCCGCAGCTCGGGCATTTGTGCCAGAGGTTGTCGGGCGTTTCGCGCTTGGGGATGAAGGGCAGCGCGTTGCGCACCCGATCGATCCAGCTCATGCCGCCATCTCCTTACGCGCGGCCCGTACGGCGCCGCTCAATTCCTTGACCAGTCTGGCCACGTCCGGTGCGGGGTCGATCCCGCGCTCGGCCGCTGCCGCGATAACGTCCACGATCGCCGATCCGACCACGACGCCGTCGGCGACCTTTGCCACCTCCGCCGCCTGCTCGGGCGTGCGCACGCCGAAGCCGACCGCGATCGGAAGATCGGTATTCGCCTTCAGCTTGGCAACCGCCTGCGCGATGCTGCCGCTCGCCGCCTGCTGCATGCCGGTGATGCCCGCGACCGAGACATAATAGAGAAAGCCGCCCGCGCCGTGCAGCACCGCCGGCAGGCGCGCCGCATCGGTGGTGGGGGTGGCGAGGCGGATCAACGCGATACCCTCGGCCCGCAACGCCGGGCCCAAAGCCGCATCTTCCTCGGCGGGCACGTCGACGCAGATCACGCCGTCGACATCGGCGCCCGCACACTGATCGGCGAACCAGGCCGCGCCGCGCCGGAGCATCGGATTGGCATAGCCCATCAGCACCAGCGGCACGTCGGGATGGCGCGCTCGAAAGCCGTTGGCGATCGCGAAGATGTCGGCGGTGCGCGTGCCCGCCCCGAGCGAGCGCAGGTTGGCGCGCTGGATGGCGGGGCCGTCCGCCATCGGATCGGTGAACGGCATGCCGAGCTCGATCACGTCCGCGCCGCCCTCGACCAGCGCATCGAGAATCGCGGGTGTGGCGGCGGGCGTTGGATCGCCGGCGGTGACGAACGTCACGAGCGCGGGTCGGCCCCTGGAGAAGGCATCGCCGAGACGGCTCACATCTTCACTCCCATCGCGCTCGCGACGGTGGCGACGTCCTTGTCGCCGCGGCCCGACAGGTTCAGCACGATGATCTGATCGCGCCGATATTCCCGTGCCTTGCGGATCACCGCCGCGATGGCGTGCGCGCTTTCGAGCGCGGGGATGATGCCTTCGGTGCGGGCGCAGATCTGGAAGGCATCGAGCGCTTCCTGATCGGTCACGGGTTCGTATTGCACCCGGCCGATGTCGTGCAGCCAGCTATGTTCGGGGCCGATGCCGGGATAGTCGAGACCCGCCGAGATCGAATGCGCCTCGGTGATCTGGCCGTCCTCGTCCTGCAGCAGATAGGTCTTGTTGCCGTGGAGGATGCCGGGCGTGCCGCCGTTGAGCGACGCGGCATGCTTGTCGGTGTGCACGCCATGGCCCGCCGCCTCGATGCCGAGCATCGCGACGCCTTCGTCATCGAGGAAGGGATGGAACAGGCCGATCGCGTTGGATCCGCCGCCGACCGCCGCGACCAGCAGATCGGGCAGGCGGCCTTCCGCCTGTAGTATCTGCTGCCTGGCCTCGATTCCGATCACCGACTGGAAATCGCGGACCAGCTCAGGATAGGGGTGCGGACCGGCGGCGGTGCCGATGATGTAGAAGGTGTCGTGGACGTTCGCGACCCAGTCGCGCAGCGCCTCGTTCATCGAATCCTTGAGCGTCTGGGCTCCGCTCGTGACCGGTACGACCTCGGCGCCGAGCAGCCGCATGCGGAAGACGTTGGGCGCCTGCCGCTCGACGTCCTTGGCGCCCATATAGATCACGCAGGGCAGACCGAAGCGCGCGGCGACGGTCGCGGTGGCGACGCCGTGCTGGCCGGCGCCGGTTTCCGCGATGATGCGCGTGCGGCCCATGCGGCGCGCGAGTAGGATCTGGCCGATGCAATTGTTGATCTTGTGCGCGCCGGTGTGATTCAGCTCCTCGCGCTTGAAGTAGATTTTCGGGCCCATGCCCGGGAAGCCAGTTTGCTCCGCGGAGGCACGCAGCGTCTCGGTCAGCCGCTCGGCATAATAAAGCGGGCTCGGACGCCCGACATAATGCGTCATCAGCCCGTCGAGCTCGGCCTTGAACGCCGGATCGACCTTGGCCGCGCGATATTCGCGCTCGAGCTCGAGGATGAGCGGCATCAGCGTCTCGGCGACATAGCGTCCGCCGAAATCGCCGAAATGGCCGGTGGAGTCGGGCTGCTGACGGAGGCTGTTGGGAAGGGTCATAGACGCGCCGCCGCTTGAAGGAAGGCCGCGATCTTGTCCACATCCTTGACGCCCGGCGCGCTTTCCACGCCTGAAGAAACGTCGACCAACGGCGCACGCGTCGTGCCCGCCGCTTCGGCGACGTTGGTGGGATCGAGTCCGCCGGACAGGGCCCAGGGCAGCGGATGGACGAAGCCGTCGAGCAGTTTCCAGTCGAAGCGCAACCCCATCCCGCCGGGCAATGTGCCTTTGGGCGTCTTGGCATCGTACAGGATACGATCGGCGACGCCGCGATAGGCGCGCGCCAGATCGAGATCGGTGCGGGTGCGGACCGGCACGGCCTTCCACAGTTCGAGGCCATGGCGCTTGAGCGCGCTCAGCCGTTCGGGGCTTTCGTCGCCATGCAACTGCAGCGCGGTCACGCCCGCCGCGATCACGCGCCCGATCAGATCGTCGTCGGGATCGACCAGGACCGCCGCCTTGCCGACGCCCGCCGGCGCGCGCGCGATCAGGCTGGCGGCCTCGTCCGGCGCCAGATCGCGCGGGCTCTTCGGGAAGAAGACGAAGCCGAGCCATGCGGCGCCGCCCGCGACCGCCGCGTCGACGGTCGCAGCGGTGGAGAGCCCGCAGATCTTGGACTGTACCGGCATGATGGCCGCGAGTTGGGGAAAGCCGACGATCAGCGCAAGCAATTAAGACTTTCGCCGCCCAAGCCTTGTGATTGGCGGGACCGATTGCCATAGCGGGATCATGCTGACCGCAATGGACATCATCGTCCTGATCCTGATCGGCGGCGGCGCCGTGATGGGCGTGATGCGCGGCTTCGTGATGGAAGTCCTGTCGCTGTTCGCCTGGGCCGCCGCCATCTTCGCGCTGAAGCTGTTGCACGGCCCGGTGGCGAGCCTGCTCGTCCATGTCGTCAAGAGCCCGAGCGGCGCGGCGGTACTGTCGTTCGTATTGGTGTTCGGCCTGGTCTTCTTCGGCGGCAAGATGGTCGCGGCCTCGCTCGGTCAGCGCACCAAGAAATCGGTGCTGGGCTCGGTCGACCGCCTGCTCGGTCTTGGCTTCGGCGCGGTGAAGGGGCTGCTGGTGGCGACCGTGCTCTTCCTCGGCGTGAACCTCGTTTACGACACGATCTATGGCGGCACGTCGGAACGGCCCGCCTTCATCAAGGGCTCGCGTACCTATCCCTTGCTCAACGCGAGCGGGCGCGCGGTGGTCGATTGGGTGCAACGCCGCCGCGACCATGCGACCCAGCCGGGCGACAACGTCCAGACCAATAGCAGCTAAGCGCATGTCGGCCGCGCTCTACAACACGCAGATCCTGAAGCTGGCGACGAGCATCCCGCATCAGGACAGGCTGGCGCATCCGCAAGGCACGTCGGAACGGCGCTCGCCGGTCTGCGGCAGCCGCGTCACGGTCGACGTCGTGCTCGACGGCGAGGGCCGCATTGCCGAGCTCGGTCAGGAAGTGCGCGCCTGCGCGCTCGGCCAGGCCTCGGCGTCCCTTATGGGCGCACACGCGATCGGCCGCACACGTACCGAACTGGAAGCGGCACGCGATGCGCTCACCGCCTTCCTTGCCGGCACGCGCGACGATCCCGGCGAATGGCCCGGTCTCGAAATCTTCGGCCCGGCGCGTGCGCACAGCGCCCGCCACGCCTCGATCCGGCTCGCCTTCGAAGCCGTGGCTGAGGCCGCCGCGCGCGCCGTCAGCGCCGAGGCCGCATGACCGAGACGCTCGTCACCGATGGCGTGATCATGCTGGGCGTGGCGCTCGCCTTTGTGCTGCTGTTCCGCAAGCTCGGGCTCGGCGCCACCTTGGGTTATCTCGTCGCTGGCGCGCTGATCGGGCCGCAGGCGTTGCGGCTGGTCGACGGCGCGCAATCCAAGCTGAGCATCGCCGATCTCGGCATTACTTTGCTGCTGTTCCTGGTCGGGCTGGAGCTCAATCTGACGCGGTTGTGGCGGCTGCGGCGCGACATTTTCGGGTTCGGTTTCGTGCAGGTCGCTTTGTGCGGCGCCGCATTGGCGGCGGTGATCTATTATTTCACCGGCTTTTCCTGGCAGGCGGCGCTCGCGCTCGGGCTGCCTTTGGCTTTGTCCTCGACCGCGCAGGTATTGCCGATGCTGCGGTCGGCGGGCCGCCTCAACACGCCGTTCGGCGAGCGCGCTTTCTCGGTCCTGCTGTTCCAGGACCTGTCGATCGTCCCGCTGATCACGATCATCGCCGCTCTATCGCGCGTGCCGGCCGATCCGGGCGCGCCGCCGGGTTGGCTGCTGGGCCTCTACACGGTTGGCGCGGTGATCGGGCTGGTGTTGGCGGGGCGCTATCTGCTCAATCCCTTGTTCCGTCTGATCGGGGGCCTGGGCGAGCGCGAATTGTTCGTCGCCGCCGGGTTGTTCACCGTGCTGGCGGCGTCGGCGGTGATGGAAACGCTCCATCTGTCGACCGCGCTCGGTGCCTTCATCGCGGGCGTAATGCTGGCGGATTCGCCTTATCGGCACGAGCTGGAAACCGACGTCGAGCCGTTCCGCACCGTGCTGCTCGGCCTGTTTTTCCTCGCGATCGGTATGAATCTCGATCTGCACGCGATCATCATGCGGCCGCTCTTCGTGATCGGCCTGGCACTATCGGTGGTGGCGGTCAAAGCCGTGGTCATCTTCGTGCTTGCCTTGCTGTTCGGGGTCGAACGGCGCCCGGCAGTCGCGCTCGGCCTGCTGTTGAGCCAGGGCGGCGAATTCGGCTTCGTCCTGTTCGGCCAGGCGGCGGCGGCGCAACTGATCGCGCCCGAGGCGGCGAGCCTGTTCGGTGCGATCGTCACGCTGTCGATGGTCACCACGCCGTTCCTGATGAAGGTCGCGACGCGCTTCAACCGATCGATGGAGGACAAGAAGCGCGACGATCTCGACGGGCCGGAGCATGCCGAGCAGGCTGCCGGCATCGTCGTCGGCTATGGGCGTTTCGGCCAGACCGTCACGCAGATGATGACCGGCGCCGGCTTCACGGTCACGAT
>NZ_DATHFV010000197.1:0-14194 GCF_035317925.1 Sphingomonas sp.
CAGGTTGAGACTGCTGTGCGCCAGCGCACCAGCCGGAAAGAGCACCAACGGCCCGATAGGAGCATTGTCCGCGGTCGCGGATTCGGTGATGCTGTTGATGCCGTCATAGGCCTGGAAATCGACGCGCGAGAAAGCCGGATCGCTGCCATCGGCCGCATGATCGGTCTTCTGGTAAACACTCTGCGCGCTGCCGTGGAAGGTGAAGGTCTGGCCCTTGATCGTCACCGAGATAGTCATCGCGCCCGGCGTATCGAACCGGTAGAGCGGCGACACGCCGTCGCTATCGGTGATGGTGGTCATCGATTGCGCGTCGAGTGTGTATTTGATGGTGAAGGCCTGCCCGGCAAGCGACGTGAATGCAGGGCCAAACAGCCCGTGATCGTCGGCACCAGTCGCGATCGTGCCCGACAAGGTGATGTTGAATATCGTCGCCGCCGCGGGCGCGCAGAGACCGGCCGTCGCGGCAATCGGCATGGCAATCTTGGTGAGCAGCTTCATGTCTTCCCCGTTTCGCGGGGAGCCCTGATCACGCACGCCGCCTCTGTCAAAGCGGCGCGCTACGAACGGCCTGGCTGGTACCCTTGAGCGGCACGAACGGCATCGAAAGCGGGACGAACGACACGCCGTCCACCATTGCCGTCAGTGGGTGGTGTCGGGCGGTACCACCGGCAGCGGCAGCGGTGCGACCGGCACGCCGTCCTCCACCAGCGCCCTGGCCTCCTCATGCGTTGCCTGGCCATGGATCGCGCGCTCGGGCGCGTCGCCTTCGTGGATCGCGCGCGCTTCGCTGGCGAATTTGGCGCCGACATGTTCGGACTTCTCCAGCAACTGGGCCTGCGCCTTGGCGAGCGCGGCCAGCATCTTTTTCATCTCGGTCGGCGTGCCGCTTTGCATGGGCACGATTCCGTTGCCCTGATTGCCCTTGGGCGCGACGTTGGGCGCCATCACCGCCTTGCCGATCTCGGTCGCGCCGCAGATCGGACAGGCGACCAGACCGCGCGCGCGCTGGCTCTCATAATCCTCGGTCGAACCGAACCAGGCTTCGAACACATGGCGCTGACCGCAAGCCAGATCGAACACGATCATGGCGCCACCGTAACCGCGCCGATCGGCCGGCGATGATCGATCACCGGGATCCTGCCCCGCGCCTCGGCGACGCGGGCGGGATCGATCTCGACCAGCGCCACGCCCGGTGCATCGCCCATGTCGAGCAGCACTTCGCCCCAGGGATCGACCACCAGCGAATGGCCATAGGTCTGCCGTCCGTCGGCGTGCGTGCCGGTCTGGGCGGCCGCGATCACGAACGCCGCCGCTTCGATCGCCCGCGCGCGCATCAGCACATGCCAATGCGCCTTGCCGGTCGGCACGGTGAAGGCGGCGGGAATCGCGAGCATGGTAGCACCCGCATCGCTGAGCGCGCGGAACAGGTCCGGGAAACGCAGATCGTAGCAGACCGACAGGCCAAGCCGGCCCCACGGCGTATCGACCGCCACCGCCTGCCCGCCCGGCGCATAAGCGGCGGATTCGCGGATCGACTGGCCATCGGGCAGATCGACGTCGAACAGATGGATCTTGTCGTACCGGGCACGGATCGCGCCGGTATCGTCGATCACGAAGGCGCGGTTGGCATAGCGTCCGTCCGCTGCCGCGCCGCGCACCGCGAGCGAGCCCAAATGGACCCACAGGCCGTGCTTGGCCGCGGCCTCCCGCACCGCGGCCAAGGCCACATCCTGATCCTCGGCGACGATCGTACCGGCGGCGCGCGCCCGATCGCGATCGAGCACCGCGCTCATTTCGGGCGTGAACAGCATGTCCGCGCCCTCGCCCGCCGCCCGTTCGACCGCCTCGACCAGTGTGCGCGCACCGAGCAGGGGATCGATGCCGCTATTGGCCTGGAGCAAAGCCGCGCGCATCAGCCCGCGAGCATCGGGTCGAGCTTGCCCGCTCGTTCGAGCGCGGCCAGCTCGTCCGAACCGCCGACGTGGCGGTCGCCGATGAAAATCTGGGGTACGGTGGTGCAGCCATTGGCGCGCTGGATCATCTCCGCGCGCTGCGGGCCGCCCAGCGTGATGTCATATTCCTCGATGGCGACGCCCTTTTCACCGAGCAGCCGCTTGGCCCGCACGCAATAGGGACAGAACATCTTGGTGTAGATTTCGACCTTGGGCATTCACGCTCCTTGTCGTTCCGATCTGTGGTTGACGATGCGGTGTGTCAACGCATGTCCTCCTCCGAACGCGCCACGCGCGCCCAGCACAGGACGTTTACCTCCGCCGCCCCGGCACGCTTGAGCACGCGGGCACAGCCTTTGGCGGTCGCGCCGGTGGTGTAGACGTCGTCGATCAGCACGATGCGGCGGCCCTTCACCGCCTGTTTCCAGGCCGGCCCGATCCGGAACGCGCCCGCGACCGTCCGCTCGCGCGCCAGTCGTCCCAATCCGCGCAACGGCGGCGTGCGCTTGGGCCGATCGATCAGGTCGAGCGCCAGTTCACCGCCATCCCCCACCAGCGCCCGCGCGATCAGCGCCGCCTGGTTGTAGCCGCGCGACCACAGCCGCCAGCGATGGAGCGGCACCGGCGCCACCAGCGCGCCGTCGAGCATCGCCCCGCCGACCCGCCGCATCGGCCGCGCCATCGTCAACGCAACGCCGGGCCGTCGGCCATATTTGAGCTTGAGCGCGAGCGCGCGGGCGATCGGGCCGTAAGCGACAGCGGCGCGGGCGCGATCGAAGGGCGGCGGATCGGCCAGGCAGGCGCCGCACCGCGCCTCCTCATGGAAGGCGAGCGCGACCGGTTCGCCGCATTGCGCGCAGGCCGGCCCGCCGAGGAAGTCGAGCTTCTGCCAGCAGGTCAGGCAGAAAGCATGATCCTCCCCCACCACCGTGCCGCAACCCGGGCAACGCGGCGGCAGTGCGAAGGCGATCGCGGCGCGCGCCGTATCGCGGACCAGTCTGAGCAGCGACATGGACCGCTTGTCCGTCGCGTCGGGCGCGGGCACAAGCCCCGCCGTGGAACCACCCGAAATCTTCGATCGCAATCTGCGGCGGCTGCGGCGCGACCGCGCCGCGCCGCGCTTCCGCGAATACAGCTTCGTGCGCGACGCGATCGTCGAGGGCCTGCTCGACCGGCTCGACCTGGTGACGCGGCGGTTCGAACGCGCGCTCGACCTCGGCACCGCCGACGGCAGCCTCGCGGACGCGCTGCGCGCGCGCGGGATCGAGGTCGTGGCGAGCGATGCGGGCACGCGCTTCGCGGCGGGCGGCGTGCAGTGCGACGAGGATCGGCTTCCATTCGAACCCGCCAGCTTCGACCTGATCCTGTCGGCGGGCGTGCTCGACAGCGTCAACGATCTGCCCGGCGCGCTCATCCAGTGCCGCCGAGCGCTCAAACCCGACGGCCTGTTTCTCGCGGGCTTCGCCGGCGCGGGCAGCCTGCCTTTTCTCAAACGCGCTTTGCTCGATGCCGATGCGGCGGCGGGCGGCGGTATTCCTCAGCGGGTTCACCCGCTGATCGACGTACGCGCGGCCGGCGATCTGCTGACGCGGGCCGGGTTCGTGCTGACCGTCGCGGACGGCGAGCCGCTCGATGTCGGCTATGGCGATCCGTTCCGGCTGATGACCGATCTGCGCGGCATGGCGGCGACCAACATCCTTGCCGGCCAGAGGCTGCCGCTAACGCGCGGTCGACTCGCCGCGATCGCCGAATCGTTCGCGGCCAAGGCCGGCCCCGACGGACGGCTGCGCGAGCGATTCGAACTGGTGTTCATGACCGGCTGGTCGCCCGGCCCGGATCAACCGCAGCCCGCGCGGCGCGGATCGGCCACCGCCAGTCTTACGGCAGCGCTCAGGGCTGGATAGCCGCCGTACCGGTCGCGCCCTGACCAGCCTCCCGTTCAGGATTGGTTTCGATATGGCTACACTTGGTCTGGCGTGCGGCAACTTCCGACCCAGTAGCCGACATTCGAGCGATGGCTTACAAGAGGTTATGCGCGGAGAAATCGGTTCGACTTTCAAGATCGATGGCGGCGACGGCGATCAGGATTTTTTCCCTTCCCCGATGATTGCCCGTCGAGTGTCTGAGCCGTGGTTCGGCGGCACTCTCCCTCGCGGGCAAGCGTATCTACTCCAACTGGCTAACGGCAAGCATATTGGCGAGTATGTGGCGGTAACTTCCCGTCAGGTTGCGTCACTCTCGGATCAGCTCGCGAATGGCCCTTGGGCAAGTGTCGTGGTTCACCGGATACTCCAACCTGGCGAGGGCTTCTCACCTACCGTTGAGGCCGCTCCAGCCATAGGCATGGCCATCATCGAAGCTCTGTAGATCTCAACGACCGCTCCCGACCCAATTGCTGTCATAGGGCAAGACATGCCACGATGCTGTAAGGAGACGATTGGGGAGAGGCGGGAATGATCGTGCTTCTGGCATTGGCGGCGCTAGCGGCCACCGTACCGAAGACTACCGAGCTGCATTTTGGAAGCGAGCCTTGGCATCTCGAACTGGCCCTAGGCGAATTGAAGCCCAGCGGCGGCGCTGAAAGCCGTCCAGACCGGAAGGTCTATACCTATGCCGACAAGCAAGGAACGGTTCTCTCCGTGATTGTCGAAAATGCGCATGAGCCGGCAAACATCGAAGGCTGCCGGGAGGTTTTCCAGCGACGCAAAGCCGACATCCAGCCCAACGATGAAGTTCAGGTCGGTCGCGGCGACGCTGTGATGCAAGAATATGACTGGAAGCTGGAGTTCCAGGGCAAGCCAGTTGTCCAGCACAACGTCTTTGTCTGTCGCGTACGCGGCACCTACTACATCGACGTGCACGCATCGAAAATTCCGTATGTCCCCTCCGATCGCGGTGCCCTTTTGCGCTTGGTCGACGCTGTGACTTTGATCGATCCTGCACCGTAGCCGCGAGATCATTTCGATTGGCTTGGAAGCGCTAGCTCGATGCGCCGTACGCGACCGCTTCCGCCCAACTGGTTCTCAAAAGCTACCGGTCGCCTTTCCACCCAAGAGCGGACATTCACCGGCGGACCTTCCCGCCGGTCGCCCGTCAATCACACGCTATGGGAGGCTGGACAGGGGCGCGGGCCAGTGCGGCGCTTCACAATAACGCTTCAAGCAATCCTATCAGCGGCCGGTCGGGCCCGGGCATTTCGAGCCCGTACAGATCATGGACGCGCACCCAACGCAGCGTGGCGCCTTCGAGCGATGTCGGCGTGCCGCGCCATTTTCGGCATACGTAGAGCAGCAGGACCATGTGGCGCGTCCCGCCCGGCTGCAGCTCGCTGGCGAAGGTCGCGGGCGCCAGGCAGGCGGCCTCGACGTCGATGTCGAGCTCTTCCTTGAGTTCGCGAATCAGCGCCGCCTCCGGCGTTTCGCCTTCCTCCACCTTGCCGCCGGGGAATTCCCACAGGCCGGCGAACGGCTTTCCGGGCGGCCGCTGCTGGATCAGCAAGCGGCCGTCGGCGTCGATCAACGCCGCCGATGCGACAGACAGGAAGTTCATGAAATCCTTTCTTTACCCTACCCGGCCTAAACTCGCCTTCCGAGTCTGTGACGTATGGCGGACGCGTTGAGGGAATGGGACATGAACAGCCGACTGATCAAGCTCGTCCGCAACAAGCGCGGCGCGACCGCGATCGAATATGGCTTGATCGTCGCCCTGATCGTGATCGTGGTCGTGGTCGGCATCTCCGCGCTCGGTGGCTCAACTGGCGGCATTTGGGGAAATATGACCACCAAGGCCAGCACCGCGATGTCGGTATCCTAAAAAAATGACAAGGACCGGCGCGGCATTAAATATTCCTAAACCACCAACCGTTAATCAGGCCAGTGCTGGTCCGCTCCTTAAGGCAGCCGGCGCCGTGAAGTCAGGACCTAACAGCAGTCGATCGACGAGGAGAATCAGTTATGCGTGCCATCCGTAATTTCATCAAGAACAGCAAGGGCGCTACCGCCATCGAATACGGCCTCATCGCCGCCTTGATCGCGGTTGCCGCGATCGGTGCGATGTCGACGCTCGGCGGCAAGCTCAAGAACACGTTCTCGAACGTGTCGAACAACATGAACGTCTCGTAATCTCGATTACGGACTGAACGGATTGGGCCGGCGCAAGAAATTGCGCCGGCCCTTTTTGATTCTGCTGCGCAACTGACGGTCAATATGGTTTTGCTTGCGTAACGTTAACCATCTTCGGAAACATAAGTATAGTTATGCCAGATTAACAGAGCTTCGGCCTTCGTTACGGGGGCGAACTTCTGGAGGCACCTATGAAGTTTTTGAAGAACCTCGCCAGCGAAAAGCGCGGCGCGACGGCCATCGAATACGGCCTGATCGCGGCGTTGATCGCGGTCGCGGCGATCGGCGCGATGTCGACGCTCGGCGGCAAGCTCAGCACCACGTTTTCGAACGTGTCGAACAACATGAACGTCTCGTAAGAGCGTACCCGATCCCCTTCCGTGGAGACCACGGGAGGGGATCAGCCTATGGCGAGGAACTTGGCGCGCCGCTGCTCGATCAGAGCGGCCGGCGCTATCGCCGACAGGCTCGCCAATTCATCCGCGATCGCATCGCCGAGCGCCGCGATCGCCGCCGCCGGGTCGCGCTGCGCACCGCCGACGGGCTCGGGCACGATCCGGTCGACCACACCCAGTTTTTCCAGATCCTGCGCGGTGATCTTCATCGCCTCGGCGGCATCGGCCGCCTTTTCGGGTCCGCGCCACAGGATCGACGACGCGCCTTCCGGCGAAATCACCGAATAAATGGCGTGCTCGAACATCAGCACGCGGTTGGCGGCCGCCAGTGCCACCGCCCCGCCCGATCCGCCCTCGCCGACGATCGCCGCGACGATCGGCACGCCCAGCGCCAGGCATTGCTCGGTCGACCGCGCGATCGCTTCGGCCTGGCCGCGCTCTTCCGCCTGGACGCCGGGAAACGCACCGGCGGTATCGACCAGGGTCACCACCGGCAGACCGAAGCGTTCGGCCAGCCGCATCAGGCGGATACCCTTGCGATAGCCTTCGGGCTTGGCCATGCCGAAATTGTGCCGGATGCGACTGGCGGTATCGTCGCCTTTCTCATGCCCGATCACGACCACGCGCCGGCCGGCAATGCGGCCGAGGCCGCCCACGATCGCCTGATCGTCGGCAAAGGCGCGGTCGCCCGCAAGCGGCATGAAATCGTCGACGAAGCCCGCGATATAGTCCTTGAGATGCGGCCGCTCGGGGTGGCGCGCGACCTGCGTCTTCTGCCACGGCGTCAGCTTGGAATAAGCCTCGCGCAGCAGCCGGTCCGACTTGGACTGGAGCTTGGCGACTTCGGTTTCGATGTCGAGCGCGCCGTCATGGCTGTCGGCGGTCTCGCGCAATTCGACGATCCGCGCTTCGAGCTCGGCGATCGGCTTTTCGAATTCGAGGAAAGCAGTCATCGGGCGGCGGTTAAGAGGCGAAGCCGTCAGCGTCAACGCGCCAGATGATGGCGGCGCTTAGTAAGTTCTTGTATTGTTCCACATGAAACAGAGCCAGCGGGCAATCTATCAGTTCGTTTTCGGCGTTTTTTCAATTTTCCCCTCGGCCCGCCCACCCGGGCCGTCCGCCAGCGGGTGACGCTGATTGACCAGTTCGACCAGCCGGCGGCTGTCGATATGCGTGTAGATCTGGGTGGTGGCGATGTCGGCATGGCCCAGCATCGTCTGCAGCGCGCGCAGGTCCGCCCCGCCCTCCAGCAGATGCGTGGCGAAGGCATGGCGCAGGACGTGCGGGCTCACCCGATCCGGGCTGATGCCGGCACCGGCGGCCAATGCGCGCAGCAGCTGGAACAGGCGGACGCGGCTGACATGGGCCTTGCCCGAAGGAAAGAGATAGGCGCCGTCCTTGGGCAGGGTCGCGGCATATTCGCCGACCGCCGCGCGCGCCCGATCCGACACCGGCACCAGCCGTTCGCGCCCGCCCTTGCCGCGCAGGATCAGATAAGGCTGGTCTCGCCGCACCAGATTGCGCGGCAACGACACCAATTCGGTCGCGCGCAGGCCCGATCCGTACAAAAGCTCCACCAGTGCCGCGAGGCGCAGATTGGCGGGCGAGCGCTCTACGCCCAACCGCCGCTCGATCTCGGCGAACAGCCGGTCGACATCCTTATGGTCGAGCGTGCGCGGCAGCGATCGGGCCGCACTTGGCCGCGGCAAGGCGTCGGAGGGATCGTCGGCGCGTAGCCGTTCCTCCGCGAGGAAGGCGAAGAAGCGCCGCAGGGCCGAAGCCTTGCGCGCGACGCTGCTGCGCGCGAGCGGCAGCCATTCTTCGCCCAGCCGGCTCAGCATCGCCGCATCGGCCTGGCCAAGCTTGCCGCCGAGCGATTCCGACGCCCCCGCCAGATCGCGGCCATAGGCCATCAGCGTGTTGCGCGCCGCGCCGGCTTCGGCGGCCATCATCTCCAGGAAGCGCTCGATCAGCGCCCGATCTTCTCCGCTTGCCCCCGCGGCGGTCATCGCCGCCTCACAGACTCGCCGGCGGTCATCGCCGCCTCATGGCCCCGCCGACGGTCACAGCCGCGTCATCGCTTCCGCCGAGATCATGCGCGCCTCATTCTCCATGCCGACCGCGCGCAGCGCGCTGACCATCTGGTAGAAATCGGCCGCCGGCACGCCCGTCCAGTTAGGGGACTGCATGCCGACCGCGACCAGCAAGGCGACGGTGCCGCGCTGGCGTGCCGAAACCGCGCGCCGCAGCGCGTTGCCATAGGGACTGGACTGGCCGAGCGTGACACCCAGCCGTGCGGCGAGCTTGGCCGCGTCCGCATCGCTCAGCCGCCCGAGCCCCGCCAGTGCGGAGACCAGCAAGGCACTGCGCTGCGCACCCGAGGCGCCCGCGCGATCGGCGAACTTGCGCACCCGCGCCGGGGTGATGCCAACCACTGGCCGGCGCGCGCCCACCGCGAGGACCGACCAGGCCCGATCGCCGTCGCTACCGCCGGCCGCATCCGCGACCTGCGCCCAGCGTTCGGCCTGGATGTCGAGCCCGGCCGCCAGCATCGATTCGACCAGAGCCGCGACATCGTCCTTCTGATCGCCGGACGGCGTGATGCCCACCGCCGCACGCGCGGTCAGGATCGACGCCGCATAACGATCGCGCTCGCCGCCTTCGCCATTGGCGGCCGCATCCCAGATGGCATGCATCGCGTTGAGCCGGGCATCATCGTCGTCGCCGCGATAGGCGGCGCGCAGCCTGCCGGCCGGGCTGTCCGTATCCTCGTCGCCGGATTCGTCCATCGCCCGGCCATAGAGATCGACCAGATCGGCACTGGAGACGACGCCGAGCACCGCGGCGATCCGGGCAGGGGCGATCCGATCGGCCGCGGACAACATCGGTGCGCGCGCCAGCCACGCCTCGAACCACACGGGCGCGCCATCGAGCAGATTCTGTGGGATGGCGACGCCAAGCGCGCTCGCCAGGCCGAAACGCCAGTCGGTCAGCGAATCGACCGCCGTCCAGTCGATCTGCACGTCGCGGCGTCCGCCGCCGCCCGCCGCCACCAGCCGTTCGGCGAGCGGATGGTCGATCGGATCGTTGGGCGGGCCGCGACCGATCGTGGCGTTCGCGGTCGCCTCGTCGCCCGCCAGCGTGGCGCATATCGCACGGACCATCGGCCATACGGGCTGACCGCCGACCTGCTCGCCACCTTCCGGCAGCGGGCACAGACCCTGCGGATCGGACGTCGCCAGCGCCGATTCGATCGCGACCCGGCGCAGACGCGGGCTGAAGCGCTCGACATCGACGCCCTGGACCAGCATCCGCGCGGCATCGGCCTCGCCCAGCCGCAGCAGCAAAGCGGCCCGATCGGCAACCCAATCGGCCTGCCCCTCACCGCGCGGCGCGGGCGTCGCACCGAGCAAGGCCCGGCGCAGCATGATCTCCGCCCAACGCGACGCGATCGGCGTCTGCAGGCGGCGCATCAGGGTTACGACGTAGCGGCCATCCGCCTCGCCAAAGGCATCCGTCCCGTAAATGGATTCGGGACCCACCAGATCGAGCGAGCGCGTCGCTGCGTCCGGCATCTCCTCCAGCGGCGCGATCTCGGCCGCGGCGAGCTTGGCGATATCGGCCGGCAGCAAGGCTGGGCTGGTTTCCGCAACCGCTTCGTCGGCATTGGATGTCGCCGCCGGCCCGATCGGCGCGGGCGCGGCGCCCTGAACGGGCACAGGCTGAGTTGGGGCAGGCACCGCCTTGGGCGGGTTTGCGCCAAATCCCGGCGGCAACAAGGATTGCGGCGCGTCCTGACTTAGCGCCGGCAGCGCAACCGCGAGTGCCGTCGCCCCCGCCGCTAACCCGGCAAGAAACTTAGTGCGTCGCCGCATTGGCGGTCACCGGCTGCTCGACATGCGTCACCGGCACTGGGCGATCGAGCGCCGCCAGCGCGAGCATCGCGCCGACGATGACCACAAGAATGATGAGGAGAATCAGGATCGGGCGCGGCAACTTGGCATCCTTCAAGAATTCATATGCGGCGGCGCTTTTGCCCGACCGGGGAGGCCTGTGTATAGCCCCTGCCGCCATGTCCGCCACCGCGCATCAGCATGATCCGATATCCCGTCCGATCGTGCTGATCGGGCTGATGGGTGCTGGCAAATCCACCGTCGGCCGTCGGCTGGCGCATCGCCTCCACCTCCCTTTCGCCGATTCCGATCACGAAATTGAGGAGGCGGCCGGACTGACCATCGCCGAGATGTTCGAGAAATATGGCGAAGCGGAGTTTCGCGACGGCGAACGGCGCGTGATCTCGCGCCTGATCGACGGCAATCCCAAGGTTATCGCGACCGGCGGCGGCGCGTTCATGAACGATCAGACTCGATCGCTCATTCTCGAGCGCGCGACCGCGATCTGGCTCGACGCCGATGTCGACGTGTTGGCCGAGCGTGTCGGCCGCCGCGCCGGAACCCGGCCCTTGCTCAACGGCACCGACCCGCGCGAGAAGCTCGCCGCTTTGGCAGAGGCGCGCAATCCGATCTACGCGCTCGCGCCGATCCACATCCGCAGCCGACCCTTGCCGCATGACGCAACGGTCGACGCCATATTGAGAGTGCTTGGCCGATGATCCGTGTCGATGTCGGCCTGGGCGACCGTTCCTACCCGATCCTGATCGAAGCCGGGCTGCTCGATCGCGCCGCCGAGCATCTCGCGCCGTTCGCGCGCAAGGGCCGGCTGGTGGTGGTGACCGACGAAACGGTCGCGGCCCAGCAATTGCCGCGCCTCGCCGCGGGTCTCGGCGACATCAAGATCGATCCGATCATCCTGCCGGCGGGCGAAGCCACCAAAAGCTGGGGCATGCTCGAACGGCTGACCGATCAGCTGCTCGACTATGGCGTCGAGCGCAGCGACCGGATCGTCGCGCTCGGCGGCGGCGTGATCGGGGATCTGGTCGGTTTCGCCGCCTCGATCCTCAAGCGCGGCTGCGGCTTCGTGCAGGTGCCAACCACCCTGCTGTCCCAGGTCGACAGTTCGGTCGGCGGCAAGACCGCGATCAACGCCCGCGCGGGCAAGAATCTGGTCGGCACCTTCCATCAGCCCGATCTGGTGCTGATCGATCCGACCACGCTCGACACCTTGCCGCTGCGCGACGTGCGCGCCGGCTATGCCGAGGTGGTCAAATACGGCCTGATCGACGATTTCGACTTCTTCTCCTGGTGCGAAAGCCATGCCGAGGCCTTGCTCAAGGGGGATGCCGAAGCGCGGACGCAGGCGATCGCGCACAGCGTCGCCGCCAAGGCACGTGTCGTCGCCGCCGACGAACGCGAGACCAGCGGTGTGCGCGCCCTCCTCAACCTCGGCCATACGTTCGGCCATGCGCTGGAGGCCGAGACCGGTTTCTCCGATGTCTTGCTCCATGGCGAGGGCGTCGCCTGCGGCATGGCGCTCGCCTTCCGTTTCTCAGCCGCACAGGGGCTCTGCCCGGGCGAGGATGCGGTTCGCGTCGCCAGCCACCTCGATCGGATCGGCCTGCCGACCACGCTCAAGGCCGCGCATGTCGATGCCGACGGCGCGACTTTGGTCGCGCATATGGCGCACGACAAGAAGATGGAGCGCGGCCGCCTGCCCTTCCTGCTCGCGCGCGGAATCGGCCAAACCTTCCTCGCGAAGGATGTCGATCTGGCCGAGGTCGCCCGCTTCCTCGACGGCGAACGCTAGCTTAGCCCTCTCCCGCTTGCGGGAGAGGGCTTCTAAGCCAGCCGCAGTCGACCGGGCACGAAACCGGCGCGCTTCTTCCATGTGAGCAAGCCCGCACCGCCATGCTCGGCCGCGCCATAGAGCAGCACCTTGGCGCCCTTCGCTGCCGGCTCGTCCTGCGCGATCAGCCAGCGCACGATCCGATAGTGGAGCAGCATCATCACGCTGTCGGCGAGCCGGTCGCGATGGCCCATGATCTCGGTATAATGGACGACGTCGCCGATCCGCATCACCTTGACGTAGGCGACCAGCCGCTCGCCGACCTCGACCCCGTTCTGGCGATGGCCAGGCTCGGGCAGGAATATGCCCCACCAGATCGTCCAATGGACCGGGCAACAGGGCGGCCCCACCGTCAGACGCTCGGTCGCGGGCGTATCGATATGCTCGGGCTTGAGGAACCAGCGGTCGAACACGGGGCCGGCGGCGCGAAACGCCATCGACGTGCGGACCGCGTGCATATCCTCGACATGCGAAGCGAGCATGAATTGCCGCGCGCCATAACCGGCGCGCTCCGCCTTGCGGATCTTCGACAAAGTCCGCGACGAGCGCTGCTTCAGCAAAGCATCGAAGGCAGCGGCATCGCCCAAGCGATCCATCGCGATCAGCATCGGCGTCAGCCGGGTCCGCTCGCTCCAGGTGGAACTGTGCGGCCGCTGCCCGGCATAACGCCGCAGCAATTTGGGCACCTTGTCGGTGTGGAGCGGGCATGGCGCGCGGCAATCCTGCGGGCGGTGCCATTCGACCGGATATTCGGCCACGTCGCCGGCCGTCATATCGAACCGGCGCAGCCGTGACCGGCGCAAGGCAAGCACGAGCGCGGGCTCGATCACGGCCTGATGCAGGCGGACGGCGAATTTGCTGATGGGGTTGGTCATGAAAAAGCGAGCGGCCCGCGTCTCACTTCGTTGCGTGGCGCCACGCCAACAGCAGCCAGCCGGCGATCATGCCGAGGCCGCCTACAGGCGTGACGATGCCGAGCCAATGCGGCGCGCCCAACGCCATCGCATAGAGCGTCGCGGCGAACAGCGCCGAGCCGCACAGGAACAGGATCGCAGCGACCCTGTTTCCCAACTGGACGGCGACAATCGCCGCAAGCGCGTGAATCATCTCATATTCGCCGCCGGTCTTGAGCCATTCGCCCGGCTCGCCGCTCACCCCGTGTGCGCCAAACGCGCCGGCGATCACGGCACACGCGCCGGACAAGGCAGCGAGGCGGACCAAAGTTCGGTTCACAAGGAGGCGACCAGCAAAGCGGCAGCCACTATCAAGGCCGCGACGCTAACGATCAGCACCGCACCGGCGACCATGTCCTTGATGATCTTGATCTCGGGGTGCTGAGCCGGATGGAGCAGGTCGATCACACCCTCGATCGCTGAATTGATCAGCTCAAGCGCCATCACCATCGCCGCGACCAAGGCCACCAGCGCCCACCAGATCGCCGCCGGCCGCAATACGACCAGCGCGGTCAAAGCCGCGAGCGCGAACAGGCAATGCGTGCGGAAGCTTCGCTCCCGCAGCCAGCCGGAGCGAAGACCCGCAAAGGCGAAACCGAGCCGCTGATGAAGCGGGCGGTTCTTCATCCGTCCTCGTCCAGCAGCAACGCCGCCGGCGAAAGGATAGAGCGCGCCTCGGGGGAATCGTTGCCTTTCTCGACCTGGATGCGCAGCCTTTCCTTGTCGCGGGCGCGGTAGGCGGTCTCGATCCGCGTGATGCGATCATCGTCGACGCCCAGCGTCTTGAGCACGCGCCGGCCCATCACGACCGCGCTTTCGAACACTTCGCGGATCACCGCGACGGTATCGAGCCCGCGATAGCGCATCAGAGCCCGCCGATCGTAGGCGCGCACGAAGATCGCGGCCTGGCGGAAGGTCTTGAGCGTAAGCTCCAGTTCGTCGCGGCTGAGCTGATCCTTGTCCATCGCGAATACGATCGTGCGCGCCTCGTCGGCGCCCGCCTGCCTGAGCAGATCGAGCCGCGTGCCATC
>NZ_DATHFV010000198.1:0-11232 GCF_035317925.1 Sphingomonas sp.
CGGCCGCGCGCATAGGTCATATACAGGCTCGTCTCGGGGGCCACTTCGTAGCGCGCGGTGGTCCGCCAGGCGAAGCCGCCATCCCGCAGCGACGCGGTTTGGTCGGAACCATTCCCGGCGGTAGGCTGCAACGACAATCCGAACAATGGAACGGGGAAAGCCGCGGAAGAGGGAATGCTCGCTGCACCGGGGGTCGCCAAAGCGGCGAGCAACGCGTCGCGAACGGCAGGAGGTCGCGTCAACCCCGCAAGAAAACCGCCCAGGATCGAACGGCCATTGAGCAATGCGGAGGAATAGGACGAGATTTTGTCGTCGCGCGAATAGCGCACACCCGCCCCAAGCTCGATCCCGGCGCCGACCCGATAGGCGACGTCGCCGAACAGATCGATCGAGTGTGTGCGCGAACCGTTGGTGCTCGTTTCCAGATGCTGTGGCTTGAGATTGGCGGCGATCGCCAGCGCCTCGGCGGGCGAAAGTGCCGCGCCCGTCGATGCCGCGACCGCCTGCAATAACGCCGCCGTGAACCGGCTGTCGGAGAACAAGGCGGCGGGCGCCGGATCGGTGGCAGGCCGCTCCGCCATTCCGCCGTTCAGGGCGCCGGCCAGCCGGGCGAGCAGCATGCGTTCGTCGAACATCGCAGGCGTGCGCTGCGACGCGCTTTCGCGGAGATAATTGGCGCCGGCGAACGCGGTCAGCGCGTCCGTCTGATAGGTCAGGCGCAACTCCTGGCTGGCCTGCCGCCCCGCCGCATCCTCCGCCGCGGTGAGCAATGGCAGCGAAAGGCCATCCGCATCGAAGCGTTCGTGCGCGTTGAACCGGCGGTAGCTCGTGCTCGAATTGAGCGTCATCGTCCCGCTCAGCCGGTAGGATGCCAGGCCGGTCAGGCCCCAGATAGTGCGGTTCAGCCCGAGCGGCCTGTCCCCGTCGAACCCTGGCGCGGTTGCCAATGCGGCCCCGCTGGTGCGGCCGAGATCGCCGATAACGGCGCCCGTAACCGGATCGGTGGGGCGATAGGTGATCGACTTGAACGATGTGCCGCTCGGCTGGTCATGTTCGTACGAGGCGATCAGGTCGATCGCGGCTGCGCCCCTCGCGGCATGCAATGAGGTGCGCAGCGCGCGCGTATTCACCGAATCGAAGTCGTCGCCCCCCAACAGGTTGCGGATATCGCCGTCGCGCACCCGGTAGCGGCCGGCGACGCGGAGCGCCGTGTCTTCGCTCAGCGGCAGGTTGACCATCGTGTCGACCGTCAGCGCGTCGTCATTGCCGCGATCGACCCGCAGCCGCGCGGCGAACGCTGCGGGATCGGCCTTGTTGTCGACGATGTTCACCGTTCCGATCAGCGCGGCGCGCCCGTAGAGCGTCGATTGCGGCCCCCGGGCTACCTCGATCCGCGCGATATCGAATGGTTCGATATAGGAACCGCGCGACCGGGAGATCGAGACGCCGTTTTCGAGGATCGAGACGCGCGCCTCGTCGAACGAGGCGCCGCTGTCGGACGTGATGCCGCGTATCCCGAAGCCCGGATCGTTCGGCGATTGCGCCTGCACCTGAAGGCCCGGCACAAGGCTGCCGGCATCTTCGAGCGTGTCGAGGTGATATCGCGCGATATCGTCGGCGCTCAGCACGTTTAGCGAAATCGGCACATCGGTGCGGGGTTGGTCGCGCAACTGGGCCGTGACGATGAGTTCGCCTTCGTCGATCGGCGGCTTAGCCGCCATTGCCGGCGGGACAAGGCTGGCGGCCGCCATCATTCCCAAGGCTTTGCCGACGGCCCCGTAACTGCCCCGATCGCTTGTCTTGCCCGGCGATGTCCGTCGGGCAGGGCGGGAGGTCATGCTGTATTCGATGCAGTCGGCATGCCGATGCCAGGCCCGCTCAAACCGCTCCTCCAACAGGATATGCCATTGGCAGGCCGCCTCCCTTCGGTCTCGTTTGAGCAGGCCATGCCACGGAGATCGTCAGGGAAAAATCCTGTTCAGCCGGTTCTGACGCAATGGGGCGGGTTTTGAGACGGAGATGTAAGAATTCTCGTTCCAAACGAGGCACCGGACTATGGGCGCATCATAGCCGCTTGCGCGACGCGCCACGTCATGCCCGGCGTGCCCCGAAACCGATCGGTGCCCTTACGCGAGGGTTTCCGCTAGATATTTTGCCTTATTCGCAGGACTTCCAAGCGATGGTTTTCCCGGATGAGACGCACTTGGTTGCGCGCATGCGCTTCAGCACCGCTTTCCCCTACCGCAGGAGCAATCGCGCCACGCCCGCGCTTGCGGAGACCGAGACGATGCCAGCTACGCGCCGTGCGATTTCTAAACATAGTGTACCTTCGTGCATTGGACTGCTGACACCGCAATAGCGGGCCTGATCGTCGTGCCGGTCCCACCAGCGTATCAATTTTTTCCGGTTTTTTACGTCGCCGTCTCAATCTGCGCATCCGGCCGTGACGACTTTGACGCTGGCATCTTCGATGTGCGCATAACCATTCCCTTGGACGAGGGCGTAATTGGCTCCTTCGAAGTCGATGCTTCCAGTGCCGCCGAAGGTGAGCGGCATCACCAGCTGCAGGCAGCTTGAACGGGAGTTTCGGAAAAAGAGCCTTAGACCCCCATGGATATCGGCACAGGTCGTGGCGATCTGAAGATAGCTCTCGCTGCCGGGCGTGTTTGCGAGCGTCGTGACCTTTGATCCGGACGCGTTGAATATGTCGATCGCGTAAGCGGCATCATACAGATAGTCGCTGCATTCGGTCGTGCAGGGGAAGAAACCGTCGTCGAGCGTGAACGAACCGGAAAAGCTGCCGCCCGATAGGGTTGCGCTGTCGCCGATCGCTCGAAAGGTTCCGGAAATCTCGTAAGTGCTCGCCATCGATGCCGACGACCATCCTGCCGCCAACACGACGGCAGTTCGTGCAAAAGCTCCAGGGCTCGTCGTATTTCTCTCCACGCGACAAATCCGCGGCGGCAATTGGGGTCTGTATGGACGTTCGAAGGCTGGGCGGCCGTCGCGTGGGGTGCGCTGGCCGCCCAAACCCCTCCCGGGGGGGAAGGTGCCTCCAGGGGCGTCGGCGATCGATGTGCGTGCCAAAATCGTCGCCGCTCCCCAGTTGATAGCGCGAAAAAGCCTTTGGGGACGCTCCCGCGCTGCCTTTTGAAACCTACAGATTTTCTCGGATTGGCGATTCCGCGATCATCTCGTTTGACCCGCGCTACTTTCACCGACGTCTCAAAATTGCTCCGGCGATTTGCGTGGCTTGCGTAACGTGTGACAGATTGCGCTCAGGTTTGGGGATGTGACGGACGAAAACGACGCCAGGATCGCGACGGCACATTTCGACGGCAATGCGTTGCCGCCGGAGCAGCGGCTTGCGGCCTGGTCGCAGCTGACGCCCGGTTATGATCCGATCCTGCCGCCGGGCGTCGGGGTGGAGGATTTTCGCATCGATTGCAGCGGCTGGCTGCTCGACGATCTGGTCGTCACCCACAACAAGGTGTCCGCGATCGAGATCGCCCGTACGCCCGCCCATCTCGTCACCTATCGGCGCGATACTTATACCTTCATCCTTCTGACGCGCGGGCGTTGGTGGGCCGAGCTCGATTACGGCACGATCAATGTTGGCAGCGGCCAGGTCTGCATCATGGATTTCTCGGTGCCGTGGCACGTCTATGGCGTGGCGCAGGAGAATATCATGCTGGTCGTGTCGCGCACCCTGGTTGATTCAGCCGTGCCCAACGCGCCGCGTCTGCATGGCCGGTTGTTGGAGGGCGCTGGCGGCCGCCTCTTCGCCGAACACATGATCGCGCTGAGCCGGCATCTGCCCGAAATGCGGGCGCGCGACATCTCGCTGGTACGCGAGGCGACGCTCGGATTGCTGGTCGGCGCGGTGGCGGCGCTTTCGCCCGAGCAGTCGGGCCCGCGGCTGCGTGCTTCGCGCACCACCTCGGCCGCGAAGATCAAGGACTTCATCGATGGCCATCTCACCGCGCCCGATCTGGGCATCGGGCGCATCTGTCGCGATCTCGCGGTGACGCGGCCGACTTTGTACCGCGCGCTCCATGATGTCGGGGGAGTCGCCAATTATATTCAACGGCGGCGGCTGGAGGCGGCGCACGCGCGGCTGTCGGATTCGGAAGAGACGCGGTCGTTGGCGGATCTGGCCGACGAATATTGTTTCAGCAGCCCGGCGCATTTCAGCACCGCCTTCCGTCGCCGCTTCGGCTATGCGCCTCGCAGCGCCAAGGGCGCGCCGATGCGTCCGGCCGACGCGGCTGGTCTGTTCCAGCGCTGGGTCTCGGTCCTCAAGGAAGACGACGCCTGACGTTGTCTTCGCCCATATGTGGTGGGGCTATTGTTTTGCGCCTAGTTCGCCGGCTTCAGGGCACCAATACCGCTGCGCCTTCGAACCGCCCGGCCCGCAAATCTTCAAGCGCCTCGTTGGCCTGTCTGAGCGGGTAAGCCGTGGTGTGGGTGACGATACCGATCTCCGGCGCCAGAGCCAGGAAATCGAGCCCGTCCTGCCGGGTAAGGTTGGCCACCGATACCAGCTCACGCTCTTCCCAAAGCGTCTGATACTGGAAGCTCGGAATGTCGCTCATGTGGATGCCGGCGCACACCACCCGGCCGCCCTTGCGTACAGCTTTAAGGGCCACCGGCACGAGATCGCCGACGGTCGCGTAAATGATCGCTGCGTCGAGCGGTTCCGGCGGTAACTCGTCGGATCCGCCGGCCCATGTGGCGCCCAGTTCGCGCGCAAAGGCCTGGGTTGCCTCATCACCGGGTCTGGTGAAGGCGAACACCGATCGGCCCTGCCACCGCGCGACCTGCGCCACGATATGCGCCGCCGCACCAAAGCCGTAGAGGCCAACCCGTTGTGCTTTCCCGGCAATTACCAGCGATCGCCACCCGATCAGCCCCGCGCAGAGCAGGGGCGCGAGCGCAACATCGTCACCCGCCTCGCCGAGCGGGAAGGCGAAGCGGGCATCGGCAATGACCGCCGTCGCAAAACCGCCATCGCGGGTATAGCCGGTGAACAGCGGCCGATCGCACAGATTCTCTCGCTGTTCGACGCAATAGCGGCACACGCCACATGTGTGACCTAGCCATGGCACGCCGACGCGCTCGCCGATCCGCAAATTGCTGACCCCGGCGCCGAGCGCCTCGACCCGGCCGACAATCTCATGGCCTGGAATGATCGGGACATGTTCGGCGGGCAACTCGCCGTCGAGAACATGGAGGTCGGTGCGGCATACGCCGCACGCGGCCACCTTAATACGGATTTCGCCCGGGCCCGGCTGCCGGTCGGGCAGCTCCGTCCATTCGAGCGGCCCGCCGATCTTGTTCATCACCATCGCGTGCATGCGGCTTCCCCAATGTTCAACAGGATCTGGCGTGGTGGCGGCATCCGATTTTCATAGCTTTACCGAATTCAGCCTGAGCGCGTTCGTCACGACCGTGAACGAAGAGAGCGCCATCGCGGCCCCCGCCAGCATCGGCGACAGCAACATGCCCGCCACAGGATAGAGGACGCCCGCCGCGATCGGCACGCCGACCCCGTTGAACACGAAGGAGAAGAGCAGATTCTGGCGAATGTTGCGCATCGTCGCCCTGGCGAGGCGGCGCGCGCGCACCATCGCCGCCAGATCGCCCTTGGTGAGGGTCAGGCCAGCGCTCTCGATCGCGATGTCCGTGCCCGTTCCCATGGCGACGCCAACGTCGGCGGCGGCCAGCGCCGGCGCGTCGTTGATGCCGTCGCCCGCCATCGCCACGACCGCGCCCTTGGCCTTGAGCTCGGCGACGATCCGCGCCTTGTCTTCGGGCTTGAGATCCGCATGGACCTCGTCGATGCCGCCGATGGCTTTCGCCACCGCCTCGGCCGTGGCGCGGCCGTCGCCGGTCAGCATGACGATGCGCAGGCCTTCGCCATGGAGATCGGCGATCGCGGCGGCCGCGGAGGCCTTCACCGGATCGGCGACCGCGACGAGGCCCGCGAGGTGCCCTTCCAGAGCCACGAACATGACGCCCGCACCCGTCCCTCTCAGCGCTTCCGCGCGCACCCGCAAAGCCTCGGCGTCGGCGCCGACGGCCTTCATCATCGCGGCATTGCCGACGGCGACCGTGCGGCCCGCCACGCTTGCCGACACGCCGGCGCCGGTGGTCGAACTGAAATCCACCGCCTCCGCCACAGTCAGCCCGCGCGCTGTCGCCCCGACGACGATGGCCTGGGCGAGCGGATGCTCCGACCGCGCCTCCACCGCCGCGGCGAAGGCCAGCAGTTGATCCTCGCCGATCCCGTCCAGCGCCTCGACCGCGACGAGCCGCGGCTTGCCCTCGGTCAGCGTGCCGGTCTTGTCGATCACTAACGTGTCGACCTTGTCCAGCGCCTGCAGCGCCTCGGCATTCTTGACCAGCACGCCCGCCTGGGCGCCGCGCCCCGTGCCGACCATGATCGACATGGGCGTCGCCAGACCGAGCGCGCAGGGACAGGCGATGATCAGCACCGAGATCGCGTTCAGCAGCGCATGACCGAAGCGCGGCTCGGGCCCGGCCAGGTTCCAGACCACGAAAGTTATGAGCGCGATCACCACCACCAGCGGCACGAACCAGCCCGATATCCGGTCGGCGATCGCCTGGATCGGCGCGCGGCTGCGCTGCGCTTCCGCGACCATCCGCACGATCCGCGCCAGAACGGTGTCGGCGCCGATCGCCCGCGCCGTCATGACGAGGCTGCCGGTGCCGTTCATCGTGCCGCCGGTGAGCGTTGCGCCTGCGTCCTTCGCGATCGGTGCCGGTTCGCCGGTGAGCATCGATTCGTCCACGAACGAATGGCCCTCGGCCACCACGCCATCGACAGGGATCGCCTCGCCGGGGCGGATCCGCAGCAGATCGCCTGCGCGGACCTGGGCAAGCAATATCTCCTCCTCGCCGCCGTCGGGGCCGATACGCCGCGCCGTCTTCGGCGCCAGATTCAGCAGCGCGCGGATCGCCCGGCCGGTCGCGGTGCGCGCCCGCAATTCGAGCACCTGCCCAAGCAGGACGAGGGTTACGACCACTCCCGCCGCCTCGTAATAGACCGGAACGGTTCCGTGCATGCGGAACGTCGGTGGAAACAGCCCTGGCGCGACGGTCGCGACGAGACTGTAGAGGAAAGCCGCGCCGACCCCGATCGAGACCAGGGTGAACATGTTGAGGCGCCACGTCCGGATCGACGTCCATCCCCGCACGAAGAACGGCCATCCGGCCCAAAGCACGATCGGCGCGGTCAGCGCCAGCTGAACCCACGCCGACCAGGCCGGCGGCACGACATGCACGCCGAGCATTTCCGCCACCATCGAGATCGCCAGCAGCGGGACGGCGAGCGTGCCGGCAACCCAGGTCCTGCGCGTGAAGTCGACCAGTTCGGGGTTCGGGCCGTCATCGAGGCTCGGCTCCTCAGGCTCGAGCGCCATGCCGCAGATCGGGCAGGTGCCGGGCGCATTCCGACGGATCTGCGGATGCATCGGGCACGTCCAGACTGCGGCCAGCATTTTGGCCTGCGGAACGGTCGCTCGCGCCCCGAATGACGGCGGCTTGGATGGCGCGGTTGCCGGCATAGCTCCGTCACCTTTCAGTGCCGAGCACCACGCGGCGGCCTCGGGACGGTCCCCACATAGGCGCGATCGGATCGGGACGCTAACGATCCTCTGCAGCGGCGTCGGCTGCTATAGTTGTTCGCTGGTGTGGCGTGTTTTGTCCCATAGTCGTCCGGAGGCGGCCTTTTATCCGGTTGATGTGGTTCTAGGCTAACGCCTACATCACATCCGACGGAGAATCGCAAAATGTCCCATGCCGCTCTGATCGTCATAGACGCGCAGGAATCGTTCCGCCATCGGCCTTATTTCCGCGAGGAGGATGTCGCGCTCTATATCGAGTGCCAGCAGGCGCTGATCGACGGTGCCGTCGCCGCCGGCATCCCCGTCGTCCGGATCTTCCATGTCGAGGAGCAGGGGGCTTTCTCCGAAGCCTCGGGCCTAGTCCGCACGCTCGAGCCTTTGCGCATCGGGCCCGTCGCGACCTTCCGCAAGCGCCGCCACAGCGCTTTGGTCGGCAGCGGTCTCGACGTGTGGCTGACTGAGCATGGGATTCGCCGTTTGATCGTCTCCGGCATCCGTACCGAGCAATGCTGCGAGACGACGACGCGCCACGCGTCCGACCTCGGCTATGAGGTCGACTATGTCGGCGAGGCGACCCTGACCTTCGCGATGACCGCCGCCTCGGGCCGCGTCTACAGCCCGGCCGAGATCCGCGAGCGCACCGAACTCGTGCTGGCGGATCGCTTCGCGCGCATCGCCACGGTCGAACAGGCACTTGCCGGACGCCCCGAGGCGCTCGCCGCATGATCGAGCCGGTGCCCACGGCGCGCACGATAAACGTGTTCGTGGTCGTGCCGCCGCGCGTGCTGCTGCTCGACGTCGCCGGCCCGCTCGAGGTGCTGCGCAAGGCCAATCTCGAGCAGGCCGCGGTGCATTTCACCGTTTCCTATGTCGGCCCGCGCGCGACCGGCGGCAGCTCGATCGGGCTCGAACTCGGCGGCATCGCGCGGCTGCCCGACGCATTGCCGCCGGACGCGCTGGTGGTGGTGCCGGGCGCGACCGACGCACCGCTCGGCCAGCCTGTGGCGACGCCCGCGGACGATGCCGCCGCCGAGGCCACGATCGTCGCCTGGCTGGCGAACGTGGTGCAGCCCGGCATACGCCTCGTCTCGACCTGCTCGGGTGCGTTGCTCGCCGGGCGCGCGGGCCTGCTCGACGGCTATGCCTGCACCACGCACCACGGCAGCATCGCCGAGCTGGTCCGCACCGCGCCCCGGGCAAGGGTCCTCGAAAACCGCCTGTTCGTCGACGACGGCGCGCGCCTGACCAGCGCCGGCATCACCGCCGGTATCGATCTTATGCTGCACCTCGTCGCGCAGGAGGCGGGCCATGCCACCGCGCTCGCGGTAGCGCACTATCTCGTCATCTATCTGCGCCGCAGCGGCGCCGATCCGCAGCTCTCGCCCTGGCTCGAAGGGCGCAACCATATCCACCCCGCGATCCACCGCGCGCAGGACGCGGTCGCCGCCGATCCCGCGCGCGACTTGTCGGTCGCGGCGCTCGCCGACATCGCGGCGGCCAGCGCCCGCAACCTCTCCCGCCTCTTCAACGAACAGACCGGGCTGACCGTCACCGATTACGTCAACCGGATGCGGATCGCGCTCGCCCACGAACTGGTGACCGCATCGCAGCTCAGCATGGAGCTGGTCGCCGAACGCGCAGGCTTCAGCTCCGCCCGCCAGTTCCGTCGCGCTTGGAATCGCCTCTACCAGATGTCGCCCAACCGCTTACGGCAGGTGCGGGCGATACGCTGAGTCTAAAAGCGCTTGGTCGTCCGCAATCGCGGGCGATCATTACAATTGCTGTAATACTAGTTTCTCGGCCTGATTCAGTCGGTCGAAGTATATCTCAACCCCGGTGTGCATGATAACACGCTGTGTATAGATTGTGCTTGGGGGTTGGTGATGAAGTTTGCTTTGATTTTAGCTGCGACAGCGGTGCTCGCGTGCGGGTGGCATGATCGGGCCGCCGCGACGGATTATCACTTCACCATCACAGGGGCGGGCATCAGCGCCAGCGGAACCGTGACGGTGGATGAGACAATACCGTTCGCCAACGCCTATCCGTGCGGTACCTGCGCCACCGGGCCGGGCTATCTGGTGACCGGAATATCGGGCTTCATCAACGGCGACCCGATTACGGGCGTGGCGCCGCTCGGATCGATCGCGGGTAATAACAACCTACTCTATCCGACATCGAACCCAACTCTGGATTGGGGCGACCTCGGCTTCATCACCGCGACGACGTCTTACGATGCGTTCAACGCCAATTATCGGGGTCATCCCGGCGATTATCTCGCGTTCGGCAATGGCGACATTTACCAGCACCCGATCAGCTTCGCGCTGTCGTCGGCGGTTCCGGAACCGGCAAGTTGGGCTTTGATGCTGGGCGGGTTCGGCATGGTCGGCGGTGCGTTGCGCGGCCGCAAGCGGGCAAGCCCGCGCTTCGCCTGAACCGCGATGCGAAGGCTCGCACAGAGCCGTCGTCTCCATTCGATCGATTGGCCATCTCGCCCAAGGCGCGGCCGCACACACAGGGGGAATATCATGTTCAAGTATTTTGCAGCGGCGTTTCTGACGGGCGCGGCATGCGCGATGCCGGCGCGGGCCACCGATTTCGTGGATCAGAGTGACCCGGTCGCCAATGCCTTCATGGCCGGCTTTTCGCAGGGTGGCCTTGCTCAATCGTTCGCTCCGTCGGGCTCGAACGTGTCGGGTGCCGGGCTATTCCTTGTTAGCGGTGTCGGCACCACCGACACTGTCACGATCAGCCTGTGGACCGATCTCCCCAATCAGTTCGGGGCGACCTTGCTTGCGTCGGCATCGACGATGGGCAGTGTAGGCAGCTGGGCGGACGTGTTCTGGGCGCCGGTTTCGGTGGCGGCGAACCAGACTTATTTCCTGGTATTCTCCGGCAACAACACGCTCGGCGCCGCCGGCGACACGCAGAACAATTATGTATTCGGCAACACCTACGCCAACTCCAGCTTCGATTCTTATCCGGGCTATGACTACACCTTCCGCACCTACTCCAGCGATGCGGTCTCGCCTTCGCCGGAACCGGCGAGCTGGGCCTTGATGGTCGGCGGGTTCGGCATGGTTGGCGGTGCGCTGCGCAGCCGCCGGAAGACGAGCCTCAGCTTCGGCTGAGGTTGGGCGCGCGCAATGCGCGCGCCTACCGTTCCAGCAAGGTGAACGGCGCCCACAAGGCCGGGTTCGCCGCGCCGGCCGACCGGTCCGCCAGCAACGCCAGTTCCGCCTGACGCAACGCCTGCGGTTTGCTCATCGTGCGGCTGCCGGCGAGCGTCGCCACCGTCAGCCGTGCCGCAACATCGTCGCGCACGCGCCACATCGACACCAGCAGCGATCGCCCGCCCGCCTGGAAGAAGGCACGCGCAAGCCCGGAATAGACCGGCGCGGCTGCGGCTTCCGCGCCGGCGCTGTCGCAGCCCGACAGCACAACCCATTCGGCATCGAGCCGCAACGTCGATGCTTCGGATGCGGTCAGCAGTCCGTCGTCGTGCGCAGTCGCGATGGCCGGCGGCGTCAGCACCAAAGCCGATTCGCCGAGAACGCCGTTGCCGATCAGGCCGTGGGTCGCGAAC
>NZ_DATHFV010000199.1:0-18294 GCF_035317925.1 Sphingomonas sp.
ACTAAGGAGCTTGGTAAGGACCTCCCGGCAATCAAGTATATGGAAATTTCTCACCACGCCGGAGCCACGAGCCTCGGTATGGCAGAAGCCACGGACGTCCATGGTCATTGGATAAAAAAATTGAAGCCGGCCCTAGATAGAGCGTTCCGGGTCGCTCAGCATTATAACTCCCTGCATGGACGGTCTTCGCTGATAGCTGACCCCCCAGCAGCTTCGCTCCCCGAGGGCTACAAGGCGGCTGTTCAGGCGATTCCTTTGAACATTTTAGGAAGTGCCGCTGCCTTGTCGGACGGTCGCATGGCTGACGGGCTTCTCGATTTAAACGAGTATGAAGCGGGAGCGTGCAAGAAGATAACCCTTGCACAGCATCTCGCTTTTCGGATCGTTTCGCCGACGCTTGAGCCGGTAGCGCGGCCGGGGGATATTCTACTCATTAAGGATTCTGGCGAACCCACACCCAGGTCACTGGTTGTAGCGCTCACGGGAGACCGGGTACTGGCACGCCGCTTTGAGATTGCCGACAATCATAGTGATATCGCGGTCTTAACAGCGCAATCCATCAGCCCTCGGCAAATCGCCGCGCCCGTCATCGCGCAAAAGCAGACGCTGACGCTGCATAAAGTGGTGGGTGTTGTTTACTGCACGGACTCTTTGGGCGCCTGTCCTACCGGCGCTGAGATCATCGAATGCTCCGGGGAGTCCGTTATCATCACCGCAACGGGCGGTGCATTGGGCTTGATACAGGTCTCCGGACGAAGCGCGGAGCCGCTGGCGCTTGACGGACAATACCTCATCATTGGCCAGCCGATTGGGGCCGGAAATGGGCTGGCGGCGTTTGCGGGACGTCCCGTTGTTGCCGAAGACTCCGATGGTGCGCACTATTTTAAGCGACTTCGGATCCTTCCAGGAAATCAGGTTGTGCTGGAAAGCCTCGATAGTGGTGGTGACTACGACCCGATCATTCTTGCGCCGCACGGGTCAGCAGGGAACGCGTTGAAGCGCCTTTGGCCGGTCGCGGGCGTTTTATTTGAGCTGCCCTCCTCGGTGTAAAACCCATTGCGCGTCGTCGATCTAGATTCGGAACGGACCGTTGTATGAAAGAATTGCTTCGTGAATCGTTTCGCGCCGCTTTCGCCCAGTTTTTGGAGCAAGAGACTGATAATATCCTGAATGGGACCAGCGAACGAAACCTGTGTGCCCACCTTGCCCCTCTTTTGCAGCAAGCCGCTGCTGCGGCTGGTTTTGCGGGATACCGGACCGACGTGGAGTACAACCGTAATCAGGGCGGACGCGTGAAAACGATATTGGATGGCGAGATGCGCGAGGTGCGGATCACCTGCGATCTCATTCTCCACAGTCGTGGCAAAAACAGCGCCAAAGACAATCTCATCGCAATCGAGATGAAACGCCTTGAGCACCCTCAATCGGAAAAGGAAAAGGATCGGTCGCGACTCCGAGCCCTTACGAAGGAATCCTATGACGATATATGGTCAGCAGACGGCGTGGCACTCCCAGAACACGTCTGCGGTTACGAGCTCGGATATTTCGCTGAGCTCGACCACGGTGCTAGAATTTTTCGATTTGAGGAATATCAGCGCGGAAATCTCGTGGATCGGTTCAATATCGAATTCTGACGCTCAGCGAGTGGCGTCGATTTGCTGCCACGATTGAGTGCCGGACCGCGCCCAAACAAAAATCCGAAGAATTGTCAGCGCATCAATCCGGCGGTGCGCAATGCATCCTCGATAATTTGGCCTACGTCAGAGAGCGCGACAAGCTGGCGGTTGCCTGCTGTACCGTAGGCCTCGCCAGTGAGATTGGTGGCAGGAAGGATACCTAGCGCCGTTGCCTGCCGGCCGGCGGCATCCACTTTATCAACCACCGCCCCGGTCAGCCCCCAGAACGCCGCAATATGCCGCGTCGAGGATATGCCGACTTCCAACATATAGGGCGCCACCTCGCCCACCTCCCCCTCGTCCCGCGTCGCAATCGGCGTGCCGTGGTTCATGCCGGTGATGCGATATTCCTCGATCCGCGCGACGCCGGCATCGTCGCTCCAGACGCGGTGGGGATAGCCGTTCACATCCTCCTGCCAGGTCGGCGCGCGGTGGAGGCCGTGGAGCGGGCGCCATTGCGCGAGGATCGCGTCGGCGTTGGCGGGGCTGACGGTGGTGTCGGCGGTGCCGTGCCAGACGGAGATGGTCGGCCACGGGCCCTTATGGTTGGACGCTCCGCGCACCAGGTCCGCCAGTTCGCGCTCGCCCGGGCCGCCATGGCCGCGCATCCGATCGAACGCCTGCGGCATGTTGCTTGCCACGCCATAGGGCAGGCCGGCGATGATCGCGCCGCCGGCGAACAACTCGGGGTAAGTCGCGAGCATCACCGATGTCATCGCGCCGCCCGCCGACAGGCCGGTGACGAAGATGCGGGCGGGATCGATCGCGTGGGCATCGATCATCACGCCGATCATCTGGCGAACCGACAAGGCCTCGCCCGCGTCGCGGCGCACATCCTCGGGCTGGAACCAGTTGAAGCAGAGGTTGGCGTTGTTGGAGCGGGTCTGCTCGGGGAAGAGCAAGGCGAAGCCGTGCCGGTCGGCGAGCTGCGACCAGCCGGAGGCGGTGTCGTAACCGGCGGCATTCTGGGTGCAGCCGTGGAGGACGACGACCAAAGGCGCGTCGTCGGGCAGGTTTGCGGGAATGTAGGTGCGGGCGCGGAGCGCACCGGGATTGGTGCCGAAGTTGGTGAGATCGGTCAGGCGATCGCGCGCGGCGGCGGGGCCGCTCGGGGCCATGCTGCGCATCGCGGAGAGGCGGGCGATCGTGTCGGACAGTTTACGCATGGGCTACCCTCGTTGGTGGCGGGGGCCCGGATGTGTCCGGTGCTGGCGCCGATGCTGCAGTGCACAAAGATGTGCGCTGCGCAGCATGGGTGCAAGTGCAAATCGCGTAAGTGTGTGGGCGGGTTGGGGAATTGTTACGGCCGGAACCTCTCGGCCGTCACTCCGAATTTGTGGTGATTATCCCCTACGCATACGTGAATCGGGCTGCGGACATGTGCTACGGCAACTCGTGAAGGCGACTGAGCGGGGGCTCCCTCGCCTGGAGAGGCCGCCAATGATCCTTACTGACTCAGACATCAAAGCCGCGCTCGACGCTGGCGAGATCGTGATCGCCGCCCCGGGGGAGGGGTACGATCCGGGCCAGATTCAGCCAGCGAGCATCGACCTGAGGGTAGGCGACGAGGGCGCCACAACAAAGCACAAGGCGAGAACGAATATCAAAGAGAAGGGGCTGATCGTTCTGGAGCCGGGCGACTTCGGCGTCATCTGCATATTGGAGCACGTCAAATTGGGGCCGCAATTTGTCGGGCGGATCGGGTTGCGGTCCAAGTATGCGCGAAAGGGACTGATCGCAACTACAGGGCCACAAATTGACCCAGGCTTCGAGGGTAGCATCAAAGTAGGACTAGCCAACCTCACTCCGAGAGATGTTCCACTGGCGCATCGGGATGATATTCTAACGCTGGAAATTCATCGTCTCGAAAAGCCGGTCGATCGCCCATATTGCGGCCCATATCAGGGCAAATACGGGCTCTCCACCGAAGATTTGGATACCATTGCGGAAGGAGATGGCATGGCCTTCTCAGAGGTTTTGACGACGCTCCGCTCCTTGAGCTCAAACGTGGGCGATTTGAGTTCGAAAATGAGCGACCTAGCGGGCCAAATGAAGGCGCAACAGTGGATGATCCCGCTCATCATTACGATCGCGCTCAGTGTAATGGCCGTCATCGTTGCACTGAAATAGTGAGCGAGCAATGAATCTTCGAGAGGCACGAGAGAAGGGTAAGCTAGACGACTTAGCCAAGCAGCGCGAAGGCGATGCCCCCGGCGATGAAACCGCGTTCAATCGCGTGGTTGCTTCAATGGCCCGAACGTCGAAAGCAACTCCGGCAGCGTCAAAGAAGGCAACTCGCGCCGGTTGAGTGGTACTCGGCTTCCTTCACATACTTCCATTGATGCTTGCCGGAGGCGTGAATATGCGCCCACCGGCACCGCCGAGCAGCAAGTCACCGTCAACGTCCGCCATATGCTCGCGGATCAGGCCGGCCATCCGCCAAGCCGTCTTGTACGTGACGCCAAGCTGACGCTGCAATTCCTTCGCCGCAACACCGTTGCGGGTCGCTGTGAACATGTAAATCGCATAGAACCAAAGCTGAAGCGGTGTGCGGGTCTGCTCAAACGGCGTGCCGACCGTGGGGTGTAGATGGTGGCCGCACCATTGGCAGGAATAAGCGCGCTCTGCCTTGATCCGAAACCATTTGGATGGGCGCTCGCATGACGGGCACGCAAAGCCCTGACCGAACCGAACATCGAACAGGTGCGCGAGACACGTTTCGTCATCCGGGAATTGGGTGAAGAACTGGAGGGCGGTCAGGGGCTTGCTCATGGGGCATCATATACCCCATTCGTTCTACGTGTGCAAAGGGGATAATCCCTAACTGGTTTTAGGATTCACTTCGCAGTTCGGCCCTCCCCATGGATGCCGAAACAAGTCCAGCATGACGACGGTCGTAGGGAGGCGGCGCTTGGGGAGAGGCATGGCCGCCGCTGGGGTGACGGTTGCGGGTGGAGCCCTCACCCCTGGTCGGTGAACTTCTTGACCTTGTTGGGCAGTTTCTTGCCCTTGGTCCGGCGCGAGGGGACCTGGATCGGGTTCTTCTTCTTCCATTCGGCCCAGGTCATCGGGCCGTCCGGCGTCTGGATGATATCGTCGTCCACCGCGCGCCTCCTCCGATCGCGTTAGCGATCGGGGTTTAGAGGATGCGGGGATCGGGCGAAAGCGGCGGCTACAGGCCGCTCGGCAGGCCCAGACCCTCCTCCAGCACGGCGATCCGGCGGGCGAAGCGTTCGGCGAGGTTGACGATATTGGTCAGCGCGCTGGTGGGGTGGGTGGAATAGAGTAAGGGGCCGCCGCGATATTCGAGCGGCCGATCCTCGATCCGGCCGATCATCTTGCCGCCCGGCTGCAATGCGTAGACCGGCGAGACCAGCTCCATCTGATCCACGATCGCGGGCAGCAATTGTTCGATCGAGCCTTTGGCGAGATCGAACGGCTTGCGGTACTGGAAACCGATATCGGGCCGCTGATTGTTGGGCAGCGACGCATAGCGCAGGTGATTGATCACCGCCTTGCTGATGAACTGCTCGATCGAGCGGACCGGATAATGGCACAAGGGCAGCTGCTCGTAATAATGCACCCCGCAACGCTCGCCGTTGCGCTCCAGCCCGTGATTGCCGTTGAGCAGCCGCGCCCGCCGATCGCCGCACAAGGCAGCGCGCGGCACGATCGCCTTGGCGCTGTCGATCCGGGGCGGCATGCGCGTCTGCAGCCGCACGACCGGATTGGGCTCCTCGTCGGTGATCGTGCGGCGCCAGGCGAAGTTGTTCCAGCGGATCTGGGCGAGAAGATCGGCCGCGGGCGGAAGGATATCGGCGAGGCCCGCGCCCGCGGGCGGCTCGATGAACTCGTCCGCGTCGAGCGGCGCGACCCAGTCCGCGCCATGTTCGTCGAACGCCTTGTGCATCAGGATGGTGGTGAATTCGGTCTGGGGCCAGCCGGTTTCCCGCGCGCGGAACAGCAACAGCGGCAGGCCCTCGTCGCGCAACTGTTCGAGGATGGTCCAGGTGCCGTCGGTGCTGTCGTCGTCGATCACGAGCATCAGATCGAACAAGGCCGCGTGGTGGCGCACGAACGGCTCGATCACGTCATTCTCGTTGCCGGTGCGGGTGACCGAGACGAAGCGCGGACGAGCCATGGTTTCGGAGCCGTTTCAATCGCGGAACAACAGCTTGTGCCATGAGCCGCTTTGGATGATGATCCCGGGACGTTAGTAAGTCTTCGGGGGCGTGGGCAATGACCAAGTTTGGAAACGAGCCCGAGCGCAAGCGTCGTTACCGGACGATCCGATCGTCCAATTACGACGTGAACAATACGTGCGATCTGGCGTGCGAGGGCTGTTATTATTTCGTGTCGGATCAGAAGACCGACAATCGCCGCCCGTCGGCGCAGGATTATGACGCCTTTTTCGCGGCCGAGGTGGCGCGCGGGATCAATTATCCGGTGATCGCGGGGGGCGAGCCCAGCCTCAATCCCTCAGCGCTGCGCACCGCCGCGAAACATTGGCCGAGCGGCATCATCTACACCAACGGCGCGCGGCGGATTCCCGAAGACGTGCCGTTCCGGATCGCGGTTTCGGTGTGGGGCGCGAAGGCGCGCAACGAGACTTTGCGCGGGCCCAACAGCTATGACCGGTCGCTGGCGACCGCGACCGGCGACAAGCGCGCGATGATCTATTTCACGATCAGCCGCGACAATATCGACGATATCGAGCCGGTGGTGCTGGATTGCGTGGCACGCGGCATCCCCGTCTGCTTCCAGGATTTCAGCATGACGACCGAATATATGCGGCTGCTGGAGGAACAGGTGCCGCCGGGCGACAACCGCTATTTCCGGATGAGCACGACCGACAACAATCTGTCGCTGCGGCTGAGCGACCGGATGCGCGCCGCCGACATCATCGACGCGATGATCGATCGTTTCCCGGACCACATATTGTTCAACAAGACGGTCAACGACTGGATGCACCGCATGCCGGCGATCCATACTATCGACCCCGAAACCAACGTCGCGACCGACTGCGCGATGCTCAACGCGCCGTGGCATGTCGCCTACAGCTTCGATCTGCAGCCGAGCCCGGGCAAAAAGTGCTGCGCGCCCGAATTCGATTGCCGGGATTGCCGGGTGGGGCCGGTCGCGACCTTCACCTTGCTGGCGAAGCTGACGCGCGAGATGCGCGAATCGGATGCGGCGCGCGCGCGGCTGATCGAGGTGCGCGATTTGATGATGCGCTATCATTTCTGGGATTGGGACCTGCCCGACGCGGCCGCCCCGACCGGCGACGGCGCGGCGGCGTCGGAGCGCGTCGCGGCTTGAGCGCATCTCCCACGCCGGTCGTCATCGCCGGGGCCGGCAAGATGGGCAAATTGCTGTTCGACTGCATCGACGGCGACGATCGCTGGCAGGTGATCGGCTTCATCGACGATGGCCATGCGGGCGAAACCTGCTTCGGCCTGCCGGTCTTTTCGAGCGCATCCTATGACACACGGCTGACGCGCAACGCGATCATGGCGGTCGGCTATCCAGCGACGCGGCGGCAGATGGTGGAACGGCTGGCGCCGCTCGATCTCGACTGGTGCAGCTATGTCGACCGGCGCTGCATGGTCGGGCGCGAGGCGGCGATCGGGCGCGGCGCGATCGTGCTGAGCTTCGCGATGGTCGCATCGGGGGTGCGGATCGGCGATTTCGCCTATGTCAGCAGCTACGCCAATGTCGGTACCGGATCCGTGATCGGGGCCTTCACGTCGATCCTGATGGGCGCCACCGTGGGGGAAAGCGTGATTGGCAGCGATTGCGTGCTGGGGATGCGCAGCGGGTGCCTGGATCATGCGACGCTGGGCGATGGCGTGACGCTCGCGCCCTACACGCTGGTGCGGCGGCCGATTCCCGCGGGCGCGCTGGTCGCGGGATCGCCCGCGCGGATCGTGGAGCGGGGCGGCAAGGCGGACGGCTGAGCGCGGGGTCGGGATGACGGGGCAAAAGAAAGGGCCGGGAGATCGCTCTCCCGGCCCTTCCTTGTTTGGTCGTTCGGTTGGGTGGACAGCGGGCAAAGCCCGCGCTCGTCGGACGGGATCGGTGGTTTAGGCCACCGACCCGCCGGCCGTCCTGGGGCGAGTCCGCTCCTAGCAAGTGCTAGTCGCGGCCGCCCTGCGGATCAGAAGTCCATCCCGCCCATGCCGCCCATTCCGCCGCCGCCCATGCCGCCACCGGCGGGCGACTTGTCGTCCGCCGGAAGCTCGCTCACCGCCGCTTCGGTGGTGATGAGCAGGCCGGCGACCGAGGCCGCGTCCTGGAGCGCGGTGCGAACGACCTTGGTCGGGTCGATCACACCGGCGTCGACGAGGTTCTCGTAGACGTCAGTCGAGGCGTTGAAGCCGCGCGTCTCGTCATTCTCGCGCAGCAAATTGCCGGCGACAACGGCGCCGTCGAAGCCCGCATTCTGGGCGATCTGACGGAGCGGGGTCTGCAGCGCGCGACGGATGATGTCGATGCCGCGGGTCTGGTCGTCATTGACGCCCTTGAGGCCCTCGAGCGCCTTGGTCGCATAGAGCAGAGCGGTACCGCCGCCGGGGACGATGCCTTCTTCCACGGCTGCGCGGGTCGCGTGCAGCGCGTCGTCGACGCGATCCTTGCGCTCCTTGACCTCGACCTCGGTCGAACCGCCGACCTTGATCACGGCAACGCCGCCGGCGAGCTTGGCGAGACGCTCCTGGAGCTTCTCACGGTCGTAATCGCTGGTGGTGTTGTCGATCTGCTTGCGGATCGCCTCGACGCGGCCCTTGATCGCATCGGCATCACCGGCGCCATCGACGATGGTGGTGTTGTCCTTGTCGATCGAAACGCGCTTGGCGGTGCCGAGCATGGCGAGCGTGACGCTCTCCAGCTTGATGCCGAGATCCTCGGAGATGACTTCGCCCTTGGTCAGGATCGCGATGTCTTCCAGCATCGCCTTGCGGCGATCGCCGAAGCCAGGCGCCTTGACGGCCGCGACCTTGAGGCCGCCGCGCAGCTTGTTGACGACGAGCGTGGCCAAGGCCTCGCCCTCGATATCCTCGGCGATGATCAGCAGCGGACGGCCCGACTGGACGACGGCTTCCAGGATCGGGAGCATCGCCTGCAGGTTCGACAGCTTCTTCTCGTGGATCAGGATGTACGGATCGGTCAGTTCGACCGTCATCTTCTCCGGGTTGGTGATGAAGTAAGGCGACAGGTAGCCGCGATCGAACTGCATGCCCTCGACGACGTCGAGCTCGAACTCGAGACCCTTCGCTTCCTCGACGGTGATCACGCCTTCCTTGCCCACCTTGTCCATCGCCTCGGCGATCTTCTCGCCGACGACGGTGTCGCCGTTGGCCGAGATGATGCCGACCTGGGCGACTTCCTTGGAGCCGGAGACGGGCTTGGAGCGCTTCTTGAGATCCTCGACGACCTTGATCACGGCGAGATCGATGCCGCGCTTCAGATCCATCGGGTTCATGCCGGCCGCGACCGACTTCATGCCCTCACGCACGATCGCCTGGGCGAGCACGGTGGCGGTGGTGGTGCCGTCGCCGGCAACGTCGTTGGTCTTCGAGGCCACTTCGCGCAGCATCTGCGCACCCATGTTCTCGAACTTGTCCTTGAGCTCGATCTCCTTGGCGACGGTGACGCCGTCCTTGGTGATGCGGGGCGCGCCGAACGACTTGTCGATCACGACGTTGCGGCCCTTGGGGCCGAGCGTGACCTTGACCGCGTCGGCGAGGATGTCGACGCCGCGCAGGATGCGCTCACGAGCGTCGCGCGAAAACTTGACGTCTTTCGCTGCCATGATGTGTGTTCCTTATCTACGAATGGAAAAGAGGATCAGCCGACGATCCCGAGGATGTCGGATTCCTTCATGATCAGCAGGTCTTCGCCATCGAGCTTGACCTCGGTGCCGGACCATTTGCCGAACAGGATCTTGTCGCCCGCCTTGACGTCGAGCGGCGTGACCTTGCCGTCTTCCGCCTTGGTGCCGGCGCCGACGGCGACGACCTCGCCCTCCTGGGGCTTTTCCTTGGCGGTGTCCGGAATGATGATGCCGCCGGCCGTCTTCTCTTCAGCCTCGACGCGACGAACCAGCACGCGATCGTGCAGCGGTCGGAAACCCATGTCTGTCCCTTTCCTGCAATGAAGGCGGGATAGACGGTTCGAACCGCTCCCCACCCAAATGCCCGTGAAATTGTTGGCACTCACGTTGCGCGAGTGCCAGCCGGCATATGTGAACCCGCCCCTAGCGAGTCAACAGGTGGTCTGCAGGGAATTTTCGCTCAGGCGGCAGGAAGGCGGGACAGGCCCCTTAGTCAGGCTTCTTTATGGAGCCGGCGCCAGAGCAGGTAGGAATAAACCACCGGCACGAGGCTCGCGACGGCCATCACCAGTACCAGGATCGGCAGCGTCAGCACATTGACCCAGCCGAACAGCGCGGTGATCAGCCAGACCAGCCCCGCCAGCACGAGCAATTTGCCGCCGAGGCGATGGGTCGCGGTCCACACTTCCGGATCGGCGAGCGTCCACGGCGTGCGGATGCCGACCATGTACATCGGCCGCGTCTTGCCGAACTGATCGCCCATCGCGACGAAGAACAGCCCGACCGCGCCGATGATCAGCCCGAGCGGCGACAGGCCCCAGTGGAAGACGGTCGAAAGCAGCATCAGCTCGATCACCACGCCGAGGCCGAGCCCGCCCAGCCAGCCGACCCGGAACAGGCCCTGGCTCTTGGCGAGATGGTCCTGTTGGGGCTCGATCCGGCTGATGCCCCACATGATCAGGGTCAGCACCGCGGCCAGCAGCGGCGGCAGCATCAGCGCGGTCCATTTATCGCCATAGCGATCGACCTCGCCCGCCGCGTTCCAGTGCATCGGCAATTGCGCGTCGGCGGGCAGGCTGTGCCCGGCCCAGGCCGATGCGCCGGCCAGCGCCGCGACCACGAAGATCGAAAACAGGATCAAGCCTCGGTTCTTCATCGATTATCCCCTGTGCGCGTCCTCAAGCGTGTGCGGCGGCAGATGCAGCACCGCCCACTTGGCGGCGGCCATCAAAGTCGCGATCAGCAGCAGCGCCACGATCAGCCAGCGGTGCCGCATGGCTTCAGTCTCCGTCCGCATCGAGCCCTGCCTTGCGCGTGCCGACGCGACGCATGAAGCCGAGCAAAACCTCTTCGAGCACGGAGAGGTTGAGGCTGTAGATCACGCTCGCGCCGCGCGCCTCGCCATGGATCAGGCCGGCGGCCTTGAGCTTGGTGAAATGGCCCGACATGGTCGGCTTCGACACGGGGAAAGCGTCGGCGAGCTCGCCGGCCGAGCGGCTGCCCTGCTTGAGCATCTCCAGAATCTCGCGCCGGATCGGATGCGAGAGCGCGTCGAAGACCGAGTCCATGCGCGGCCCATATTAGGCATTTAGCTAAATGACAAATACTATCAGTTCGAGAGCCGGACAGGGCAGGTCCAGCCGGCGGGATCGATCTCCTGCAGGCCCTTCACCTCTATGCCCTTCTCGCGCGGCATGCACAGCATGTTGACGGAGACGGTGGTGCCATAGATGTTGCGCGTCTCGCCCCGGAAATTGTCCGGCGAAAAGAGCCGCGGCAGGTGCCAGAACAGGCGATAGTCGAACCCCGCGATCAGATCGATCACCTCCTGCTGCTGCGCGGCGCGATCATTCTCGACATAGAGGGTCGGGCGGCAGCGCGCGATCGTCTCGGCGGCGCCACGGATCACACGCGGTTCGAACCCCTCGACATCGATCTTGATCAGCCCGCATTGCTGCAAGCCCAGACTGTCGATCGTGCGGATGCGGACGGAGATTCCCCGGCCGTCATCGGCCTGCGACAGCCCGATCCCGCCGAAATTGCCGTTCTCTTCATAATTGGTCCAGGGAACGACCGCCTCGCCCTCCGCCTCGCCGCAGCCCTCCGGATAGACCAGAGCGTTGGCGACATTGTTGAGCGCCAGATTGCCGGCGAGAATCTGGAACAGACGGGGCTGCGGTTCGAACGCGTAGAATATCCCCGGCGCGCAAGCGCGGGCCATATCGACGCTATGCGTGCCCATGTTCGCGCCGACCTCGATCACATTCATCCCGGGACGAATGATCTGGCGGAGCGCGGCCCATTCGGCGGGGCAATATTCGCCATAAGCCGCGATCGCCCGGCCGATATAGATATCGGTTTCGAGCGCCATCATCGGGCCCACGCGGGCTTTGTAGACTTTCACGGGTTCGGCCATCGCGACGGCTTAGCAGCGGGGCTCAGGCTTTCGCCAGCGCATATTCCTGGGTGCCGCGCGTGATCAGGCGATCCTCGGGCAGGATGTCCGTCACCGCCAGATCGGGCAGGTTTTCGAGCTTGGCGTAGAGCGGCGCGAAATCGGTATCGAGCGTGGCGCGCAGCAGCTGGTCGAAGCTGTCGATCACGAAATAGGCCTGCTGGTAATCGTCGATCCGGTAATTGGTGCGCATCACGCGCTCCATGTCGAACGCGATCCGGTTGGGCGAGGGATCGTCCAGGGCAAAGATGCTCTCGCCGCGCGAGGAGACGATGCCGGCGCCGTAGATACCGAGGCTGTCGCCGCTTTTGATCAGACCGAATTCGACCGTGTACCAGTAGAGCCGGGCGAGCTTGTCGATCGCGTCGAACTGCTTGGCGCGCAGCCCGCCCTGGCCATAGGCCTGCATATAATCGGCGAAGACCGGGTGGGCGAGCATCGGCACATGGCCGAACACGTCGTGGAAGACGTCGGGCTCCTGCAGATAATCGAGCTGGTCGGCGCGGCGGATGAACTGGCCGGCGACGAAGCGGCGATTGGCCAGATGTTCGAAGAAGACGTCGTCCGGAACGAGGCCGGGGACGGCGACGACGCTCCAGCCGGTCGCCTTGCCGAGCTTCTCCGACAATTCCTCGAAATTGGGGATACCGGGCCGCGACAGATGCAGCATGTCGAGCCCGGCGAGGAATTCGGGCGCGGCGCGGCCGGGCAGCATCGCCGCCTGGCGCGCGAACAACGTGTCCCACACCGCATGCTCTTCCGGCGTATAGGTCTCCCACGCCTGCGGGATCGTCCAATCCAGAGCGGCTTCGGGCGGACGGGTCAGCGATTCTGCGGCCATGGGATCATCATACCGCCAACTGGTTTCGTTTGAAACCAGTTGCCCCTTCATAATCCGACGGACAGCAGCAGCCGGACGGTGCGTGGAGAAACCGGGACGAGCGGGCCATAGGGGGTGGCATAATAACCCCGGCGGCCGAGTGCGTTGACGAGCTGGCCCCGCAGCGACAGCCGGTTCTCGCCCCAGGTCCAGCTATAGCGCCCGCCCGCGAAGGCGAAGGGGACGGCCGGCACTTCGGTGTCGCTGATCCCGTCGCGCCGCCGCGGGCCCTCGTAGAGCAGATAGGCGTCGATGCTCCACGCCCGCGTCAGTTGCTGTTCGAAGCTGAGCGTGAAGTTGAGCCGCGACACGCCCGGCGCGACCCGCCGCACCAGCCCGGCATCGACCAGTTCGCCCTCGACGCGCGGCGCCAGCGCGTTGGCGCCCAGCACGATCGTCGTCGTCGGCGTGAGCCGGCCGGTCAGCGAGGCCTCGATCCCGCGATGGCGCACCGTACCGACCGGCGCGTAGAGCGTGTCCGGACGCAGCCCGTAGATCGGCTTGCGGATGTCGAAGCCGGCGACGATCAGGTTGAGCCCGGGTGCGACCTCGTAGCGCGCGCCGAGCTCGGTCTGCCGCGCCTCGACCGGCGGCAACACATCGCCGCGATTGCTCGCGGCGATGGGCGCCACGCCCGACTCCTCCAGCCCCTGCACATAGCTGGCGAACAGGCGAAAGCGTGTCGCCGGCTGCCATATCGCCGACGCGCTGTAGAGCCATGTCCGCTCGCGCCGGCGGGCGCGCGTGCCATCGAAGGCGTCGACCTTCTTTTCATAGAGATTGCTGTGCGCGCCGAGCCGCAGCTGGAAGCGATCGCGGATCTGGAGGCCATAGCTTGCGCTGACGATCCGCTGGTCGACCCGATCGCGCCCCCGGATCGCGTCGTCGGGCAGGACGGGCGCGGGGATAGCGGCGGGCCCGTCGTCGAGCGTGAAATGGCCCGCATCATAGCCCGTCGCCTGCGCGCGGCCGGTCACCGTGCGGCGCTGACGGATCGCGAGACCGATCCGGTGCTGCGCGCCGAGCAGGGCGAAGTCGCGCGCCAGCTTGGCCTCGGCCGAATCCGACCGCGTCTTCACCGGCGGCGTGTAATAGAGCGTGCTGGCGGCGTGGCCGGCGCGATCCACTTCCAGCACCGCCACGTCGGCGCGTTTCGTATCGCCGATCGAATGGATGAAGCCCGCACCCGCGGACCAGCGGCCCCAGCGATGCTCCGCCAGCGCGCCGAAATTACCGCCGCCCGACCGGGTGCGCGCCCAGCCCGGCGTATAACGGCGGCGATCCTCGAGCGCCGGCGGAAGGCCGGGCCCGGCGGCGACCACGCTGATGTCGCCGTCATGGCGATCGAGCGCGTAGGAGGCGAACAATCGCACATTGCTGCCCGGGGCCGGACGCCAGCGCCCGATCAGTGCGCTGCTCAGATAAGAGCCATCTCCGCCGGTGGACTGGTTGGCGTCGGGGATGATCAGCGCATGGCCGACCACGCCCCATTGTTTGTCCTCGCTGATCAACGTGCCCAACAGCTCCGCATGCGGCGCGCGATAGTCGCGCAGGCCGGTGGTGACCTGCAGCGCATCGGCGTCGCCCGGCTCGCGCAACCGATAGGCGACGACGCCGGTCGGCGAGGGCAGATCGAGCGCGGTCGCGGCGATGCCGACATTGACCGACGACCCCTCGATCAGCGATTCCGACGGAATCGCGGCCGGATTGAAGTAAAAGCCGTCGAGCCGGAAGGCGCCGCTGGTCGCCATCAGGTCGAACCCGCGCGTCTGATATTCGCTGTACAGGCCGACCTGGTCGATCCCGACACGCTCGCCGAACGCATCGACGGCGGCGCGCGCGGCGCCTGCCGTGGAATTACCGGCGGAATCGTTTGTCTGCGCCGCCGCCCGGCAGCTGGCGAGCAACGCCACCAGCAGCGCGGCCTTCCCGCGATCTGAAAGGACCATGCCGCAGCCTTCCCAAAGGTTCCGGCGGCGGGTGGCGATGCGGCGATCGGCCGGCAAGCGGACTGGTATGGCGGGATGAATTTTGTGACGAAGGGACGAATTGCGCGCTTCCCGCCCACGCCCGTTGCCCGATATACTCGGACCAACGACAGTAGACGGAGGACATTGCGATGCCGGCCGGACCAATGCGGGCGTTCCTTGCGTGGCCGTTTGGCCGGGCCTTGCCGCGGAAGCTCGCGCCATTGCTGCTGGTGCCGCTCGGCGCGCTTTATTGTCAGGCCTATGAGCTGTTCTTCGATGCCGCGCGCGGCTCGGCCTGGGGCAGTTTCGTCTGGGCGGCCGCTACGCTCGGATCCTGGGTTGTCGCGGCGATGCTGTTCGAGCGGCTGGCGAGGCCGGGCGACACGCGGGCCCGCCTGATGCGGCGGGCGATTCTGCTGGGTGTCCCAGCCTATGCCGTCAGCGCCACGGCGGCCCTGGCGTTGGGCGCGGATAACGATCATGCCTTTTTCAGCCGCGTCCCGCTGCTGGCGGTCGCTTTGCTGGCGGCCACGCTCTACCGCGCGCCCGAAGCCGGCGACGCCGGGCCGGGCGCGGCGGCGCAGGACGACAGGCCGCCGATCGCGCCGACCGAGATCGCCTTCGCCAGCGCGGCCGGCAATTATGTGGAACTCCACGCGCACGGCCGCAGCACGATCTGGCGACAGACGATGCACAATGCTGAGCGCATCCTCGCTTCCGCCGGCTTCGTGCGCGTGCATCGATCCTATCTGGTGCCGCGGCGCGGGATCGAGACGGTCATGCGCGGCCGGACCCGCCCGATCGAGGTGGCGTTGTACGATGGACGCCGGCTGCCGGTGTCGAACCGCTATGCCGCCAATTTGCGCGATTGAGCTTGCCTAACGCTTGTTCAAGCTGTCGATCAGGGTCGCCTTCATCCGGCCGATCTGGTGCGGCGTGATCGGGCCGAGCACACCCTGTACATCGGGCGGCAGATGGCCGGCGGGATCGCCGTTCGCCTGGAACACATAATGGTCGAACAGCATCCGCCACACATCCTGCTGATCCTCCGGCAGGCCGCGCAATGACATGAGCGCGAACATCAGAGCCTCGTAGGGGCTGCCGAGGCCGGCGGGGGCGGGGCTCCACCAATAATTGACGAAGGCATTGACCGCATCGAGCGAGTCCACCGCATGCCACCAATGGAAGGGGAGATAGATAATGTCGCCCGGTTCCAGCACCGCCGATTGCGCGGTCGCCATCGCGTCGGCGAATTTGGGGAATTTCTGAAGATCGGGGTTGGCCAATTCGACCAGGCTGACCGGCGTGCCGGCCGGGGTGAGTTCGAACGGGCCGGAATAGAGATTGGCGATCTGTTCGGGCGGGAAGACGGTGAAGCGCCGCCGCCCGGCGATGACCACGCCGATATTCTCCATCAGATCATAATGCGTCGCGACCTGGATCTTGTTGCCGATCCAGATGCGCGGGATCACGTCGGCGTCGAGCAGATCGATGCGGTTTTCCTCGACGAAACCCGGCAGCAATTCGGGGATCGGGATCGACTGGACCGCCATCGCATAGGGCTTGTCTGCGTTCTGATCGCGCAGCAGCCGCTCGAGAAACGGATCGAGCGCGGTTCGGCCGCGCTGGAAATTGAACGCTTTCAGATCGTCGGTGTAGAAGAAGCGTCCTGCAATCTCCGGCGGTCCCACGATCGCCGGCACGAGCTCACTATGGCTGAAGCGCTTGAGATAGGCGACCGTCGATTCGGGCGATTGCGTGCCGGCTTGCACCGCCGGCCAATCCCTGCCCAGGCCGCGGAAGATGGCGGGTTGGCGCGACGGCCGGATCTCGGCGTCGAAGCGCGCGCGATCGATAGTCTCGAATTCGCGAATGGGCGCGGGCGCGGGCAACGTCATCAGGCGGCTCGGATCGGCGCGACATCGGACACGCTGTTGTGCATCCGCAGGAATTCGGCCTGGGTCGGCAGCGCTTCTGCAGTCGCGGCGACGACCTCGCGGATATGCTTCAGCCGGGTCAAAGTCTCCTGATCGGGCAGCATGTCGGCGGCGGGGTGATAGGAGCCCGCCTCGATTCCCTGGCCGACCATCACCGCGAGCCAGCTCGGTTCCGCGAACAATTCGACATTCTCCTGGAAGATGCGGCCATTGGCGCGGAACAGTGCCAGCTTATTGGCGAGCCGCGCGGGCAGTTCGATCGCGCGGCACATCCTCCAGAAATCGGAATCGTCGCGCTCGGTCGCAGTATAATGAAGAATCAGGAAGTCGCGTATGTCGACATATTCCTGTGCCGTCTGCGCGTTGAAGCGGTCGACATCGACCTGGGCGATGTTACGCGTCGGGAACAGGGTCATCAGCCGCGCGATGCCGGTCTGGACGAGATGGATGCTGGTCGATTCGAGCGGTTCGAGGAAACCGCCGGCGAGGCCGAGCGCGACCACATTCTTGTCCCAGCTCTTCTTGCGGTGGCCCGCCGTGAAGTGGAGCGGGCGCGGATCGGCGAGCGCAGGACCGTCGAGATTGGCAAGCAGGGTCGCCGCCGCCTCGTCGTCCGAGATATGCGCGCTCGAATAGACATAGCCGTTGCCGATTCGGTGCTGAAGCGGAATGCGCCATTGCCAGCCGGCAGCGCGCGCGGTCGATCGGGTGAGCGGGTTGCGGTTCCCGCCAAGCTCACAGGGCACCGCCAGCGCGCGGTCACAGGGCAGGAAATGGCCCCAATCCTCGAAGCCCGCCTCCAGCGTCTGCTCGATCAGCAGGCCGCGAAAACCCGAGCAATCGACGAAGAAATCGCCCTCGACCATAGCACCGCTGGCGAGCCTCAATCGCTCGATATGGCCGGTCTCGCCATTCCGCAGCACCTCGACGATCTTGCCCTCGGTGCGGATCACACCCCGGGGTTCGGCAAGGCGGCGCAGGAAGCGCGCATAGAGGCTCGCGTCGAAATGGAAGGCATAGCCGAGCTTGGACAGCGGCGACTTGGGCAGATCGAAGCGCGGATGCTCGACCTTGCCCGAAAGCGCCGCCACTTCGCTGATCGCATAGGCGCCGAGCGGGGTCGTGTCGCCCAGGCTGCGGCCCTTCAGCCAATGATGGTGGAATTGCACGCCCATCATGTCGAGGCCGTAGAGGCCGAACGGGTGGACATAGGAGTGGCCGAGCCGGGTCCAGTCGCGGAATTCGATGCCGAGCTTGTAGGTGCCGTTGGTGGCGCGGAGGAATTCGCTTTCGTCGATGTCGAGCAGGGCGTTGAACGTGTTGATTTGCGGGATCGTCGCCTCGCCCACCCCGACCGTGCCGATCTCTTCGGACTCGACCAGCTCGATCCTGAGTCCCGAAGCGCCCAGGACCTGCGAGATGGCGGCGGCCGCCATCCAGCCAGCGGTGCCGCCGCCGACGATCACGATCTTCCGGATCGGATCCGCGATCATGCAGCCGGCCCGGTGAAAGGCATGAGGCCGGGCACTTCGTCGGCGAAGGAGA
>NZ_DATHFV010000200.1:0-12679 GCF_035317925.1 Sphingomonas sp.
GCCTCCAGCGTCAGTTGCTCGGTCAAATCGTAGCTGACCGGGATCAGCAGCCCTGCCCCCCAATCGCCCGCGCCAATCCCGTTTTTGCCGGTCGGCAGGCTCACCGAAGGCAGCAACGCCGCCGAAAAACCGTCGCCGCTCCTGGCCCCGCCGCATCCTCGGCTGGATCCTGCGCCTCGTCATCGGCTTCATCCTGCTGTCGCTGCTGATGGTGGTTATCTACCGTTTCGTGCCGCCACCGATCACGCTCACCCAGCTGGGCGACGTCGCGCAGGGCCACCTGGTCAACAAGAGCTGGATGCCGCTGTCGCGGATGGACCCCGACATGGCGCGCGCCGCGATCGCGGCCGAGGACGGCAATTTCTGCGGGCACCACGGCTTCGATCTGAAGGCGATCGAGAAAGCCTATCAGGGCAACCAGGCCGGCAAGAAGTTACGGGGCGGATCGACCATCAGCCAGCAGACCGCGAAGAACGTCTTCCTGTGGCAGGGCCGATCCTACCTCCGCAAGGGGCTGGAGGCGTGGTTCACCGTCCTGATCGAACATATCTGGGGCAAGCACCGGATCATGGAAGTCTATCTCAACGTCGCCGAGACGGGGATTTACACCTATGGCGCCAATGCCGGCGCGCAGCGTTATTTCCACCATGATGCGAGCCATCTGACCCCGGTCGAGGCGGCGCGGATCGCCGCCGTCCTGCCCCAGCCGGAAGAGCGCGCGGCGGTCGATCCCAGCGGCCGGGTGCTGCGTTACGGCAACCGCATCCAGGGCCGGATCGGCATGATCCAGCGCGGCGGGTACGATCGCTGCCTGCACTGATCTTCCGTCATTCCCGCGAAGGCGGGAATCCATAAACTCTTCCGCATCGATAGAAGCGGGACGTTCAAGAATATGGATCCCCGCCTGCGCGGGGATGACAAAGGGAAGGTTAGTTCCCCAACCGGCCCGGATGCGCCGCCTTCCACCGCGCCTCGCCCTCTGCATCCGCCCGCCGCATCGCCCCATGCCGGCCCCGCATCAGGAAGGACCATTGGTAACCGCGCAGATGCTTGCGGAAGCCTGGATCGGCGATGCGCGGCTGGCCGGTCAGCCCGCCCTTGGCCCAGCCCCAGAGCGTCGCGAGCGCGCCGATCACGAACGGGCGATGGCGCGCGCGATGGACCGCGCTGGCGAACACGAAGGCGGGTGACGATCCCATCATCCACTGGCCGGTGCCGAGCCGGATGCGGCCGGTGATGATGCCCTTGTCGCTCGATCCCATCGGGCGGAGATGGAGGAAGCGCAAAGCCGGCTCATCGACCGAATAGGCCTTCCAGCCAAGCATCCGCGCCTTGTAGCAATCGATGCCGTCCCACAGCACCTGCGGCACCAGCCCGCCAATCTCCTCGAACATCTCGCGGCGCCAGAATTTGGTCATGCCAAGCGACACGTCGTCTCCGATATGCTCGCTGATCAGCTCGCCTTCGAAGCCCTCCGAAATGTTGGACGGGCCCGGATAATAGGCCTTGCCCGACACCGTCCCGAGCCTGGGATCGGCCGCCATAAGCGCCAACAGGCCCTCGAAATACCCTCGCGGCAGTTCCAGATCCATGTCGAGCTTGGTCAGGAAGTCGTGCTTGTACGGCTCGGCCACCGCCCAGCCCTCGTAAAACGCCTCGACCACGCCCCCGCCGACGCGCCTTTTGCCGCGATTCTGGCGCTGGATGACGCGGATGAACGGGTATTTCGCGGCGTATTCGGCCAGGATTTGCGGGCTTGAATCGGTCGATCCGTCATCGACGATGACCCACAGATCGGGCTTCACGCTCTGGTTCACGACCGAAACCAGCGTGCGCCGCATATATTTTTCTTCGTCGCGTACCGGGCTGACGATGCAATAAGTCTGGCGCTTTTCGGTCATTTCTTGTCCTTGGCGGCATCGATCGCCGCTTCCAGCCGGTCCCAATTGATCGCGTCGGAAAACTCTTCCGCGACCCGTTTGCGCCCCGCCAACCCCATTTTCCTGCCTTTCGCCGGATCATCCACCAGCGCCTGCAAAGCCCGGGTTAATGCCGCGACGTCGTCTGGCGGCACCAGAAGGCCGCTGTTTCCGTCCTCGACCAGTTCGGCGATCGTCTCCAGGCGCCCGGCAATCACGGGTTTTCCCGCCGCCATCGCCTCCATCAACACGACCGGAATGCCGTCGCGGTCGCCGGTCGATGAGGTGCGGCACGGCAGTGCGAACACCGCCCCCGACCGGATCACCGCCAGCGCTTCCGCATGCGGCCTCGAACCGAGGAAATCGACATGATCGGCGACGCCCTCCGCCTCGGCGAGCGCGACAAGCGCCCGACGTTCTGGCCCGTCGCCGGCAATGATCAGCCGTTGCCCCGCCCGATCGAGCCTGGCGAAGGCCTTGATAAGAAGGTCGAAACCCTTCTTGGGGACGAGCCGGCCGACCGAGACGATATTTGCGCCGTCGCCGGCGAGTTCGGGCATCGTCACCGAACAGCGGATCACCGGCCGCGATCCGCCCGGCGCGATGTCGTCATAAAAGCGCTGATGCCAGCGGCTGATCGAGGAGACGAACGCCGCTTCCTCCAGCTTGAACTGCAAAGCCTCGCGATGGACGAACAGATCGTTGGCGTGGCCGGTGAAACTGAATGGCACCCGCAGCCCGCGCGCCAGATAGAGTCCAACCGTCGCCGGGGTGTTGGCGAGATGGGCGTGGACATGGCCGATGCCCCTGCCCCTCAAGCGAAAAGCCGTCGCCAGCCCCATCCAGGCCTGGAACATGAACTTTAAGCGGGCCTTGGCGCTATCAAGATCAACCGCACACGCCTCATCGTATATACGCATGAATGCCAAAGGGCGGATCAGGAATGCAGGAACCAGCGCCAGCGCCGATCGCCAGGAATAGACCCGCGTCGCCTCCCCGGCGAGGGCATTGAGCGCGGGATCGGCAAAGGGGCCGACCGGCTTGCGCACCGTCACCGGCACGATCGTCCGGCCGCGCGAACGCAGGCCCATCAATTCGCGATAGACGAAGGTTTCCGAAAGCGTCGGCAGCCGTGCCGCGACATAGGCAATGGCGCTGGTGCGGGGCGGAGCGTCCGTCATGCCCTTTCCCTGTCCCTGAACCTATGCCGCGGCGCAACGGAAATTCTTCTCGCGATTGGCGGTTCGCTTCGCCTAATGCCGTGGACGTGAGCCGAGCCCCTATTTCCGAAGCCCGCGTCGGCGTGGTCGTGATCGGCCGCAACGAAGGCGAACGGCTCAAGGCCTGCCTGCGCTCGATCCCGCCCGGCAGCGACGTCGTCTATGTCGATTCCGGATCGAGCGACGGCAGCGTTGCTTTCGCCGAGGGCATGGGTTTTCAAACGGTTGCACTCGATACCAGCAAGGGTTTCACCGCCGCGCGCGCGCGCAATGCCGGGCTCGAACGTCTCACCACGAGCAAGCTCGATTTCGTGCAGATGGTCGATGGCGATTGCGAGCTCGACCTGGGCTGGATCGACGCCGCGCTCGCGGCTTTTGTCGACGAGCCCGATCTGGCGGTGGTGTTCGGCCGGCGGCGCGAGCGCTTCCCCGATCGCAGCATCTACAACCGGCTGTGCGACGAGGAGTGGGACGTGCCGGTCGGCGACGCCCGTTCCTGCGGCGGCGATGCTTTGTTCCGGCTAGCGCCTTTGCTCAAGGCGGGCGGTTACAATGGCGACATCATCGCGGGCGAGGAGCCCGATCTCTGCCTGCGCCTGCGCCAGGCGGGCTGGCGGATTCGGCGGATCGGCGTCGAAATGACGCGCCACGACGCGGCGATGACGCATTTCTCGCAATATTGGCGCCGCTCGAAGCGCAGCGGCCATGCCTTCGCCGAATTGCACCAGCGCCACAGTGCCGAGCCGCGCTGGCGCGCGCAGGTCAGCAGCATCACCCTGTGGGGCGGCGTCCTGCCGGGCCTGATCGTGCTGCTGGCGCTCGCGGCCCTGCTGCGCCCGGCCTTCGGCTGGGGCGCTTCGCTCCTGCTGCTGGTGTATCCGCTCCAGGTGGCGCGGATCGGCTGGCGCAAATACCGATCGGGCGAACCGTTCGGCTTCGCCTTTGCCAGCGCCTTCTTCCTGATGCTGGGCAAGCTGCCGCAACTGAGCGGCGTGCTGCTCTATCGCCGCACGCGCGCTGCGGCGAAGGCGCCGACGATCATCGAATATAAGGGGTCCGGGGGGGCCTGAGCCCAGCCGATTGCATCGCGAACGGCCTGATTCACGCTATCGACGACGGCGCTCCGCGCCACCGCCAATAACGATCAGGCTTAGGTCAGGCGAAGGTCGCTGCCTTGCGGCGTGTGCGCATGATTGCGCCCATCGCGCCGAAGCCGACCAGCATCATCGCCCAGCTTGCAGGCTCGGGCACCGCCGTGGTCGAATTGTCGCCGCCATGGTGGCCGATCGCATTGCCGATCGTGATATTGTCGAGCTCGAAGCCGCCGCCGCCATTTTCGATTATGTCGATGCGATCGAAGGCGATCGTGCTGGTGAAGTCGAAGAAAGCGAAAGGCTCGCCGGCATCCTGGCCGAGATAGGCCGCGTTGGGGTTGCCTCCATAGGCGCCCGCAGTGCCTGCCAAAGCCGGCTTGAGCGCATAACTGCCAAGCAAGGTGTCGCCGCTGTACAGCGCGACCGTGTTGCCGAGCGAGGTGGTGAAGTCGCCGTCGATCGCCGAGGCCCACAGGCCGGCATAGGTTACGGGCGACGAGAGACGGATCGTGGTGGGGTAGAACACCGTCGCATATTTGCCGGTGGCATCCGCGCCGCCATAGACGTTCGCGTCCCAGGTGTTGAAACCGCCATTGCTGATCGTGCCGCTGATCGGCGCGCCAGCGAAGATGTTGGTACCGCCGCCGATATAGCCGTTGAAGCCGTCGAACGTCGCAACCTGCTTGCCGCTCAGTGCGACCGAGGTGGACTGGGCGCCGGGCGCCTCGACGCCGACGGTCACGCCGCCTGCCGACGCCATCGTCGCCAGCAGCGCGCCGGACAGAAGGCCGAAGCCGAGCTTGATCATGGTCATTCGCAATACCTTCAAAGCAACATTACTATGTGGTGGTTACGGCTCCGTAACCGATCGAGAATTTATCGTTTCACGCCGTGATCGGACGGCGCCTGCGCAACATTCCGCCGATCAGGCCGAAGCCGAACAGCATCGTCAGCCAACTTGCCGGCTCAGGCACCGCTCCTGCGACGACGGGTGGAGTAGGCTGCTGGCCGGTGGAATTGTCGCCGCCGCCGCCATGTCCGCCGCCCCCGCCCGGATTGATCGGCTGGATCGGGCCAATCGGCGGAGGCGTGATGCCGCCTGTCGTCCCGCCGCCGGAAGTGCCCGGCGGCGGCGTGCCGCCACCCGTAACCGGATCGGTCGGGTCGCCGCCGATGGTGCCGGTGCCGCCGTCCGTGCCGCCGCCGGTCGGTCCGCCCGTCGTACCGGTGCCGCCTGTGGTTCCGGTCCCGCCGGTCGGACCGCCGGGCGAAGTGCCGCCGCCGATCGTGGTCCCGCCGCCGATCACCGTGCCGCCGTCACCCGTGCCGCCGGTGCCGCCGCCCGGACCGCCGGTGCCCGATGTCCCGCCACCCCCGCCAAGACCGAGAAGGTCGCCCAGACCGCCCGAGGACGGCGCGTTGCCGAAGATCGATCCGAACGCACTCGACTCGGCATCGCCGGTCGGCTTGTCGCCGAGCGCGTCCGCCAGCGCCGTCGCCCGACCCGTTTCATGCGAACCTTCCGGCTTGAGGCCGAGCGCGGCCAACACCTGCGCGCGCGGACCAAACAGGCTGTTATTGGCCCATTCGCCGCTGTCGCACGGCAGTTCCCCATCGGCGCCGATCTTGAGCCGGACATCGTGGTGGAGGTCGCCCGCGTCCACATCGACGTCGCCGCGCGGTGCGATCGAAGCCAGGCGTGTCGCCGCATGCGCCGGCGCGTCGGCGGAGGCGGCTTCAGCCACCTGCGCCTGCACGGCGAAAGGCACATTGACCGGAGACGCATTGCCGACGGCAAGCGTTCCGGCCGCTGCGCGGACGAACAAAAAACGCAACTTCACGCGGAAACCTCGGACGCAACAAACAGGAGGGTACAGCCCTCATGCTTTCCCTATAGGTCAACCGTGACGGGGGCGCATTCTTTCTTTCGATCTGACCGATCGGTCAGGTCGATTTTAACCTTTATTTACAACTTGATCAGCGACCCGTTCGCGCTCCGACCGACGGCGAAACGCTTCGCCTGAAGCCGCCCTCAGAAAGGCAGCTTGAACCCCGGCGGCAGCGGCAGGCCCGCGCTCATCTTGCTCATCTCGGCATTGCCGGCGGCATCCGCCTTGGCGCGCGCATCGTTGATCGCGGCCGCGACCAGATCCTCCAGCATCTGCTTCTCCGAGGGCTGCAGCAGGCTGTCGTCGATATCCACGCCCAGGATACGGCCCTTGGCGGTCGCCCTGATCCGGACCAGTCCGCCGCCGGCCATGCCTTCGACCTCGATCTTGTCGAGCCCGGCCTGGGCATCGGCCATCTGGCTCTGGATATTCTGCGCCGCTTCCTGCGCCGCCTTCATCAACTCATTCATGTCCATCACGACATACTCCGCGTCTCATCAATCAGTTCGGCGTCCGGAAAGACCGAACGCACTGACGCCACCATCGGCGCATTGAGGATTTCGTCGCGCGCGGCCGAAGCGGCGGCCTGTTCCTGCTGCAACAGGCTCGGCTCCGCCGGCGCATCGCTCAATTCGATATCCCACACCGCGTCGGTCAGCCGCCTCAGGCTGGCGGCGAGATCGCGCGCAAAATCGCCGGACAAGGGCTTGACCGGCTTGAGCGCGAGGCGCGGCGGTTCATAGGCGATCAGCCCCGCATAATCGTGCAGTTGCTGCGCCAGATGCGGCTTGCCATTGTCGGTGAGCAACGTGATCAGCGCCGCGAAATCGCGCGGCAAAGCCAGCAACGGCGCCTGCGGTTCGGCGGCGGGCGATGGCGCGGGCACCGGGGCAGCAGCCGGGGCCGCAATTACCTCACCCGCCTGCAGCCGCCGCGCGAGCTCGCCCGGATCGGGCAGCTGGCTCGCATGGACGACGCGCAGCAGCGCCATCTCGGCCGCCTCGCGCGGATGCGGCGCGGCCAGCACTTCGGCATGGCCCTTGAGCAAAAGCTGCCACAGGCGGTGGAGCGTGGCGTAACCCATCCGGCTCGCCCAGTCGGCATAGGCTTCGCGTTCTTCCTGGCTGAGTGCGGGATCCTCCGCCCCACCCGCCTTGGCGCGGGTCACGCCATGGACCACTTCCAACAGCCCGCGCAGCAACGCGACCGGCTCGACGCCGAGCGCATCCTGCTGCTCGACCGCATCCAGCACGGCGGGTACGTCGGCGGCGATCATCGCCGCGAACAGCCGCCGGATCGCGCCGCGATCGGACAGGCCGAGCATGTCGCGCACCTGCGCCGCCTTGACCCCTTCCCCGCCGAGATCGGCATGCGCGATCGCCTGGTCGAGGATCGACAGGCCGTCGCGGACCGAGCCTTCGGCCGCGCGCGCGATCAGGGCGAGCGCTTCGGGCTCGGCCTCGACCTGCTCGGCCTGGGTGACACGCGCGAAATGCGCGGCGAGCAGGTCGGCCGGGATCCGCTTCAGGTCGAAGCGCTGGCAGCGCGACAGCACCGTCACCGGCACCTTGTTGACCTCGGTCGTCGCGAACAGGAATTTCACATGCGCCGGCGGCTCTTCCAGCGTCTTGAGCAGGCCGTTGAAGGCCGCCTTCGACAGCATGTGGACCTCGTCGATGATGTAGACCTTGTAGCGCGCGGAGACCGCCGAATAGCGCACCGCCTCGATGATCTCGCGGATGTCGTCGATGCCGGTGTGGCTGGCGGCGTCCATCTCGACCACGTCGATATGCCGTCCCTCGGCGATCGCGACGCACGGTTCGCACACGCCGCACGGATCGATCGTCGGGCCGCCGGTCCCGTCCGGGCCGATGCAGTTCAGCGCCTTGGCGATCAGCCGCGCGGTCGAGGTCTTGCCGACCCCGCGCACGCCGGTGAGCAGGAAGGCATGCGCCAGCCGGTCGCGGCTGATCGCATTACCGAGCGTCTGGACCATCGCGTCCTGCCCGATCAGCTCGGTGAAACGCTGCGGACGATATTTGCGCGCGAGCACGCGATAGGCGCCGCTTGCTTTGGGCTGCGGCGGTTCGCCAAGATCGAAGGAGTCGGACATTGCGGGCACTCTAGAGCCTGATCGTCATCGGTGGAAGCGCACGCGCTTCCTCGATGACGTGAATCGGGCTCTCACAGGACGCCCGTGATGCCGCCCGAGCGAAAGGCGTCAGTGCACCCTGCCCTCGCCGAGATGCCCCAATTTGTCGGGATTGCGCATCACATAGATAGCGTGAACCCGCCCATCCACGATCAGCAACGCGGTCGTTTGCAATATGCCGTCTGCCTCGCGCGTGACGAACCCGGGCAGGCCGTTGACGAAGCCGTAGCTCACCAGTTCGGACTGGCCTCCACCGTACAGGCGTACCAACGAGCGCTGGAGCTTCATCACATTGTCGATACCGAAGATCGGCAGATAGCCCGCGGGCCGCTTGCCGCCGCCGTCCGCATGCGAGGACACGTCCTGCGCCAATATCGCCTGGAGCTGCTCCATGTCGCCGCCGCGCGACGCCTGGAAAAAGGCCGCCGCCAGTTCCAGCCCGCGCGACTTCTCGACCGTGTAGCGCGGCCGGTCGCTTTGCACATGCGTCCGGGCGCGGGCGGCGAGCTGACGGCAGGCGGCGGGATCGCGGTCGATCGATTGCGCGACCTCGTCGAAATCCAGCCCGAACACGTCGTGCAGCAGGAAAGCCGCGCGTTCGAGCGGGGACAGGCGTTCGAGCGCGATCAGCAGGGGCAGGGTCACGTCTTCCACGGGCTCCGCCTCCAATATCGGCTCGGGCAGCCATTCGCCGAGATAGGTCTCGCGCCGCACGCGCGCGGACTTCAGTTGATCGAGCGAGAGCCGCGTGACGACGCGGCGCAGGAACGCCTCCGGCTCACGCACCGCGTCGCGATCGGTCGCGAGCCAGCGGAGGAAGGCGTCCTGTACCACGTCCTCCGCATCCGCCATCGATCCGAGCATGCGGTAGGCGACCCGGATCAGCCGCGGACGCAACGGATCGAAATCCGCCGCCGCGCCAAGGGAGTCCGGGCCGTCACTCATGCCGCGGCCTTCTCGGCGTGCGGCACGGCATGGACACCGCGGAAGCCGACGCCAAAGCGGTTCCAGGCGTTGATGATGCCGATCAGCATCGTGAGCTTCACCTGCTCCTCAGGCGTGAAATGCGCCTGGAGTTCAGCATAGACGTCATCCTGGGCACTCGTCTCGGGCAGAAGCGTCAAGGCCTCGGTCCAGGCCAGCGCCGCGCGCTCGCGGTCGGTATAAAGCGGCGATTCCTCCCACGCGGCGAGCATCGTCAGCCGCAGCTCGCTCTCGCCCTGCGCCAGCGCTTCACGCGTGTGCATGTGAAGGCAGAAGGCGCAGTGATTGATCTGCGAGGCGCGGATCTTGACCAGTTCGGCGAGCGACGGCTCGACGCCGTCCTTGGCCATGGCCGTGCTGAAATCGACGAACGCCTGCATCTGCTGCGGGGCGGCGACGAACGGAATAAGACGGGGTTTCATGGTCGATCTCCTTGGGTTGACGGAGACCTGACGAGACAGCGCCGCGTCTTGTGACATGCGCGCGAATTTTTTCCGTTCCAATCCTCCCCCGCCAGGGGGAGGTGGCAGGCGCAGCCTGACGGAGGGGGAGGACGGCGGTGAGCCTCGACGTTCGGCGGAGAGCTGGCTGGGCGCTGCGTGCCCCATCCAAACAAAGCTGCCGCCCCCTCCGTCGCCTTCGGCACCACCTCCCCCTGGCGGGGGAGGATTTGCGCGGGGCATATGCTCTTTTCGAATTGTTGGAATTACGCGGTCGATCGCTTCGGGATCTACATTCGCGAAAATAGTGGGAGCCGGAACGACCCGACGAGAAATCGTTGTGGCTGCTTCCTTCCGGATCTGACCAGGTTGGCGACGACGCCGTCCGCCCGACTCCCGGGCGGGCATATGGGCAAGGCCGCGCGATCTGGCAAGCGGGCCGATCCCGCGCCTGAAACAAGAAAAGGCGGAGCCGCAGCCCCGCCCTTCTTTATCTTCGCGATGAACCGCGCCTCACTTCGGTGCGATCACCATCAGCATCTGGCGGCCTTCCATGCGCGGATGCTGTTCGACCTTAGCGACTTCGGCGACGTCGACCTGGACGCGCTGGAGCACCTGCATGCCGAGCTGGCCATGCGCCATTTCGCGGCCGCGAAAGCGCAAAGTGACCTTCACCTTGTCGCCTTCCTCGATGAACTCGAACACCTTCTTCATCTTGGTGTCGTAATCGTGGTCATCGATGTTCGGACGCATCTTGATCTCCTTGATCTCCTGCGTCTTCTGGCTCTTGCGGGCGATGTTCGCCTTCTTCTGGGTCTCGTACTTGTATTTTCCGACATCCAGGAACTTGGCGACCGGCGGATCGGCGTTGGGCGAAACCTCGACCAGGTCGAGCCCGATCTCCTGCGCCTGCGCCATCGCTTCGCGCGTATACATCACGCCCAGATTCTCGCCGTTTTCGTCGATCACCCGCACCTTCTGGCTCGAGATGAATTCGTTGTAACGGGGGCCGTTCAGCGGCATCGGCGGCGCGCCCAGCGGGCGGCGCGGCATCATGGGCGGTGGTATAACGCATTCTCCTCTGGCGGCGAGATGCCGCGGGTCCCCGCGATATACGCGCGGACGCCGCATATTTAAAGCGGGCCGCGGCGAAATCCTGATCGAAACGGACATTGCGGGCCGATTGGGTCGATCGATTGGACGCGGCGGTTCGTCCTGCTAGGCAGCAAGGATGCAAGCCGCCATCCTGTTCGAACCGGACGGATACCTGCTCGATCGGGCCAAGTTGATGGGCCGGCAATCCGCCGGTAACGGCTTCCTGCGTGCAGCGGTCGCGGCGTCGCCGGGCGGCACGCTGAGCGCCTATACGCCATCCCAGCAATCGTTCGATCTGTTCGCGCAGACCGTGACCGGCCTCGACCCGACGGTGCGGCCGCACTGGATCCCCGCCGTCCGGCTCGATCTACTGGCCGAAGCCGGCACGCTCTACCGCCCGGACAGCGCGATCGACATATCGGCGGCGCTGCGGCTGCGGCAGGGGCTCGCCGCCTACAGCCTGTGCGGCGTCACCCATACGCTGAGCAGCGAGCTGTCGCTGCGCCACCTGTTCGATCTGCTGACGACGCCGATCATGCCGTGGGACGCTCTGGTCTGCACGTCGCAGGCCGCGCTGACGCTGGTTCGCGACGCGCTCACCCAGCACGCCGATTATCTGAGCTGGCGGATCGGCCAGCCGGTAAAGCCGCCCCACTTCCAGCTTCCTATCATTCCGCTCGGCGTCCACGCCGAGGATTTCGCGACATCGGACCCGGCGCGCGCGGCCGCGCGGCAGCGGCTGGGCATCGCCGAGGACGAAATCGTGGCGCTCTACGCCGGCCGCCTGTCGTTCAGCGGCAAGGCGCATCCGGTGAGCATGCTGCGCGGGCTGCAGGCGGCGCACGAACGCACCGGCCACAAGATCGTGCTGATCCAGGCGGGCAGCTTCTTCAACGATGCGATCGCGCGGCTCTACCGCGACGCGGCGGCCAAATTCAGCCCGGACGTCCGTCCGTTGTTCGTCGATGGCAACGACTTCCCTGCTTATGCAGCGAGCTGGCAGGCGGCCGACCTGTTCGTCTCGCTCGCCGACAGCATCCAGGAGACGTTCGGCCTGACCCCGGTCGAGGCGATGGCGGCGGGCCTGCCGGTCGTGGTGTCCGACTGGAACGGCTACAAGGACACGGTGCGCGACGGGATCGACGGCTTTCGCATCCGCAGCTGGGCGCCGCCTGCGACCGCCGACGACATGATCGCGCGCGATCACGAAACGCATACCGGCAATTTCGACATGTATCTGGTGCGCGCGGGCGGCGCGATCTCGATCGATCAGCGCCAGCTGAACGACCGGCTGAGCGATCTGGTGGGCGATGCGGAGCTACGCGCCAAAATGGGTGCGGCCGGACGCGCGCGGGTCCGCAGCGACTATGACTGGTCGATCCTCTATCCGCGCTATCTGGCCCTGTGGGAGGAACTGGCGGCGATCCGCGCGGCGCATGCGCGCGAACCCGAATGGATCGCCCGCATCGCAGCCGCGCCGCTTCACCATCCGATCGCGCCCGATCCCTACGCGCTGTTCGCGCATTATCCGACCGCGCTCATAACCACGCATACAATGGTCGAAGCCGCCCCCGGCGCCGGCCTTGCCGGTTTCGAGGCGATGGCGCGCGACCCGCTGTTCGCTTTTTCCAATCCGCCGGCGGAGCTGGTGACGGCGGTGCTGGGGGCGCTGGCCCGGCCGTGCACGGTCGGCGAAATCGTCGCCGCATCCGGACAGGATCTGTACAGCGTCACGGACGCGGTCGCCCGGCTCGCCAAGATGGGGCTGGTCGTGCTCGGCGCGCCGACCGCCTGACCTCAGATCATTCCTCGGTGCGGATCAGCACCGCTTCGCCGATCAGCAGGAACAACAGGAACGGCGCCCACGCGGCGAGCAAGGGCGGATA
>NZ_DATHFV010000201.1:0-24615 GCF_035317925.1 Sphingomonas sp.
CACTTTGATCGCGCTTGGCGGCAATCGCGACCTCAAGCCGGAACGGGCCACAACCCTGTCGGCAACCTTCGATCTCCATCCGCGCGACAGCCGCTTTGACCTCGCCGCCACTTACTACAGCGTCGCATATCGCGACCGGATCGTTGCCCCGATCCAATATCTCGGCAGCGCTCTCAGCGAGCCGGCCTATGCGGTGCAGGTCACCCGTAATCCCACTCCGGATCAAGTCGCCGCGACGATTGCGAGCGGGCCGACCTTTCTCAATTATTCCGGGGCCGCGTTCGACCCCGCGGCGGTCGTCGCAATCGTCGATGGCAGCAACGTCAATGCCGGCCGGGTCAACGCGCGCGGACTGGACGTGATGGCGCGCTATGGGATTCCGGTCGGGCGCCATGAAATGATATTCGGGGCCGATGTCGGCTATCTCGACAGCACGCGGCGGGTTTCCGTGAGCTCACCCCTCGAAATCCTCGCAGGCACGATCTTCAATCCGCCGCATTGGCGCGGGCGCGGCACGGCCTCGTGGCGTGCGGGCGCGCTGACGCTGACCGGGGACCTCAATTATACCGGCGGCGTGCGCGACGTCCGCGCCGCCCAGAAATTCGCGATCGGCGGAATGACGACGACCGGGCTGACCGCGCGCTGGGTCGTCAACAATGGCCCGCGCTGGCTCGATGGTTTCGATCTGTCCGTCTCCGCGCAAAATCTGCTCGACGCGAAGCCGCATACGATCCTGCGGACAACGACCGGGGACACGCCTTACGATTCCACCAACTATTCGGCGATCGGCCGTTTCCTCAGCATCGCGGTGCGCAAGGCATGGTGAGCCGCCCGCTGCTTCGTCTCGCACGGCTGCTGGTGCTGTCCGCCGCGCTGGCGTCGGCGACCGCGGCACGGGCCGCCTGCGGATCGGTGCTTCCGCCCACCTCGCCAATCCCGGCGACGGGACGCGGTGTGACCGCCGCGGACCTCATTCAAATGCGCGACGTGGGCGATACCGAGGGGGCGTCGTTCGCCGACCCAAGTCCGTTTGGCGTCGCGCCCGGCGGGACGCGTATCGCCTTCTACATCACGCAACCGAGCGTGGCGGAGAACGCAATCTGCCGCGCGCTGGTTCTGCTCGACCTGCGCAAGAAGGCGCCGCTCAGGATCCTCGATCAGGGCGGCGAGAATATTCTGATCGACGATCCGAAGTTCGGGCTGCTGATCAAGCCCGGCGCGCCCGCCGTGGTCACGCCGGTGTGGTCGCCCGACGGCAGGTCCATAGCGTATCTGCGCCGCGACCATGGCACGACCCGCGCCTGGGTCGTGGACCTCGACGGCGCACACGCCCGCAGCGTCAGCCCCGCTGGCCTCGATATCGACCAGCTCGGTTGGACCGGCGACGGCAACGGGCTGATCGTGACCGCACGGCCCGGTCTCGCGCAATCGCGCGATGCGATCGAAACAGAGGGGCGCTCCGGCTGGCTCTTCGACAGCCGTTTCTGGCCGAATATTGCCGCACGGCCAATGGTGCCAGCGGACGCGACAACCGCATATTCGGTCATCGCCATCGCGTCGGGCACGATGCGGCCCGCGACGAAAGAGGAAGCGGCGGGCGGGCAGGTGCAGCCGGCTGCAGGCCTGCCTGAGCCGGTTGCCGAGCAGGCCGGGCAGCGCGCCTTCACCGTGCGCGAGGCGCCGTCGCCGCTCAGCCCCGGTCGCTTGCACGCGGCCCTTGCCGGCGGGGTCGAGACGGCCTGTCCGGACCCAGCCTGCACCGGCGGCATTGTCGGCCTATGGTGGCGGCGCGGCGCTATCTACTTCCTCAGACGGGAAGGGTGGGACCTCGAGATGATGGCGATGTACCGTTGGCCCCCCGGCCAGCACAGCGCCACGCGTCTATGGGGCACCACCGATGTCCTGCGCGGGTGCGTCCAATCCGCTACGGGCCTGATCTGCACGCGTGAGAACAGCACCACGCCGCCCTCGCTGGTCCGCCTGAATTCGAAGAGCGGCCGCTCAGAATCGCTGGTGAGGCTCAATCCCGAATTCGATGCCATCAAACTGCCCGAGGTTCGGCGCCTGCGATGGAAAAATGATCGCGGTCTCGCGGCCTGGGGCGATCTGGTTCTTCCGCCCGACTACCGCCCGGGGCAGCGTGTGCCGCTCGTCGTCACGCAATATCATAGTCTCGGCTTCCTGCGCGGCGGCACCGGCGACGAATATCCGATCTTCCTGTTCGCCGAACGCGGCATGGCGGTGCTAAGCGTCGAGCGCCCGCCCGATATCATGCACCTGGCGCCGCAGCTTTCGAGCTGGACCGACCTGATCGCGTTCCGGCAGAAAGACTGGGCCGAACGCCGGAGCATGCTGTCCGCGCTCCTGAAAGGGGTCGATCTCGCGATCGAGCAGGGCGTGGCCGATCCCGCGCGTCTCGGCCTAACCGGGCTCAGCGATGGCGCGACCTCGGTTTCGTTCGCGCTGGTCAACAGCCACCGATTTGCCGCCGCGGCATCGAGCACCTGCTGCATCGACCCGAACACGGTCACGACCTACGGCGGTATCGGCTGGTCGGACTTCATGCAGCAGACCGGCTATCCGCCGGCGACGCGGCCCGACCCAAGTTTCTGGGCACCGATGTCGATCGCGCAGAATGCGCGCACTATCACGACGCCATTGCTCCTGCAGTCAGCTGATAGCGAATATCTTCTCGCGCTCGAAACATTCGAAGCCCTGCGCGAGCTCAAACGGCCGGTCGAACTCTACGTATTTCCAAACGAACTGCACAACAAGATCGAGCCGGTGCATCGCGCCGCCGCGTTCGAACGCAGCCTCGACTGGTTCGATTTCTGGCTGCGCGGTCATGCAGATCCGGCGCCGGCGAAAGCCGCTCAATATCGGCGATGGGACAAGATGCGCGACGCGCAAACCCCATCGGCGGCGCGCTAAGCGCGGGCTCGCGCCCAGGCTTCGGCGTCGACCAGTTCAAGTATGCGGGAGAAATCATACCCCTTGGCCGGCGCCGGATCGTCGAGCACGGCCTTGAGTCTCGCTCGATCGAGCAGACCGTGCTCGGCCAGCAAGCCGTCGAGCAGGATCGACCGGATATCCCGTTTGCGGCGCTCGAAAATCGACGCCACGAAGGCATCGGGCGAGCCCTTGGACCGTCGATCGATGACCTCGTTCGGCAATGCGGCGGCATAGGCCGATCGGGCTATCGCGCGATTCCAGCCGGGCGCAAACCACAGATCGGTCGGCATGGCGAGGCAGGTCTCGACCAAAGGCTGCGTCATCAGCACCGCCACATTCGGGATGGGACGCAGCGGGTCCACCGTCTCGATCAACGATTGCGTCGGCGCCAGCAGCGCAACATGCGATGCCTTGCCGGGAAGAATGCCGGCCGGGGCGTCGTTCCAGGCGTGCAGTTCGGTTGGCGTCATGGTCGAATCCGACAGGAACTGCGTGCGCAGGCTTTCTGAATTCGCGGGCCCGCGCCTGCGCAGGGCGCGGCGCATCGCCATCCACATCACCCGCCACGCGCTCGTGCCGGTGAGATCGGCGAGCGCTCGGGCGCTCGATCGGACACGGCCGTTGCCGGTGAGCAGACAATCGGCGATCGGCGCGACCGACGGATTGGCGTAGAAGAGATTGTCTCCACCGCCGCCGTGGAAGATCGCTTTGGCTTGAACATGCTGGGCGAGCGCAACCGCGAGACGATCATATTCCTGATAGAATAAGCGTTCGTTCGGCCGGGGCAAATGGCTGGAGGCCGAGCGAAGCAACGCGACGCCATCCGGGTCAGGCCGAACCTCATGCCAGGCTATTGCGAGATGCTCGGCGACGGCGCGCGCATAGCGACTCTCGTCTCCGCCGGCGCCGTCGGGCCGAAAGGTCAGGCAGTCGAAATGTCGCCCGGCGCGCTTCAGGCTCGCGGCAACGACCGAGGAGTCCAACCCGCCCGACAGCATCAGGATTGCGCGGTCGTAGAGCGCGCTCATCGCCGACACACTCAGGTCGACCGCGCCCCGCAGACGCAAAGCAGCGTCCGCCGGCGGAATGTCGGCCCGCTGCGCAAAGGTCCAAGGGGACCATGTTGGCTCGACCGCGACTGTGCCGGATCCGGCGGTAAGCCGGGACCCGCCTTGCAGTTCGCTTATGCTGATCAGGCACGTCTGGCTGCGCCGCAACTCAGGCTGGAGCAAATGGATCCGGAGCGCAGTCCAGTCGATCGGCGGCCTGACGAGGCCCGCTTGCTCGAGGATCGGCAGGTCCGAGGCCAGCCAGATGATGCCGTCCTGCTCCATCCACAGACATGGCAGCATGCCGAACGGCGCACGCAGTATATGCCAGGTCCGACCGGACGGATCGGGGAGGAACGCGACGTAGCTGCCCCAGCATGTATCCGCCAGAAATGCACCGCGCGTACCGACGCAGGCTGCCTGCTTCGTATCATCCAGGGCGCGGCAGGGCGCGGTTTGACCGCGAAGGAACAGCGCGCCCAGCACCACGCCCGCCTCGGCCTTGAGATGCGGAAGCGCGGGATCGGCGAACAAGATAAGCGCATCCTGATCGAGCAGTGCGGTCAGCGTGCCGAGCGATCTTATACGCGCCGCAACCGCCGCCCGCGATGAGCGGTCCCCGCACAAGGCAATGAAGCGACCAGGCATCAGATCACGCGGATCGGTATATAGTCGCGAACATTGTCGATGCTGTCGTTCACGACAGCCTCGTGGAACTGAACCCAGCAATGTGCGCCGAACGGCCGCGTGCGGACCCCAAGGACCAGATCGGCGGGGACATTGCGCGTGAACAGGGCATTTGCGACCGCGAGCGAGTGCGGCAGGCAATAATTGCGCGTGGTGGCGAGCATTGCGGCGCGACGGAAATCCCCGGCGACGGCGTCGGCCATCGCCTGTGCGTCGGGTCGCGCCGCGATGCGGCTTTTCCGTGCTTCGAGTGACCGGAGGCTGGCGGCCAGACCGCAATAGCGCAGCTTCCAGCGCGCCGAGAGGTATCCGGCAAGCGCGCGCAGGGTGGGAAAAAACCGCGAATTTGCCGGAGCCTCGTACAAACTGCGCCGCGGCATTACCGTTCTTGGGCATGGCGTCGGTGATGGCGCATGCTCGGACGTATGCAGGACGCCCCTGGCGACCAAGCCGTCAAGATTGCGCATATCCTGCGCCGCGAGGCTGCTGCCGTCGACCAGGCGCGAGAAGCTCCGATCGGCGGCGTCGCTCAGGCAAAAGTAAAGATCGCGGTTCGTATCAAGGAAGATCCGCCGATCGTCCGCAGTGCAGAAGGATAGCGCCGGGGCGAGCCCATAGCCCATGGTAATGCCGGACGCGGCGCGCGGCGTGCCGCCGCGCGCCGGGCTCCGCTCAATCCTCGATGAGGTCGAACGGGAGCGAACCGAGCTGCACATCGATCGGGGGGCCGGTCCGGCCCTTGGTCTCGATCGTGGCGGCTCCCAGTTCGATCAGATCGTCGGTGCGTTCCATGATGAACTCCTTTCTCGCCGCGGTGATTGCGGCAGGGGAGATTCTAAAATGGGGCTCGAGCGATACGAACTTTATACGATGAATATATCGCGATTGTTTGGGCTATGGGCGCCGCACGCCCGCCGACGGGGGTGCGCACGAGGCGATCACGCATGGCGGTAGAGCAGCCGCACCAGTTCGGGCGCGACCCGCCGCCTTCGGCGGTGGTAGCGATCGATCAGGGCGCGCAGGCCCGCAGCGCCGGGCTCCTGCAATGCCGTTTCGATCTGGTCGAGCTCGGCTTCGCGATCCGGAAACAGATCGTCTTCCACCAGTCGGACAGCGTGCAGCCGCGCGTTGGCCGAACGGATCGCGCGTTGATGTTCCTGATTGCGCGACCGCCGCGCGATTTCCTTGAACGCCAGCCCGATGCCGACTGCGGGCGTCGCCGGCGGCTGTGCTGTGTAGGCCGCATGCTTCGCTGCGTCCCAATCCTGAAGCGCGAGGCGCAGGATCTGCCGATTCCAACCGAGCAGGTCCTGGATCTGCGGCAAATTGACATGCGGGATGCGGAAACCCTCGCTCAAGGCGGTCTCGACCAGGTTTTCGCCGACGAGGCGGTGAAGCGCATCGCGCACCGGCGTGACGCTGCTGGCGAGGCCTTCCGCCAGCGAGGCCGGGTCGAGCCGGTCACCCGGTCGAAAGTCATGTTCGACGATACGTGTGCGCAATGCGTCATAAACGCGTTCAGAGGTATGACCGGCGTTCACTGCATCCGGCGCTGATCTTCGGCAAAAGCATCCACCATCGCGACCTGGTCCGGACGGAGCGCGTCGATCGCGCCCAGCGGAGCGTCGATCGTCCCATGAAGAACAACCGATGGGCACTGACCTTCGTAATTGCCCAAGTTCGGCCGGTGCTGACGGTAGCCGACCAGCGCGGCAAGCTCGGGTGAGAAGCTGCGCGCGACCTCGGGCGGATACGCCAGGAACTGGTTCTCGTAGGTCTTAAGCCAGCCCAGCGAATAGCCGATCACACAGCCGCGCCGGACCTCGTTCGTCCGGTTCGCGCCGGCGCCATGCGCGGTCGATCCGAGGAACAGCAGCGCGTCGCCGGGCGCCATCTCGGCCACGATCGGTGCGCCGGAGAGCTCGGTCGACTGGGCGTTCGGCCCGTGCGTGCCGGGCCACACCAGGGTGGCGCCGTTGGCGGCGGTGAAGCGCGTGAACGGCCAAATCACATTAACCAGATATTCGGTTTCGCCCGGGCCGATCCGCCACATGTCGTGATCGCGGTGCGGCATCTGCTGCAAGGAGCCCGGATGGACGGCGATCGCCTGCGCGACATTGAGCTGGATCACATCGCAACGCGGCAGGAGAATCGGCTCGACGATGCTGCGGATAATGGGATGCAGCACCAGCTGCTGGGCGAAGCCGGAGCGCGCAAGCAGGCGCCCGAACCGCTTGGTACGCGGACCGTAGAAGCTGCCCTCGCCGAACGGTGTTTCCTCGAATGCCCGCGCGAGGTCGGCGTCGAGCGCTTCGATCACGGGGTAGGGCAAGGCGGCGCGCACGATCACATAGCCGTCCGACCGGAGCTGGTCGGCAAGCCTGTCATGCATGCGTTCGAGTTGCGCTGCGGTCATGCCGCCGCGCGCTCACGCGTGCCGCCCAGCATCTCGTCCGGAGCAAGCCCGGCGGCGCGCAGCCGGCGCGGTGTATCGTGATCGATCGCGATCGAAAGCGCCGCCAGCAGGCGCGACCCTTCGCGCCGCTCCGGCCCCAGCATTTTCGTCCGCCAGCCGAAGCCGCGAATCTGTTCCACCCAGCGCCGCTCGGCGATCGCGCTATAAGCGCGAATGCCGCGCTCGAGCGCATGATTGGCCAGCGCGCAGACCAGTGTATCGCGCGCGCGGCGGCGGTCGTGGGTCTGGAGATCGCGCTCGAGACAAAAGCGCGTAATTTCGAAAATGTCGGGGCCCTTCGGCGCGGCGCCGTCGCACAGATGCGGATAGAGGCTGTCAAGGATGTGCGGCCGCTCTGTCGGCAGGAGGCGGGCAGATGCGAGATGGTGGCCCGCCGCGTCGGTCAGCACAAGATAGGTGCAATGGTGGGTATCATATTGGTCGACCTCGTATCGGCCGTCGATGACGGGCACTTTCCATCCCAGCAGGTCGACGAACACCCGCCGGCGCGCCTCGAACATGCCCCGGAGTGCCTGTGCGCCATAGGGTGGCTCCGCAGTCGACAAGATATGCAGCATGGGCCTGCTCCGCTCTGGTTCGAGAGGAGCATCGGCCGCGGCAGGGGGCCGGGCATATTCCCAGAAAGGGGTATTTCAGCGCTTGAAAATATCAGTGAAGCTCAAGGTTCCGTCGAACAGCGCGCGGATCGCGAGTAATGTACGCTTCTCCACCCCATAGCGCTCGCGTGCCAGCTTCATATGGCGGGTGACCGTCTCTTCGCTCACGCCGAGGATGCGGCCAATCTCCCAGTCGCTCTTTCCGCGCGCCGCCCACAGCAAGCAGTCACGCTGGCGGTCGGTCAGCGTCGGCAAGGGCGCGTCCCGCTCGTCCTCGCGCACGTGCCAGAGCCGGCGCGCGGCCTCGAACGCGAACGCGCCCGCCAATTGGGCAAGCGGCAACATCGCTTCCCCGACCGACCGTCCCTCTTGATTGGCAAAGGAACAGGACCCGAACGACTCGCCCGGCACGTTGGTGGGTACGGTGAAGCCATCGCCAATGCCCTCCGCGCGCCCGCGATCGAGCATCTGCCGGTCCCGCGGCGTAAGCCGGACCAGAGACGGAATGCGCGACCAGCGAAAGCCCACGCTGGATTTATGGCTGGCGCGATGGACCGGGTCGCAGACGCCCAGGCCGTTGGCTTCGTAATAGTCGGCCCACTGCGGCGGGTAATTGTGCAGCCGGATCGCGGTAGCGCCCGCGGCCGTCAGATCGATATGATGCGCCAGCGCGAAATATTCGAAGCCAAGATCGGCCGCTATCGCCGACATAGCGTCCGCCAGATCGTCCGCGTTCGCAACCGCGCCCACCAGACGAATAAACGCCTCTACTGTACCCAGGCCCATCGGCCGACTCGGCCGCGGGCGGCGGATCAAGGCGCCGGTGGTCCCGCGATCGTCCTTTCACGCTTCAGGCTGGCTGACGGGGTCTCAGGCCGGCGGCCAACTGCACTCGAAGCGCCCCGATATGGTCGCAATGTGACTTTCGTCACGCGCGAAAGATACCGTTTCGGTCATAATCTCCGCCATTTGGGAGGAGCGTGACCCATGTCGGCTTTGCCCGACGGGACCCGCGCCGCGGATTATGCCTGTCTGCGCGAGGTCGATCGCGCGGGCCTGATGTGGGAATGGCTGCGCCGCGATCCCGATTACATCAGCTGGTACGGCAAAGCGTCCACCGCCACCCGCGGCGCGCGCCAGCCGCCGTCGCGCTGGAGCTTGCTGTTTCGCGAAAATCCCGACCGGATCGCGCCCAAGGCTCTGATCGTGTGGCGCGCTGATATCGATCCCGGCACGCTCCGGGTGATTGCCGCACCGACCCGTTCGCGCGACCCTGACGGCCTTCCCCTCCACAGCCTGCGCCGCTGGATTTCGCTGGTGCCGGGCATGGATGGACGCGAGCATGCGGTGCTGTCAGACGGCTTGCACCATCTCCGTCTCGACGTGGAGCAGGGCACGCTCGCTGGCGGGCCGGTCGTGCTCCATTATCTCCTCCACGGCACGCGCGATGCCCGACCCAAATTACGCACGCTGCGTCGTTTGACGGCGATCAGTCTTGAGCGCCGTTTCACGCCATCGCTGTTTCCCGCCGATCCAAGACAAGACCATTGGCTCTGGGCGCTTCGCGTCGGCGACGCGCTCCGTGAAGGCGCGAGCCAGCGCGAAATTGCCGAAATCCTCTATGGCCCCGCCCGGACCCGCGGTGAATGGCAGGGGCATTCGGACTCGCTGCGTTCGCGCGTACGGCGGCTGGTTGGAGAAGCCAGGCGGCTCGCTTCGGGCGACTATCGCAAGCTGATGCGGCCCGAATGATATTCGGCTGAACGTTGGCGGACCCGGTCTCAAGGGACATAGTGCGGAGTCCATATTTTGATCCATTCTGGGCGCAGACTCATTGACAAGCCCACGCCTGGCGGACGACCTTCTCCTGCTCGATTTCGGGCGGGGGAAGCCGAAATGACGCCGAACACCGGCCGCAACATCGTCGTGCTCTGCGACGGCACGTCCAACCAATTCGCGCAGGACCGGACGAGCGTCGCCAAGCTGGCTTATGCGCTGGTCAAGGACCCAGCGCGTCAGGCGGTCTATTACCATCCGGGCATCGGCACCAAGGCCCCACCCGGCTTCCCGATGCCGGTTGGCAATTTGCTGGCCCGTGGCGCCGGGCTGGCGGTCGCTTATGGTCTCCAGGACGATATTCGCGACGCCTATCTTTTCATCATGAACAATTGGCGTCCGGGCGATCAGCTCTACCTGTTCGGCTTCAGCCGGGGCGCTTATACCGCACGTGTCGTCGCGGCCCTGGTCTACATGTACGGCATGGCGATGGCCGGCAACGATCCGCTCATCCTCTATGCGGTCGATATGTTGTGGAAGCTGCATGGCGTGCCGCAGGCGGAATTGAACGCTGCCTTCAATCTCGCCAAACAGTTCAAGCTCAGCCTGGGGGCGGCCCCCTGCCACCCGCATTTTGTCGGGGTTTGGGATACGGTCAGCTCGGTTGGTTGGTTCGGCAGTCCGGTTTCGATTCCGGGAGCGACCACCAATCCCGATATCGTGACGTTTCGGCACGCAATCTCGATCGACGAACGGCGCGCCTTTTTCCGTCCCAACAAGTTCAATCCGGGCCCCGGGCAGGACGTCAAGCAGGTCTGGTTTCCCGGCGATCATTGCGACGTCGGCGGCGGACATAAGGAAGCGGAAAGCGGGATGTCGAAATATCCGCTCGAATGGATGGCGAAGGAGGCGATGGTTGTGGGTTTGCTGGTCGATCCTGGTCGTCTCGACGAGATTCTCGGCAAAGCCCCGAGCCAGTTGCCGGGGATAGCCTTCGCCGAAGCCGAACCGACGGCAAAACTGCACGATTCCATGGCCTGGTATTGGCGACCGGCGGAATTCGTTCCCAAACCGCATTGGGACGCGAAAACCCGAACCCGGTCCTTGCGCGCGAACCTGTTTGCCCGTCGCGACATGGGCGTAAGCCCGTTAGTCCATCCGGTCGCCTGGCAAATTCCAAGCTATAGCGCGTGCCTGCCGCCGGGTGCCACGCCTGCCTGACCGGGTGCGTGCGTGCGACTTCGCGGCGTCGATGGTGCGTGCCCTGTTAGTCTGCCTGCGCAGCGAGGGAGTTGCGCAGGCAGACTAACAGGGCGTGAAGTTTCCGGCTTTGGACAGGCAGAAATCGACCTCGGTTACGATATTTTTCCTGGTTCCGGTGGTGACGCCGGCGCCGGTCAGGCCCGGATGGATGGCCACGAAGGCCGGCTTGAGTGCGTGCATGTCAGGCGCCGGCAGCACCGCGCCTGCGCCGGAGGGCGACGGGACAACGACACGGCCCACCTCCGCGCCGGGCGGGGTGAAATAGTCCGTCGCGAATAGGCTGGAGCATGGGCCATGCTTGGGCCCCTCATGGTCGGTCAGCGAAGGGCCCGCATAGATGTGGGCGAACCTGCCGCGCGCGTCCGCACCACGCGCCGGGCCATCGCAAAAGCTCGGATATTGATCGCCTTCGAGCTGCGGCGACAATCCGTGCAATGCGAAGCCCTTGGGGGTCTTCCATTCACGCATGTGTTCTGGCGTTGTGACGCAGAAGCCGGGCTTCCACGACGGCGCCAGCAGACAATAATCGAACGCGCCGGGAGGGCGCTCGCTGACGTCCCGCGCGGCCGAGGCGATTTCGGCCGGGAAGCCCAATCCCGGGATTGCGAGGATCAGCAACAGCGCGCGGACGGGCGCGAACGCAGCGGGACAATTTTGGGTCATGATCCACCTCCTCTAACGCTTCGAACGCGGCCGCCTGCGGGCCGGCTGACCCTTCCCTTGTGCACGCGTTCCGCGCGGCGGCGGGCATGCGCGATTGTCATTTCGGCTTAGAAACCACCCGACCCAGGAGGTGGGAATGGCGACAGGGTGCCAAAATGTCCGTCAAACTGGTTTCAAAACATTCTCCCGGACCCGGTTTTGTCCCAACCGACAATTGACTCTCGGGCCGTCAACAATAATCTCTCGAGCGGCTTCGCTGCGGATGTGACTTCAAGGTCGCGCCCATTGGGGCCGAGGGGGTTTTTCCATGATTGCTTCGAAGAGCTGGGCCTTCGCTGCATTGCCGTTGATCGCGGCAATCATCCTGCTGATCGGCGCGCCGATCTACTGGCCCGACCTGCGCGGCCCGATGTTCCTTGCCGTGATGGCGCTGATGTTCGGCGAATTCATGCTGATCGGCTGGCTGATCAACGGCCGTCCGGCGGGCGCGTTCATCGACAACCGCAACCGGATCAGCCTCTCCAAGCTGCAGGCGGCGGCCTGGACGGTGGTTGTCCTGGCAGGGTTCGCGACGGCGGCCGCATTCAACATCGCCACCGCCATGTATGAGGACAATTCGATTTCCGCGCTGGCGATCGTGATCCCCAACGAATTGCTGCTCGCGATGGGCATTTCCGCGACCTCGCTCGTCGCGGCCCCGGCCTTGCTGACGCTGAAGTCGCAGCAGCCAGAGGTCCAGGGCGCGCTTGCGATCGCCAAGGACAAGATGGGTACTGCGATCACCAGCAACGGCAAGCTCGTGCTCAGGGATGCACCGAAGGATGCCTCCTGGAGCGATGTCGTCACCGGTGAGGAGGTCGGCAATGCGGGCTCGCCCGATCTCGGCAAGATCCAGCAGGCTGCAATCACATTGCTGCTGCTCGGTTGCTACGTCGCTTATGTCTATGCCGACCTCGCCGGCTCGCAGGAGACGGTGACCAGCCTGCCGACGCTCGACAAGTCGTTCGTCTGGCTGCTCGGCATCAGCCACGCCTCGTATCTCGCGTACAAAGCCGCACCCCATACGACATAGGCAGGTAGTCATGGCTGAAGCCCCCGTCCGGAAGAAAAGGGCCGCGAAACCGGCCAGCGCGAAGCCCGCCGGCAAGATGTCGACAGCGGTCCGTGCGGGCTGGCCGCTGGCGGCGATCGCGGCACTGTCGCTCGCCGCCGGCACGCTGGGCGACAAGGGGGCGTCGGCCGCCGACACGCAGGCCCCGGTCGCGACCGTCGCGAGCGTGACACCGAGCCCGCAGCCGGTGCCGCTGGTGGCAACGGGCAAGCCGGTCCAATGGTGGTTCGCCTACAAATTCAGTTCGCAATCCTTCCCGTCGAACCCGACCGACCCCGCGCGCGGTTGCGCCTTCGGCGGCACGCTCCGGCGCGATGGTAATAATTTCAGTCAGCATTATGCGCTCGCGAGCAGCGCCAATCCCGTGCTCACCGACGGTCCCGGGCTGATCGGCACCAGCGGCGGCGACCCGCTCGGCGCGACCTTTGGCGAGATCTACAACGGCCATTATTATTTCGTGGTCTGGAACGATCAATTCTACGGCGATCCGCCGCGCGACGGTCCGGAATGCGACGCCAAGCAATGCGGCAAGCCCTGGGGCCATTCCAAGGGCATCCTCGCCTGGGACCAGAACGGGAATGGCGTGATCATCCAGGTCACGACGCCGTCCTGGCCTGCGGCGGGCGGCGCCGCCATGCCGCGCAAGGACGGCAACACGCTCGGCTGCGTCAGCGACGACAATAATATCTCGAACGCGCAGGACTTCTTCGCGCTGCAGCTCAACCGCGACGACGTGAAGACCGTATTGCGCGCGCTCGCGGTGGCGAGCGTGTCGACTGACGTCAACAATCCGCAGATCGTAAACCGCCGGCTCAACGGCGTGGCGCCGCCCGCCGACATCGATCAGCTCGTCGCCCTGCTCGGCCAGCAGTCGCGCGACAAGACCTATCTCGACCAGACTTTGTCATCCGGCGTGCGGCTGATCACCAAGCCGTCCGCGCTGCATGTCCCGTCGTGGCAATTCGTGTCGTCGGTGCTGGGCGGCGAGAATCTGCTGACCGCGACCTGGTGGGCGTCGCCCAAGATCCCGTCGACCCGATCTGCGGCCGACGTCCATTGCTGGGATCCTTTGCTGCCGACGCCGCCCGGTCGGGTCGACATCGCGGTGTCGGCCAATTGGGAGGGCACGCCGGTCGCGTTCACGGGCGGACCCAATCATGCCAAGATCGGGGTGTCGCTCGCCGGGGGGCATCATTATGCGATTTTCAGCGACCTCAATCAGCAGGGGCAGTTGGGCGATCCCACCAGTCCGAATGGCGCCAATTGCGGCAGCAGCCAAAATGGGCGCGGGGGCATGTTCTTCGTCCTGACCAATCCGACGTTGCAGAGCGGCATCTCGAAGCTGATCGCCGGAAAGATCGCCGCCTATCCTCAATAGGAGCGGCGGGCGAACATGGCGCGTCGCTGGTTGCGGCGCCGCCTGCGGCGTTACGCGATCCGCGGCTGCGCGGCATAGGACACGCGGAGCACCCCCTTGCGGGGAGCTTGGATAAGCCGCTTATCCGACATCATCCCAGGCATCATGTTTTGGCGCCTTGCGCATGATCGCGTCCGCGGCGCAGTCGCGCACAAACGCCGCGATGGCATGACCCGGACGCTTCTCGTCGAAGATGTCGGGACCGAACATATCTTCCACGCGCTCCCGCGCGCCGAGAGAGCCGCCCACGAAATAGTGATGTGGTCCCTGGCTGATCCTCACGCAGGTGGCAAACCGGCTCGTGCCAGATGCCGCTTCGTCCAACGCGAGGTTGACCGCCGCCAGCTCATCCAAGCTTGCTTCATTGACCGCGTCCCAGACTGCCTCGACGCAATCCGTATCGATCGGCGCCTCCTGGTCGATCAACAGAAACAGGCGGAAATCCTTTGCCTTTTTCTCCATGGTCACTTCCAGTCCGTGCACAGAAGGTAGGTGAATTTCGCGTCACGAAACTTGCACAAGTCGGCGCTGCTGACCTTGGCAAGGTCGGTCAGATCCACCGGCGAAATCCTGATGTCGTTGCGCACGACCTGACGCAGCGCATCGAGCAGGGCCGTGGCGGGCTTCGATTTTGTGCGCTTGAGCATCTTGTCGACGAAATCGAGTGCGATCGCGCGCTCTTCAGGGGTCGTCTGACGGCGCCACGCAGAATCGACGAATCCGCTGGCTTCGGATGAAAGCGCGCCAAGCGTCCGATGAGCCTCATGGTGCCGGCGGCGCTTGCGTACCAGATCGAGAAAATTGTGCTTCAGCGCTACCTTGCCGTGGCCGATCGCCCGGCGGCGCAGTTCGTCGATCGCAATGGCGGGGTCGGCGGCGCGGATCTTGCCGACAAAAAGGTACAGGTCCGCCATCGTCGATTGGGCCAGATCCTCGTGATCCGCGCTATCCATCATGTCGCATTTGGCCACGATCAGGCGCGCGGCCGTGCGGATGCGCACGTCGAGATCCGACCACAAGGCATCCAGTTCGTCCCGCCGTTTCGCCATCGCGGCCTCCGCCAAGCAAATCCCTGTGGATATAGGCGCGCGACCCACCCCGATTTTACCCTCGATGAAAAATAATATTTCGATGGCGAAATGGTGCGCCGTCGCGCGCCCTTGGGGTCAGGCGATCGGGGAGACGATTTCATGCCCAGACACCGGAGACCTGCCGTGCATCAAGCCTGCCATCTCATGCTCGCATTCGCTTATGCGCTGGCGGGGGTCGCTTACCTGATGCTGGTGATCGGCGGTGACGAGCCGTCGGGCCCTGCGCAGCCACCCTACAGTCCGTCGAACGGTGCCAATGAGGTTCGCATAGTGTCTCCGCGGCCGGGCCAGCTGCCACCGCACGGCGGGAAGTTCGGACCGAGGGTCGAGCAACCCGGGGCAGAGCGACCCTTCGTTTCATCCTTGCGCCTCGCGCGCCGTAGGCGCGCGACCGCGCTCTAGGGCTCGACGTCGTCGTCTTCGCCCCCGAGCCGGCCACGGCCGTCTCGGCCAAAGGTGACGATCGGCTGGCGCGGCGAGCGGACGCCGCGCTCGCGCGCGGCGGCGCTTTGAGCCGGGCCCGCCGGACAGCGGGGGTGGGCGCCGCTCCCGTCTAGGCGCGTCGCCGGCGCGGCAAGCCGGCCTCTGCGAGGACCGGCTCCTCCATTGCATTGCGGCCCGGCGGTGACGGCCTGCGCCCGCCGCCTTGGGTGCCTTCGCCGGCTCGAGCCGCGCCTGTCCGATCGCTGGCTGCCGCCCACCCCCGCTTCCGGGGGCCATGTTCGGATTGGGTTGGCGAGGAGGCGAGCATGTCCCGAGCCCCAAGCCGGTCCGCCCGGCCGCACGCGCAGCGCAAGGCGCCGCGTTCGCGCGCCGAAACGGTGCGGCCCGGCCTCTATGACGAGGTCACCCAGCGCATCGTCGGCGAACTGGAAGCTGGGCGGGTGCCGTGGGTGCAGCCATGGGGCACAAGCGGGTGCGGCAATGCCGGGCTGCCGCGTAACGCCGTTAGCCGCCGCCCTTATTCCGGCATCAACGTCCTGATCCTGTGGAGCGCGGTGATCGACCGGGCCTATCCGTCGCAGGACTGGCTCACGTTCAACCAAGCGCAGAAACTCGGTGGGACCGTCCGCAAGGGCGAGCGCGGCGTGACGGTGGTCTATGCCGACCGGTTCACGCCTGAGGACGAGACGGCGCGGACCAAGGGGGAACATGAACCCCGCTCCATCCCGTTCCTCAAGCGCTTCACTGTCTTCAACGTCGCGCAATGCGATGGCTTAAGCGCATTCGTCGCCGATCCGGCGCCATTGGCCGAATGCGAGACTCTCCCACTTGCCGAAGCGGTAATCCGGGCGAGCGGTGTCGAATATCGGATCGGCGGCAATGAGGCTTTTTACGCGCCGATCTTCGACTTCGTGCAGGTGCCGCCGCCGCCCGCTTTCTTCGCTCCGGTCGATTATTACCGCACCGCGCTCCACGAACTGACCCACGCCACCGGCCATGCGTCACGCGTCGGGCGCGACCTCACGCATTGCTTCGGCAGCGACGGTTATGCGCGCGAGGAACTGGTCGCCGAACTGGGGTCGGCCTTTCTGTGCGCGGTGCTCGGCATCGCGCCGAGCCTGCGCCATGCCGATTATCTCGCGCACTGGCTGGCGGTGCTCAAGGCCGACAATCGCGCGATCTTCCGCGCCGCCAGTGCTGCCAGCAAGGCCGCCGACTGGCTGGTGGCGCGGAGCGCCGCCACCGCCGACGAGGCAGCGGCATGAACGCGGCCCCGCCCGCCATACCCGCCGTCGAGGAGACCGAGGCCGGGCTGCAATGCCTGATCGGAGGGATCGCCCCGATCCGCCTGATCGACCGGCTGGCGCAGCGTGCCGCCGCGCCGCTGGAACCGACCAAGCCGCAGCGTCCGTGCGATCTCGGCCTGTTCGACCTCAATGCCCGTAATCAGCTCGATCTGTTCTCGAAGCTTCCGCCCGGCGCGCCGGACGGCTGACGCGCGGCGCGTCTCGCCGCATTAAGCCGGTCCCGCGAACAGCCTTTAGGAGAGGGAGGAACACGGGACCGGCACTCACGATGGAGTGTCGACCATGAAACTCGCTTTTATCGCTTTGGACAAGCTGTCCATCAGCCGCGCGAACATGCGCGACGGGAAAAAGGACCCCGACGTCACCGATCTGCTGCCGACGGTGCGCGCACGCGGCATCCTGCAGAGCCTAATCGTGCGGCCCGCGCCCGAACCCGATCAGTTTGAGATCGTCGCCGGTCGCCGCCGCTTCCATGCCGCCAAGATGGTCGCCGAGGATAGCGGCCATGCCGAGCCGGTGCCGTGCGCGATCCTCGACAGCGGCGACGATGCGGCCGCGCTCGAGGCGTCGCTGATCGAGAATGTCGCGCGGCTCGACCCCGACGAGGTCAGCCAGTGGGAGACGTTCGTCCGCCTGATCAAGGAGGGCCGCAAGCCCGACGAGATCGGCCTGACCTTCGGCCTGCCCGAACTGGCGGTGCGCCGCATCCTCGCGCTCGGCAATCTGCTGCCGCGCATCCGCACCCTCTACCGCGACGGTGACCTCGACATGGTCAGCGTCCGCCATCTGACGATGGCGAGCAAGAGCCAGCAGAGGGACTGGCTTGCGGCCTATGACGATCCCGACACCTATGCGCCGATGGGGCATGGCCTCAAGGCGTGGCTGTTCGGGGGGCAGTCGATCTCGGCGATGTTCGCCTTGTTCAACATCCGCGAAAGTGGACTCGACACGGTCGCGGACCTGTTCGGCGAGGATCGCTATTTTAGCGACATCGCCGGTTTCTGGACGGCGCAGAATGCCGCCATCGCCGACAAGCGCGAGGCCCTGCTGGCGGACGGGTGGGGCGAGGTCGTGATCGTGCCGCCGACCGAGCATTTCCAGACTTGGGAATATGAGAAGCGCGCCAAGCGCAAAGGTGGGCGGGTCTATCTCGACGTGCGCGCCAATGGCGAGGTGATCGCGCATGAAGGCTATGTCAGCCGCCGCGAGGCCGAGCGTCAGGCCAAGGCCGGGGCGATCGGGCAGGACCCCAAGCCGACGCGCGGCGAACTGACCAGCGCGCTCGCCACCTATGTCGATTTGCACCGCCATGCGGCGGCGCGCGCCAAGCTGCTCGATCATCCCCAGATGGCGCTGCGCCTGCTCGCCGCGCATCTGATCACGGGATCGCATCTGGTGGCGGTTCAGCCCGACCCGCGTACGGCGCGCGACGCGGCGACCGCCCAGAGCGTCCATGGCAGTTGGGCCGAGGCGGTGTTCGCCGAGCGCCGCGCGCAGGCGCTCAAGACGCTCGGCCTGGACGCGGATGACCCGACTTTGCTCGGCCATCGCCGCGAGCGGCACGGGATCGTCGGCCTGTTCCTGCGGCTGCTCGACGTGACCGACGCGGATGTGGTCGCGATCATGGCGGTGGCGATGGGCGAGTGCCTCGCGGTCGGCTCGATCGCGGTCGAAGCGGTCGGCCTGACCTTGGGCGTGGACATGGCGCAATATTGGGAAGCCGACGAGGCCTTCTTCGCGCTCAACCGCGACAAGGAGGTGCTCGGCGCGCTGCTGAGCGAGGTCGCGGGCAAGAAGGTGGCCAAGGCCAATGCAAGCGAGAAAGGCGCAACGATGAAGACGATCATCCGCAACCATCTCGATGGGGCGGAAGGTCGCCCGCAGGTCGAGCATTGGGTGCCGAAATGGATGGCCTTCCCGCCTGCCGCTTACACCAAGCGCGGCGGGGTGGGGCCGGTCGGCGCCAACGGGCAGTTGGCCGAGGCCAAAGCTGCGGAGGTGGCGGCAGCGGAGGCCGAAGCGGCGGAGCCGGACGCCAACGCGATTGAGCCCGCCGCCACTCCGGTGCCACCCGAAGCGGGAGAGCGGGACGCTTCGGACATCCCGCTCGCCGCCTGATCGGAACGGGGTGAGACTGGCCCGCGCGGCGACGCCCCGCGCGGGCTTTTTGTGGTCATCAGGTGGGGAGGGGGTGAGGCTGAAATCCGGCCGCGCGCCTCGCGCCCTGGCGGGCGCTCGGCGCGCGGATTGGGGGGTTCAAGTCCCTATACCGCTACCATCCGAAACACCCGAGTGCCGCAGCGGTGTTGTTGCCTAAGGCGAGGCGACGCATCCGCGCCCTTCCTGACCCCAATACGGGGGTTCAATTCGCTTAAGCGCTACCGTCAGCAACCCTCAGGGTGCGGCTGGCCGGCGCGCGCCTCGCGCCCTGCCAGGCGCTCGGCGCGCCGAAACACAAACAGGAATAGCGACCGATCCGGCGGCAAAACCAGGAATTTCCTCTTCATCGTGTCGCTATTGTTGATATCGTCTCCCGAAATCGTGTTCGGGGGGACATAATGGCTACACGCTTTGGAACTTTGTTACCGTTCGGCGCGCTCGCGCTCGCCGGTTGCGTTGGAACACCACACCTACTGCGTGAGGCATCAGCCGGTACAGACCGCGCCTCGCCCAGCATCGACGATGTGAAGACCGAAATTGTGTGCGAACTCGCGAAATATCGGCACGATCAATTCGTCGGCCAGCGCGATCGCAAGATTCCGAACGCGCATTTCCAAGGCTCCTACCTGGTTACCGCCACGCTATCGCTTCAGGTCGACGATTATTTAGACGTAACGCCCTCGATCAAAATCATCCATCCGCTGCCCCAGGCGTCGAGTGATAACCGCACCGTGCTCGCGTCGGCCGACATCGGCGGCCAGCGTGAACGGACCTATACTGAGACCTTCTATCTCGACTCCGATTTGATCCCGACGGCGAAGAAGAGTGCGGACACCAAAAAAGACGATGCCGACTTCAAGGCAATGATGGACGTCTCCTGCAACGCGGACCGCGTGTTCCAAGGTGGCAAATATTCGCTCCGCGGCGATCTCAAGCTCAATGAGATTATCGACAATGGTGAGAAGTCGATTGCGTTCAGCGGGCTCTATAGCGGCCCACCATCGGCTGCCACCAATCCCAGCTTCGGATCGACCGTTGAATTCATCGTCACCCGCGCGCTGACCGGGCTCGGCGTCCAATGGACCTTCGTCCACTTTAATGGGCCGTCCGGGAGCAATGGGCTTATCAATGGCAAGAAGGTCGCAACCGACAAACTGGTGATCGCCTTCGCCAAGAAGCTGGCGTCACCGCCATCCGACAATGCCCAGTTAATCGCGGCCCTGCAGGCGCAAACTGACGCGACCAAACAAGAGACCGATGCGCAACTCGCTGTCGCAAAGGCTGAACGCGAGCATCGACAGGCCACGACCGATTTGTCCCACCTGGAAGTGCCGTTCCAGGCGCAACTGCGCCTGCGGCCGGGCGCGCTTCCACGACCAGAACTGAAAAGCGCGCGAGTTAGAGCTGACCTTGTTGGCAATGCGCTCACCCTGGCACAGCAGAACGCCGCGACGGCAACGCGAAACCGGCAAAATGCGGATGATGCCGTGCAAAGTGCCAGAACTGCGACGGCGGCCACAGCGGCGCGCACCGCGACCGACGCTGCCGCTATCGCGAATCTCAACTTGCAGACGACGATGATCCTTCAAAGCTTGAACCTTCAGCCACACTGAAGGATCTCGCTACGCCTCACCTCAGGGCAGGGCGGTTCGGCCCACTCATTTGGTTTTGCGGCGATTGGCCACGACCAGGATGGCAAGGACGCCGACGACCGCGATCCCGCCGACAAGTGCGGCCTTGGCAGCGGGCCGGCTTATGGCCATCTTGGGCTGCAGCACGGGCCCGAGGATCGCCCGGCCTCTACGGCGCTGCCACACTGCCCACAACCACCGGGCGGTGACCAGGCCCAGGCCGTAGACCGTAACGATCAGGGCCGAGAACAGCGCCAGGGGCCAGTGCCGCACATCCATGCCGAAATGATCGACATAAAGCTGCCCCGCGCGCACGCAGCCGATCGCCACGAGATGCTCGCTCACGCGTGCGACGGGCGCTGCCAACAGGCTATGTTGCGTCATGGCAACCCCCCGCCGCCGATGCGCTCGGCGTCGCAAGAGGCTCGTAACTGGGACGACCCGGCTTAGCCGCCGGGTCACCAACAAGAATACAGTGCATCGACATCGCTCGCTCCTTTCCGTTCGCCGACAGACGGCAAGTCAGAGGAGCCCGGCGCTTGCGACAGACACGGTCGTGCCCTATGATCGAGCACGAAGGCGGGTACGCGAACGCCGGCCCATCTTCACCCGAGCGGCGGGAAGTTGACGTGTGGAAGCTGAGACTTCTCGTCGCTCAATTTTGGCATGATGCACCCGCCAACGTTGAACAAGCGGTATCTCGTCTCCCCTGTTTCGCAGAGCACCGGTGATTGTGCATCGGAATCGCTTCGCCACAATATCTGGTATTTTTCCTGACGGGTTGGAAGCGCTGTAACCGGTTAGCCCGGCGTCTGAGTTCGTAGTTGCGCCGTAGCCAACTCAAACCTGTATCCCACTGAATATATTCAGTTTTCAGTCGGCGATTGAGCGCACGCCGAGGCGGAGCCGCGATCATTCGTGAACGTGCGTTTGCTGCGGTTTAGACAGGCGCGAGGGGCTAATATCGCCGCCAGGACATGGTACAAGGCTCGCAGCAAATTGCGGGGCGCAGCCAGTGCAATCGACTGAATCTTTTGTTGGTTTCGACGATGCGGTCCCCAAAATGGCCGCATTCGAAAAGGTTCTCGAGGCGGGCCGCTCTCGCAAATATTTCACTCAGCGAATCGAACGCGACCTGTTCGGGCATTGGTCGATTTGCATCGAGAAAGGGCGCATCGGGGAAAGCCAACGCTCGGTCAGCCGCGCGTTCGAGAACGAGCGTCTGGCTCATGAGGAATTTCTTCGGCTTGCACGCGAGCGCTTCATACACGGCTATAATTTAGTGGCACATGAAGTCCCCGCGCCGATTGAAATGCTGCTGCTCGAAATGCGCGATCATGCCGGCCGGTCGGGCGACGGACCACGCGAGCTAGACTTTGCATTGTACGAGGCCTTGCGCCGATTGGTGGAACTGCTGCCGAGCAATGCCGAAACTCTCGACGACATGCCCTATCTGAAGCGGCTCTTGGCTGAACTCGATCCGCAGCTGCGCGAGACCTCCGGACAGGTTCGCCGCGACTGTGCGCAGCCCGGCTTGTTCGCGCTACGGGACGATGTCGGCGAGGACAGCCGGCGGCGCACGTTGCGGTTTCTTGCAGACCTCTTACTGCGGGACGATCCATGGGCCCGTTCGGGCGTCGCCCGCGCGCTGAGCGTGCCCCGCCGGATCGATGCCGGACAGGTCTCCTTCCTGGAAGCGCGGTCGCAAAGCCCTTCGCTGCATCGCCTCCAGGTCAGCGAGATTTGCGACGTCGCCCCCGAGCTCGGGCCGCTGGCGGATCGCTTGATCGATGATGGGATTGAGGACTTGCATGCCCTGCTAGCCGTCGGCGAGGACGTGCTTATCGAGCGGTTTCGCTGCAGCGACCGCGAATTGCGTGCGCTGGAAACCGCGCTCGGCAACCGCGGGCTACGCTTGGGGTCGCTCGTCCCTCAGCGCCGGAATCCAAGACAAGGAGCGTACTCGACGCTTTGCTGATATTCCCGCTTCGCAGGCTCGCTAAAGGGCTTGCAAGTCTGGCGCATCGACTTCGTCTCATCCGGTTTGACCGTCGTTGCGTTGACCCAGAAATTCTCAGGCAAGGTGCTGTTGACGACAGCGACGGCTGCCTGAACCGTCTCGAACTTCGCGGGGGCGCCTTTCAAGATATAAAACAGTGCGCCCGCTTGTTGTCCGGACGCGTTCATGAACCGCTTGACCAACGGATCGTCGCGCATGATCTGCGCGCTCTGATAATCGGCGGGCAAGTTGCTCAGCACATAATGTATGGGCTCGAACCACATCCAATCCCAGATCATGTCCGCCGTAAATCCTTGCGTCCGCGTATAGGCCTCGATGCGGGCGCGTGTGTCGTGCTTACGGGGTAGGCGATAGGAAAGCGCCGCTTCGGCAAGGGTGATGATCTCGATTGCCTTGCGCAGGCGGAGGGGATGCTTCGCTCGCATTTCAAGGGCGGCCTTAGCCCGTTCTGCGGGGCTTCGGTTTGCCTCCCGGCCGGTTGCCGTGCCGGCCCGTGCCTTGGGCGAATTCTTGAAGAACTCGTCCAGCGCCCCCATCCCGATCAAGTCGTCGTCATGATGTTCCTTGCCGGCGAGCCGGGTCAGAATCGGGCGCCAGCCGCGTTCCTCGATCAGGCTCATGCCGTCCGCGCGGGTGAGAGGATCCTTAAGCCACTCCGCAACAACGCCGGCTTCAATTAGGAAATTGAAGTTTCCTAAGACAACTAGCTTCTCGGTCCCCAGAAAGACGTTATTGCGCTTCTCCGCCTGGGCAACCGTCCTGTCACCCGACGCTCCTGGCGGCACGGGAAGCTGCCAGTCCGCGAGCCCCGGCATCTTAGTGCCATCGGCGTTGAGATAGAGCGGGCGAGACACCGCGCACAGCGGATTGGCACGGATCTGAGCTGCATCACCTGCGCTACCGCTGAGGGCCTGGATTGCCGCATCCCGTGCCATACCGACGCTCGATCACCTTCCAAGAATGGGCCTGGGCCAGTGAATGTAAGGACAAGTGACCCAAGTCAATAGGACGTTAACCGGTGAATAGCATTGGCACCGGTGAGAATCACTTCATGGGCTCCCCTGAACCAGTTGACTCAATTTCCTGAAAGCGGCTTTTTGCTGCGCGCGATTCATGCAGGAACCGCGTTATTGTTGGCCTAAATATTCGGAATCGTGCCGTTTTATGCGTTTGTGTCGCTGCCTCTAGAGTAGCGCCGTATTTTTGAGCGCCGTCTCTTGTCCGATGTCCGACATGAATTGCGAGATAGCGACCGGACTGGGTGGCATTTTTGCTCCGGCCGCAGCGGCTTCGCACGATTATTCAGCGGCGCTACTCAGCGCGAGCCAATCGATCCGCTAAGGGCAGCGCTTCGATGCCCGGTCGCAGTGGCGCCGGCTTAGTCGTCGGGCATGGCGCAGCAAGGACGCCCCGAATATCCGTTGCGGTGAGCGCACTGAGGTCGGTTGCCACTCTGATCCTCGGCTGTAGCGCGTGCGGCGCGGCAACGGTATCGACGGAGCAAGGATCAACCGCAGGGGCATTTGAGCGGCCCCCAAAAATGGTCGGTCACTGCGACGGAAAAATCCGATCGGGCAGTCCGTGCGCGCGCCTGAGCATGTCGATTACCAACGCGAGCCGCGCGAGCGAAGCGAGCTCCGCTCCATCCTCCAACAGCCGTTCGGCGACTTCCAGATGCGCCATGCACGTATTGAGTGCCGTACGATCCATTGTTTGGCCCCCCATCCCTTTATCGTCGTCCGGTCAGACGCCGGGCGCGAAGCCTTCCCCCGGAACATTGGTCAAAACGGCAGGAAGGGCATCGCCACCGGATTGTCCGCGCCTTGGCTTGACCAACTCCCGCGGCGCTTGCGGCACCCCTCCATCTAACACTCGCCGGTTCTGGTTCCGTCGGATTGGCACGCTCCTGAACCGGGCGCGCGGACGCGTAACCATCGCGCACGCTTATTTCCCCGCCGGTTGCACCGGCTCT
>NZ_DATHFV010000202.1:0-21639 GCF_035317925.1 Sphingomonas sp.
CCGATACATTCTCGATGAACAGCGTGAAGTGCGTACCATTCTCATCGTCGGTCGAGGAGGCGAACGGCCCGGTGCCACGCAGCGTCTCGTCGCCGATGACCAATTCGTCGCTGACCTTGTCATAGGCGAAATTGAGGGTGCCCGTATAAGGCAGGCTCACATTATTCAACGTGAAACCGGTGGTGGTGCCGTTGAAGCTGGCCGAATCGTCGTACGACAGCGTGAAGCTGCCCGTCGCGCTGTCGACTGGCGCGCCGAAGAAGGTAGCGGAAAAATCGAACGTCTTCACAACCGGACCGGCGACGGCCGGGGCGGTGGCAGCAAAAGCAGCGACGGCGAACAAAGCGAAACGAACATGCGACTTCATCTGAATTTCCCCAAACGACGAGGCGATGCCGCACTTCCGTACGATATTGCCCACAGATGCGCAGAATGGCGCTCCGATTCCGCCTATGCCGGATACGAAGAGTTAATCAACCGTAAAGGTTAGTTAATTCGACTTGTAACCAGCTTTTTCTAACCAGATCTGTAACCATCTATTCGAATCTGGATTAGGACCGAACCGAACATATAGGCCCCATAAAGGCGCCATAAAAATTTTTGTGCCCATCCGGCACGGCTAATGCCGCATAAACCTGATCTTTACGCCCTTGGGTTAGACCGATCCTTCAAGGGGGAAGTGTGCGCCGCTTGGCGCTGCTTCGGGAGCCGATCATGTCGTTCGTCGCATTGCAAACCGCACCCGCCGATTTCGGCGAGATGCTGGTCGCGCTTGCCGCTGCTGAGGGCAGCGCAAGCCATCCTTACACCCATAGCTATGAGCTCAACGCCGATCCGTTGGCGACACGCAATCTGGCCGATGTGCTCCATCTGCTCTCGATGCTGCATGGCCCTCAGCCCGGGCTGATCGAACTGGCGGGCGAGCGCAACGTGCTGCCGGAGGCGGCCGACTGGTTCCGCCAGGCCGCGGTCGGCTTCGCCGCCGAACGCCATTATCTGACCCAATTGATCGTCGCCGCCGGCCCCGCGCCGAGCACGGCGGGCGAGGCCGACACCGCCGCCGCGATCCTCGATCAGCGCCGCGCGATGCAAACGATCGTCTGCTCCGACCGCTTCGGCTGCGGCATCGGCGCGATCGTCGGCCTGATCCTCGACTGGCAGGCGATTCGCTCGGTGCTCGACACCGCCGCGACCCGCATCGGCATCCCCGTGCCCGCCAACGAACTGCCGGACGATGCGGCCACCGCGCACATTTTGGCCAACCTGCCGATCCATCCCCGGCTCGACCGCACGCTCAGCTTCGGCGCACGCCAGTTGCTGCTGCAGCATCGCGGCCTGTGGGACGTGCTCGAGGTGCGCAAGGAAGCGCGCGTCGAGCGCTAATAAGGCCCTACCTATAGCTCTCTGTGAAGCTCATTCTCGATGCGACGATCGGGGATGAGCCACAGCAACGCGATGCCGACATACAGGGCGACGGCGATCCACGGCACGAAGAAGGCCGTCACGACTCCCATTATGTAGCCGGCAAGGCTGATCTTGCCCTTGGTATCGTTGCCGACCGCGCGAGCGACGGGTGAATCGCGGCCGTTGACCGCGATGATCCGCGCCTGTGTCCAGAAATAGCCGATCGCGGTCATCCCGAAGATCACGCCATAGGCCGCTACCGGCATCGCGGCGAAATTGCTCTCGTCGAGCCAGCGGATGCACCACGGCGCGAGGCTCATCCAGAACAGCATGAACAGGTTCGCCCACAGCACGCTGCCGTCGATATGTTCGGTCGCCTGGAACATATGGTGATGGTTGTTCCAGTAGATGCCGACATTGATGAAGCTCAGCACGTAAGCGAGCAGGATCGGCGCCTCTGCGCGCAGTGAGGCCAGATCGGCATGATGGGGCACCGGCAGTCCAGCACGGTGATCGTGATGATGATCGCGATCACGCCATCGGTGAAAGCTTCCAGCCGATTGGATTGCATGCCCCGCTACCTCAATAGAGCAAATAAGGCTGTCGCTCCGCGCACCAGGCCTCTTCGTCGGGCCGGGCCAGCGCGTCGAGATCGCCGGGCACGGCCGCCGCGTCGTCGACCCACTCGCGCAAACCCGGGCCGCCGTTGATCACGTCGATCGGCAGCTTGCCGAATGCATATTCGTAGGGGAAGTCGCGCCAGAGTTCGTAATCCGGGTACAGGCCGCGGATCGCCTTGAAGGCGAGCGCCTGCAGCCGCCAGGGACGAAAGGCCTGATGGTCGTAAAAGCGGCCCTCGGCATGGATGTGGAGGCCTGAGCAGAGCCGATGGACATGCTTGTGGAAGGTCGGCTCGAACGTGATTTCGCGCAGCGCACACCCCTCAAGCCAGTCGGGCGCGAGCAGGCGCATTTCGGCCAGCACATCGCGCGCAACGATGTCGGGCGCGCCGAACAGTTCCAGCGGACGGGTCGTGCCTCGCCCTTCCGACAAGGTCGTGCCCTCCAGCATCACCGTGCCGGGATAAGCGCGCGCCATCCACAGATTGGGCGCATTGGGGCTGGGATTGACCCACACCCGTTCGCCGAGCGGCCAGCCATGACCCGGCGCGGCATCGGGATCATAGCCGGCCATCTCCACCACGCGATAGGCGACATCGAGCCGGCCGATGGCGATGAACCAACGGCCGAGTTCGCCCAAAGTCAGGCCGTGGCGCATCGGCATCGGCCCGGCGCCGACGAAGCTTTCCCAGCCCGCGCGCAGGGAGGTTCCTTCCACCGGCCGCCCCGCCGGATTGGGGCGGTCGAGCACCCACACTTCCTTGCCATGTTGGGCTGCGGCCTCGAGCACGTAGAGCAAGGTGGTGACGAAAGTGTAGATGCGGCAGCCAAGATCCTGCAGGTCGACCAGGATCACGTCGAACGTGCCCATCGCCTGGCCTGATGGCCGGCGCACTTCGCCATAGAGGCTGAAGACCGGGACGCCGTGGACGGGATCGGTGAAGTCGGGCGACTCCTCCATATTGTCCTGCTTGTCGCCGCGCAGGCCATGTTGCGGCCCGAACGCGGCGGTGACGTTTACGCCCGCCACGACGAGTGCGTCGAGCGAATGGACGAGATCGGCCGTGACCGAGGCCGGATGGGCGAGCAAGGCGACGCGCCGGCCCTTGAGCTGCGCGAGGAGTGAAGGGTCGGCGAGCAGCCGATCGATGCCGAAATCCATGACCTCAGCCTGCTGGCGGGAGTTCGGCCGCGAAGCAAGCGGCGTGATGGAAGTCGGGTGCGCCGGCGGGATGGGCGAGCGCCCAGAACGAGCGGTTGCCGTTCGTATCCTCGATGATCGCGGACAGGCCGAGCCAGCCGGTCACGTCCGGAGGCAGGCGCAAAGTTACGGAAAGCACCCCGCCCCCATCGTCGGTACGCCATTCGATCGATGGATCTGCGGTCGGCGCATCGCGCATTCCCGCACGGTGGCCGTCGAAGCGGTAGGCCGCCCATTGCGATGATGGCGAGAAATTATACTCGCAATAGCCCTGCTCCGCGCCGAGAAAGACTTCGAAGCAGGTGTGTTTCCAGAGGTCGTCGGTGCGGGCCGACGCTTGCGCCGGCGGGAAGGACACGCCCTCAAGGTCGCCAAAGATCGAATAGATCAGGGTCAGCAGATCGGGTGCCTCGCGCAGCATTTCGACTTCGATCCGCGTCACCGGTGATGGGCTATCGGGATGGGGACGGAGGAACATTTTCGGCACGCCTTCACCCTCGCATCTGCAGAAGACTATGCTAAGCGCCGCCCCACCATGATGGAATACCAGTCCGACCTTCTGCGCGTCCTCTCCGAACGCGGCTTCATCCACCAGGTCACCGACGCGGCCGCGCTCGACGCGCTAGCGTCGAAACAGGTGGTGCCGGCCTATATCGGTTTCGACGCGACCGCGCCGTCGTTGCATGTCGGTTCGATGGTGCAGATCATGATGCTGCGCCGCCTCCAGCAAGCCGGCCACAAGCCGATCGTGCTGATGGGCGGCGGCACCACCAAGGTCGGCGATCCGTCGGGCAAGGACGAGAGCCGCAAGCTGCTGACCGACGAGACGATCGTCGGCAATATCGCCTCGATCCGGCGCGTGTTCGAACGCTTCCTCAAATTCGGGGACGGCCCGACCGACGCGGTCCTGGTCGACAATGCCGAATGGCTCGATCAACTCGCCTACATCCCGTTCCTGCGCGATATGGGGCGGCATTTCACGATAAACCGCATGCTCGCCTTCGACAGCGTCAAGCTGCGGCTAGACCGCGAGCAGCCGCTGACCTTCCTCGAATTCAACTACATGATCCTCCAGGCCTATGACTTCCTGGAACTGTCGCGCCGTGCCGGCTGCCGCCTGCAGATGGGCGGCTCCGATCAGTGGGGCAATATCGTCAACGGGATCGAGCTCGCCCGCCGCGTCGACGGGACCGAGGTGTTCGGCCTGACCACGCCGCTCATCACGACCGCCGATGGCGCCAAGATGGGCAAGACCGCCGCCGGCGCGGTATGGCTCAATGACGAGCAATTGCCGGCCTACGATTATTGGCAATTCTGGCGAAACACGCACGACGCCGACGTCGGCAGATTCCTGCGTCTGTTCACCGATCTTCCGCTCGACGAGATCGCGCGGCTGGAATCGCTCGAAGGGGCCGAGATCAACCGCGCCAAGATCATCCTCGCGACCGAGGCGACCAAGCTCTGCCGCGGCGGCGAAGCCGCCGTCCAGGCGCAGGTCACCGCGCAGGAGGTGTTCGAACAGGGCCGTGCGGGCGAAGGCCTGCCGCGCCTCAAGGTAACAGACGGCCGGATCGCCCTCGTCACCGCGCTAACCGTGCTCGGCTTCGCCGCCTCCAACGGCGAGGCGCGCCGCAAGATCGCCGAGGGCGCGGTTCGCTTGAACGACCTGCCGATCAAGGACGAGAAATACGAGATCGAGCTCGATCCCGATGCGCCGGTAAAGATCAGCCTCGGCAAGAAGCGCCACGGCCTGCTCGAACGGGAATGATTGCGCCGTCGGGCGAAATCTCCGTTTCGGCTATTTCTGCCGGGGCCTCCCCATCCGCGCCCTCTTGAGTACCAAAAATCTTTGTTTACGCTGACTTTTTTCAGTGTGCTTAGGCGTGTCACGGTAAACGGGGTGGGGCATGCCGAATATCAACGCAGCACAGCTGCAGGAAGTGACGTATCTTACCGGCGTTGACGCCGATGGCGACATGGCCGCCAACAGCTATTGGACATGGGCTGCACAGCAGAACGCGTCCGATTACCCCTATCAGGCGAAGTGGGGCGACGGCACCGCCGGCGACGGCGCGACCGTACATGTCTATTTTGAAGGGTCGTCAAATTGGACACCCGTCGAGCAGCAGGCGCTGACGGCGGCGATGGACCTCTGGTCGGCGGTCGCCAACATCAAGTTCGAGGTCACCGCCGATATCGATGCCGCCGATGTCGGCGTCGTCCGCGGAGACGATGGCACCGCGACCGGCGGCATCGATTATCTCCTTCCTGGAACCCTAGGCACGCCGGATCTCGGCCAGGGAGCCAGGGGCACGGTGACGATCGATACGTCGGTCGACGGCTTCGGTCCGATCGACGGCTCGTTCGCCACCGAGGGCGGCTATGTCTGGATGACGATGATCCACGAATTCGGCCACATTTTGGGGCTCGGCCATGGCGGTGGATATGATGCATCCCAGGGCGACGCGACGCCGCAAAATGGCGGCTACGACGTGCGGGCCTGGACGATCATGTCCTATATCGACGCGGACGACCCCTCCTTCGCCGGCTCGGCGCTGCCGAACGGCGGCGTCTACTGGGGGTTCGGCGGCAACATCCTGACCGGCTTTTACGACGGCGTACCCACCACCTGGATGCCGCTCGACGTGGTCGCGGCGCAGCGCATCTATGGCGTCGCGACCGATTCACCGCTGTCCGGCGGCGGCCAGGTGTTCGGCTTCCACAGTAATATCGCGGGCGACATCCACCCCTTCTTCGACTTCACGATCAACACCAGGCCGGTGATCACGATCTGGGATGGCGGCGCCAACAACACGCTCGACGTTTCGGGTTTTTCGCAGAATGCGGACATATCGCTCGACCCCGGCAGCTTCAGCAGCGTCGGCGGCCTCGAGAACAACATCGCGATCGCGTTCGGCACGCGCATCGAAACCGCGATCGCGGGCGGTGGCAGCGACACGATCGCCGGAAACGATCTGAGCGATGTGCTGATGGGCGGCGCGGGCGCGGATTCGATCGTTGGCGGCGCAGGCAACGATCACATCTACGGCAATATGCTGACCAGCATCGCCGGCACGGTCGACGGCGCCGACTATATCGATGTCCGCAGCGGCACCAATTACGCCAACGGCAATGCCGGCAACGATACGATCGTCGGCGGCGATGGCTATAACCGCCTCTATGGCGGCCAGGGCGACGACCAGATCACCGCCGGCAACGGGCCGGATTCGGTCAACGGCAATCTCGGCGACGACGTCATCACCATCGGCAACGGCAACGACACCGTACGCGGCGGCCAGGGCGACGACGTGATCCATGTCGGCAGCGGCGGCGACCTGATGATGGGCGATCTTGGCAACGATCAGCTTTATGCCGGCACGGGTCATGACGTGATGACCGGCGGCGGTGGCGGCGATGTCTTCATATTCCATAGCGGCACGGCCACGACCGCGCACATCTATGACGAGATCACCGATTTCAGCGCGGCGAGCGGCGACGAGATTTCGCTGCCCTTCGCGGTCAGCAGCGTGCTGCACGATCCGGGGGTGAGTTTCGCGAGCGCGGCGCTGGCGGCGGACGCCGCTGCCACGCTGATCGGCGGACAGGCGGGCGTGGTGGCCGCGCTGCAGGTGGGCAACGACAGCTATCTGTTCTTCAATGCCGGCGGCGCGGCCAATGCGATCCACCTCGACAATGTCGGCGCGGCCAGCGTGGAATCGGATTATTTCGTGCTGTTCGGCTGAGGTCGAACCTGTCCGCCCGGGCTTTCGCTGCTAGAGGCGGATGGATGACGGACGACCTTCGCTACGAAAGCGTTCTTCCGAACGCGACCTACGCGCCCTGGCTGGCGGATGCGGACTTCCAGGCCGCGTTCGCGCAAATCCGGGACCACACGCTGGTCGATCATTTCCGCTGCTACGAATTGTGGCAGCTGGTCGAACAGGCGCTGCGCCTGCCCGGCGACATGATCGAGGTCGGCGTCTGGCGCGGAGGCACCGGATGCCTGATGGCCCGGCGCGCGCAATTGCTTGGATCGCCCGCCAAAATGGTCCTGTGCGACACCTTCGCCGGGGTCGTGAAAGCGGGCCGGAAGGACGGCGCCTATCGCGGCGGCGAGCATGCCGACACGTCACTCGAAACCGTGCGCGCGCTGGCCGGCGCCATGGGTCTTGCGAATATCGAGACGCTGACCGGCATCTTCCCGGAAGATACGGGTGACAAGGTTGCCGACCGCACCTTCTCGCTCTGTCATATCGACGTCGATGTCTATCAATCCGGCCTCGACGTGCTCGAATGGGTGTGGCCCCGCATGCCCGTCGGCGGCATCGTCATCTATGACGATTACGGGTTCGCGACCTGCGACGGCATCACGCGGCTGGTCAACGAGCGCTATGTCCACGACGGCGCGGTGACGTTGCACAACCTCAACGGCCATGCGGTGGTGATCAAGACGGCTGGCGCGAAGCCATTCTGGAAGCGCCTGCTGGGGCGCTGATTTCTATCTTTCGGGGCTGTCGGCGGTGAAGTCCGAGCAGCAGGGTTTCGTCACCGGCTTGAATTCCATCAGCTCGGCGCGCGTTCCGTCGGGATCGTAGAGATTGGCCTGCCATTTGCCGTCGAGACCCATGCTGGGGCCATCATGGCGCGGGCTCTGGCGGTTGCCGGAGATCAGGGTCGTCACCGCGACCTCCATGTTGGGCACACCGAGCGAGAAATGGTTGAGCACGCCCAGTTCGCGCGCATCGACCCGGTCTAGCGGCGTGGTCGAGCCATCGCCCACCATCATATATTCGAGCCAGTCATGCCCGTCGGGCACCTGCTGCGAAATCCAGTCGGTGCTGCCCGCTTTCATCGCGCCATGCCAGTAAGGCCGGAAGCCGAGCAGATCGCGATAGAATTTGTCCTCGGCCGCGCGGCTGCGGACCATATAGCCGACATGGATGATGCGGCCGCTGATCGCGCCGGGCTCGGCCCGCGCATCGGCGGAGGCGGGCTGGACGAACTGCACGCCATTGCCTTCCGGGTCCTGCGTCTCGAACCAGAGGCCGCCGTCGGCTGCCTTGCGGAGCGCCGAAACGCCGGGCTGGCCGTGCGCGATCAGATAGGTGCGCAAGCCCGCCGCGTCGGTCGTGTTCCAGGCGACATGCGCCAGCCGCGAAAGCCCCGGATTGGGGCCGAGCGGAAGCACTTCGACGAATTGCTGCGGGCTGAAATAATAACGCACACCATGCGCGTCCTCCGGATCGGGCGCCTTCCGCGCGCCGAGGATGCGGCCATAATAATCGTCCGAGGCGGTGACATCGGCGGTGTAGACCGCGATGTGCGAAATGCCGGTGATTGGTGGCCGGGCGGGCTCGGCCTGCGCAGCCGCAGCGGTCAGGGCACACGCCAGCGCGAGACCAAGGGTAAGCCGCATCATCCGAAATCCTCTCCGCTACGGCGGCGCGTCGTTGCGCACCGCTTTGCACGATCCTGCTGGATAGCGACGGTGCGGTAAAGCGGCCCGTGGTCGTAGACGCACAAAGGCCCGACGGCTCACGCCGCCGGGCCCCTGGAATTGAAGATTTAAGACTTAGAATTTGCCGGCGACGGAGACGCCGATGATGCGCGGATCGTTATAGACCGCTGCCATGTAATTCTCGATCACGCCCTTGAGGTTCTTTTCGTTGGTGATGTTGCGCGCGAACACCGACAGTTCGTACTTGCCGCCGTCGGCCGCGTAACCGGCCTTGAGACCGCCCTCGAAATTGCCGTTCGAGGTGAACTCCTTGGTCTTGTAGAGCACGAAGCTCGTATAACCCTGGACGTTCCAGTCGGTCGCCACGAACAGCTTGCCGCCGTTCGACAGCGGGACGTCATAGCGCGCCGCGAAGTTGAGATTATATTCCGGCGCGTTCGGCAGCGGATTGCCGTTGATCTGCGCGAAATAGGTCGTGCCCGTCCCGGTGCCGCGGACGATGAGCGGGTTCTCCACGGTACAGACCAGCACGCCGTTCAGGCTGCAGGCCTGCGCATAGACATTCTTGTCGTGGATCGCGCTGTGGAGGTAGCTCGCGCCCGCGGTCAGCGTCAGGTTGCGGACCGGACGCAGTTCGGCATCGCCTTCCAGACCGTAGGCCTTGGCCTTGTCCGCATTGAACAGCACGCCATTGCCGTTGCTGTCGTTGCCGTTGAGCTGGATGTCCTTGACCGTATAGGCGAAGGCAGTCGCATTCAGGCGCAGCTTGTTGTCCCACAGGCTGCTCTTGAAGCCGGCTTCGAACGACGTGTTCTTTTCCGAATTGGCGGTGGTGAAGTCGGCGTTGAACACCGCCGAACGGCCCTGGATGGTCGGGCCGCGGAAGCCGCGGGCGGCGCGGGCGTAGACGCTGACATTGGGGTCGATCTGGTAGAGCAGGCTCGCATCCCAGCTCGGCACCGTATCCGACAGGCGCACATAACGGCGGCCGGTATAGGTGACGACGCCGGCGGCGGTGTCGGCGGTCTTGAGCAGGCGCGTGCTCTTCGTATCCTTGGTCTCACGCACACCGCCGGTGACGGTCAGCTTGTCAGTGATCGCGTAGCTGAGCTGGCCGAAGATGCCCCACGACGTGTTGATGTCGTGCAGCCGCACCCAATTGTTGGGGTTGCGCGCCGCGGTCGTCAGGAAAACGCCGCGCTGATAGAAATCGGTGATGTCGCGGCTGTCGAAATAGATGCCGCCGACCTGCCACTTGAGGCGATCCTGGCCATTGCTGGCGAGGCGAAATTCCTGCGTCCACTGATCGAGATCGCGGATCTGGCCCTGCGATTCGCCAAAGCCGTTGGGAACGCCGTTGAACGGGAAGTTGGCGGCGGCGCCGCCGTCGGTATCGCCGCGGCTATAGCCCGACGTGGTTTCGTAGCCGGTGATCGAGGTCAGGGTCGCGAAGTCGAAATCGTAGGCGACGTGCGCGGACGCGCCATAGGTCTTGTAGGCCTGCGGATTGTTCTGCGCCTCGTCGTACGAAACCTGGTCGCGCGGGCCGACCGGCGTGTTCGAACCCTTGATGAGGTAGCCGCGCTCGAACAGGGTCGCGGTGCCGTCATAGTCGCGGGCGTGGCCCGAGAGCAGGACGGAAAGCTTGTCGGTCGGCGTCAGCAGCAATTGCAGGCGCACGTCCTTTTCGTTGAAGCCGCCCATCGCGTTCTTCTTCGGCGTGACGGTGCCGTCGGCACTGGCGCCGGTGAAGGTGTTGTCCACATAATCGTCGCGGTGCTGGTAGAGCGCCGAGATACGGAACGCGACCTTGTCCGCCACGATCGGGCCGCCGACGCCGCCGTCGAACGTGATCGTATTGAAGCTGCCGTAGGACGCCTGAGCCTGGCCCTGGAGCGTCTGGGTCGGGCGGTTCGTGTCGAACTTGATGATGCCGGCCGGGGTGTTGCGGCCGAACAGCGAGCCCTGCGGGCCGCGCAGCACTTCGATCTGGTTGACGTCGAACACCGGGTTCGACTTGAGCACGACATGCTCAAGCACGATGTCGTCCTGGATGATCGACACCGGCTGCGACGCGCCGAGATAGAAATCGATATTGCCGAGACCGCGAATGTAGAAGCGCGGGAAGATGCGGCCGGTGGTCGATTCGACGTAGAGGCTGGGCACGCGGCCCGAGAGCGTCAGCAGCGTATCGTCGCCGCCCGCCGTGAAATTGCGCTCATCGGCGCCGCCGATGACGCCGACCGAGACCGGCACCTTCTGCAGATTTTCCGAGCGACGCTCGGCCGTGACGGTAATTTCCTCGACGCCGCTGTCGGAAGCGGCGGCTTGCGCGGACGCTGCGGTCGCAGCAAAAATAGAACCCATGGCAACTCCAAGAAGAAGTGCCGAGCGAACCGTCACGATGTTTTTCACGATTATCCCTTTAGCTATTTTCATACCGAGATTTTGTTCTGAGCGCGCAGAAATACAGGGGCGCCGATGATACGACTTCCCTTGTTCGGCCCTGGCCAGCCATCAATCTCGATGACCGTTCGGCGGTATGGAGAGATTGTGTCGTGATCGTGACAAATATCGCTGTCGCGAACGCTCCCTGCTGCAATGCAGCGAGTGTGGCGCGGCGGCCACGCTCTGGATTGGGCTAGCTGGCCGGCGCCGCCAGAGCGCGCTCCGCCCGGCCGCCGGGGGTGACCATGCCGAAGCCTGGATTCAGGCGGATCAGGTTGATGATATAGGAGCGCGGGCGGCTCATCAGCCTGGCATCGCTGTCGTCCACCTTCATGCCGAGCGCGCGTGCGACATCGCCGACGAAGAAGACGCAATTGGCGCGATGCAGGTCGTAGGAGGGTTGGGGCCAAGTCTCCCACTTCTTCACGATCGCCAGCACTTGATCATATTGCTCGTCGCTCAGCACCAAAGAGAGATGGCTGTTGCTGCGGCGCACATAGGTCGGGTTTGCGGGTTCCATCTTGCCCGCAACCGGCCCGACCAGGAGTGCGGGCGTCACGGTCTTGGCGGTGAAGCCGTAATTGGTGTCGATCGGCTTGTCCGGCGCGGCATCGGTCGCGCCCGTTATCCGAACGAAGGCGTGCGGGAAATAGACGCCGAGCTCGCGCGAATAGAAGGTCATCGTGACCTTGGCCGAAGCCAAAGCAGGCCACAGCAGCAGCAAAATGAAGACCGCGATTTTCCCCCGCATACGTTCTTCCTAGCCGATCATCCCGAACGGATCAGCCCCACGGCCGCATCGCGCTCGAAAAGATAGAGCGCGGTGCGCGCCGCCTGGCCGCGTATCGCCTGCAGGCCGCCGTCGCGATCGACCAGCAGCCGCGCATCCTGGGTCGCGCTTTCGATCAGCTCGGCGGTCTGTTCGGGCGTGGCGAGGCGGAACGCGGCCTCGCCCGATTGCCGCGTGCCGAGGATTTCGCCCGCGCCGCGCAGCCGCAGATCCTCCTCCGCGATGCGGAAGCCGTCATTGGTTTCGCGCAGCAGCGCCAGCCTAGCACGCGCGGTTTCGCTCAAGCCGCCGGCTGTGCGCAGCAGCAGGCAGATCGAGCGTGCGTCGCCGCGCCCCACCCGGCCGCGCAACTGGTGGAGCTGGGCGAGACCGAAGCGGTCGGCATGTTCGACCACCATCAGGGTGGCGTTGGGCACATCGACGCCGACCTCGATCACCGTGGTCGCGACCAAGAGGCCGATATCGCCGCGCTGGAAGGCGGCCATGACGGCGTCCTTGTCCGGGCCCTTCATCCGGCCGTGGACCAGCCCGACCCGGTCGGCGAAGCGCAGCTTGAGCGCCGCCGCGCGATCCTCGGCGGCGGCGAGATCGCTGGTCTCGCTCTCCTCGACCAGAGGGCAGACCCAATAGGCCTGATGGCCGCTGGCGAGATGGCGTTCGAGACCGTCGACGACCTCGATCAGCCGGTCGTCGGAAATGACGCGCGTCTCGATCGGCTGGCGGCCGGGCGGCATTTCGTCGAGCCGGCTCGTATCCATCTCGCCATATTGGCTGAGCGTCAGCGTGCGCGGGATCGGGGTCGCGGTCATCGCCAGCAGATGCGGCGGCCGTTCGGCCTTCTGCGTGAGCAACATGCGTTGGGCGACACCGAAGCGATGCTGTTCGTCGACCACGGCAAGGCCAAGCCTTTTGTAGTTCACCGCCTCCTGGAAGATGGCGTGTGTGCCGATGAGGATATCGATCGATCCGTCGGCCAGCCCCATCAAGGTCGCCTCGCGCGCACGGCCTTTGTCGCGGCCGGTCAGGATCGCGATATTGACCGGCACGCCGCCCAGCATCCGCGACAGAGTCTCGTAATGCTGGCGCGCGAGGATTTCGGTCGGCGCCAGGAATGCGCCCTGCGTGCCCGCCTCGACCGCGATCAGCAGCGCCATCAGCGCGACCAGGGTCTTGCCCGCGCCGACATCGCCCTGGAGCAGGCGCAGCATCGGCGCGGATTGCGCCATGTCGCCCTCGATCTCGCCGACGGTGCGCGTTTGCGCGCCGGTCGGCTGGTAGGGCAATTTGAGTGCGTCGCGCAGCCGCCCGTCGCCTTGCAGCGGTGTGCCGCGCCGCGCCCGCGACGAAGCCCGCACCAGCATCAGGGCGAGCTGGTTGGCGAACACCTCGTCATAGGCCAGCCGCTCACGCGCCTTGGCGTCGGCGGGATCGGCATGAATCCGCGCGATCGCGTCCTTCCAGCTCGGCCAGCCATGCTTGGCGAGCAGGCTCGGCTCGATCCATTCGGGCAGATCGGGCACGCGCGCCAGCGCCTGGCCGACCATCGCGCCGAGACGCTTGTTGGTGAGCCCTTCGGACAAGGCATAGATCGCCTCGCGTGCGGGGAGTGCCTTGGCCTCTTCCGGCGTCATCACCTCGGGATGCACGATCTGCAGCCACTGATCGTAGCGGTCGAGCTTGCCCGATATGGTCTTGGGCTCGTCGAGCGGAAGCTGCTTCTTGGCCCAGCCCGACGAGCCGCCGAAGAAAACCAGACTGACGACATTGCCCGCCGCATCGCGCGCGACCACCCGCGCCGGCGCGCGGGCACTGCCCGACATGCGATATTCGGTCGGCGTCACCGCAATAGTGATGATCTGGCCGACATCGGCCTCGTCCAGCTCTGTCACCGCCTTGCGGTCGATCCAGCCGGTCGGAAGATGGAACAGCAAGTCGATCGCGCGCAACAATCCCAACCGCGACAGCGGCTTGGCAAGCGTAGGCCCGACGCCTTTCAGCGCCTCGACCTCGGCGAACAGTGGATTGAGAATGTCGGGCCGCATGACTAGATGAGGGAAGCAATAGCCCCCCTCACCGGCGCCGCAAAGCGGCAGCCGGCATTTCCTATTGGAGCGACATGGACCGCGACATCCGCCTCAAGCGCCTGCGCTTTCGCGCCTGGCACCGCGGCACCAAGGAAGCCGACCTGCTGATCGGCGGCTTCTTCGACGCGTTCGCCGCCGATTGGAGCGAGGAGGAACTCGCCTGGTACGAGGCTTTGATGGACGAGGAGGATGTCGAGATCATGGGCTGGGCGATCGGAACGATCCACGTTCCAACGCGCTGGCACGGGCCGCTGATGGAGCGGATGCAAGTGCTCGATTATATTCCAGTAGAGAAATAAGTGGCTGATCTTCAACGCATATTGAAAGCCGGCGAGGCTTTGACGCTGGCCGGCGCGCCAGCCGGTTTCCTGCCGTGGATGATGGCCGATCTGGCGCGCGCGGCCAAAGGTCGCGCCGTGTTCGTCGCGCCCGACGAAGCCGCGATGCGCGCGATGGCCGACACCGCGCATTATTTCGCGCCCGAGCTGGAGGTGATCACCTTCCCGGCGTGGGATTGCCTGCCCTACGATCGAGCTTCGCCATCATTGCGATCGACATCGGAGCGGCTCGCCGCGCTGCACGCGCTCCAGCAAAAGCGCGACAAGCCGCAATTGCTGGTCACCACCGTCAATGCGATCACCCAGCGCACGCTGACGCCGTTCCGGCTGCGCCAATTGTCGGCGACGCTCGCGCCGGGCGAGCGGATCGACCGCGACGCGCTCGCCGAACTGCTCCAGGCCAACGGCTATGTCCGCGCCGACACCGTGCACGAAGCGGGCGAATATGCGGTGCGCGGCGGGCTGGTCGATCTGTTCCCGGCGGGCGAATCGCTCGCGCTGCGGCTCGATTTCTTCGGCGACGAGATCGAAACCGTCCGCCAGTTCTCGGCCGAGGATCAGCGCACCACCGCCAGCATCGACGGCTTCACTTTGCTGCCCGCGTCCGAGGCTTTGCTCGATGCCGAGGGCATCAAGCGCTTCCGCTCGCGCTATCGCGAGAAGTTCGGCGCGACCGCGACTGGTGATCCGCTCTACCAGGCTTTGTCCGACGGTCGCCGCCTTGCCGGCATGGAGCATTGGCTGCCGCTGATCGAAGAGAAATTGGCGACTTTGTTCGACCATCTCTCGCCCGACGATCTGATCGTGCGCGACAGCGGCGCCGACGGCGCCGCCGACGCACGGTTCGATGCGATCACCGATTATTACGACAATCGCGTCCGCGCCCGCACCAACGATCCGGGCAGCTATCGCCCGCTCGAACCCGACACGCTCTATTTGACGCGCAAGGACTGGGAGGAAGCGGTCGCCGACCGGCCGATTCATCTAACCACACCTTATCACGAGCCCGAAAGCGCAAAGGTGATCGACTTCGGCGTCGATGGCCCGCGCGACTTCACGCCCGAGCGCACCCAGAACGCCAATGTCTATGAGGCGGTCGTCGCCCACATCCGCGATCTCGGCCGCAGCAAGCATAAGATCGTGCTGGCGAGCTACTCGATCGGCGCGCGCGAGCGATTGAAGGGCCTGCTCGCCGATCACGGCCTCGACGGCGCCATGCTCGCCGACGACTGGCATGACGCGCTCGGCAGCGCGTTCAAGCCCGGCACGACCGCGCTGACCGTGCTGCCGCTCGACCACGGCTTCACCACGCCCGAGATCGCGCTGCTGACCGAGCAGGACATGCTCGGCGACCGGCTGATCCGCCGCCAGAAGCGCCGCAAATCGGCCGATGCCTTCCTCGCCGAACTCGCCACGCTCTCGCCGGGCGACCTCGTGGTCCATGCCGATCACGGCATCGGCCGCTATGAGGGCCTGACCCAGATCCCGGTCAGCAAGGTCCCGCACGATTGCGTCGCTTTGTCCTATTCGGGCGGCGACAAACTCTATGTCCCGGTCGAGAATCTCGAAGTCCTGAGCCGCTACGGCAGCGAGGAAGGCGCGAGCCTCGACAAATTGGGCGGTGTCGCCTGGCAGACGCGCAAGGCGCGGATGAAGGAGCGGATCCGCGAGATTGCGGGCGAGCTGATCGCGACCGCCGCCTTGCGCGCGCTGCGTGCCGCCGACGTCGCGCAGACCGACACCAGCTATTCCGCCTTCGTCGATCGCTTCCCCTATGAGGAAACCGACGATCAGGATCGCGCGATCGGCGAGACGCTTGACGATCTGTCGGCGGGCAAGCCGATGGATCGGCTGGTGGTCGGCGATGTCGGCTTCGGCAAGACCGAGGTCGCGCTGCGTGCCGCCTTCGTCGCGGCGATGGCGGGGATGCAGGTCGCGGTGGTCTGCCCGACCACCCTGCTCGCGCGCCAGCATTTCACCAACTTCGTTGAACGGATGCGTGGCTTCCCGATCGAGGTCGGGCGCTTATCCCGTTTGGTTCCTGCGGCTGAGGCCAAACGAACCAAAGAGGGATTGACCGACGGCAAGATCGATATCGTCATCGGCACCCACGCGATCCTCGCCAAAGGCGTGGAATTCAAGCGGCTCGGCCTCGTCATCGTCGATGAGGAACAGCGTTTCGGCGTGACCCACAAGGAACGGCTCAAGGGGATGAAGACTGACGTCCACGTCCTCACCCTCACCGCGACGCCGATCCCGCGCACCTTGCAGATGGCGATGTCGGGCCTGCGCGAATTGTCGGTGATCCAGACGCCGCCAGTCGATCGCCTCGCGGTCCGCACCTATGTCGCACCGTGGGATCCGGTCGTGATCCGCGAAGCCCTGCTGCGCGAACATTATCGCGGCGGGCAGAGCTTCTTCGTCGTGCCCCGTCTCAAGGATCTGCCCGATATCGAGGAATTCCTGCGCAAGGACGTGCCCGAAATCCACTATGTCGTCGCGCACGGCCAGATGGCGGCGACCGAGGTCGAAGAGCGGATGTCGGCCTTTTACGACAAGAAGTTCGACGTGCTGCTTTCGACCACGATCGTCGAGAGCGGGCTCGATATCCCGAGCGCCAACACGCTGATCGTCCATCGCGCCGACCGCTTCGGCCTCGCCCAGCTCTATCAGCTGCGCGGGCGCGTCGGCCGCGCCAAAACGCGCGCTTACGCCTACCTCACCACCCCGCCCAACCGGCAAGTGTCGGAGACGGCGGAGAAGCGCCTCCACATCCTGCAGAATCTCGACACTCTGGGCGCGGGCTTCCAGCTCGCCTCCCACGATCTCGATATTCGCGGCGCGGGCAATCTGCTCGGCGACGAACAATCCGGCCATATCCGCGAAGTCGGCTTCGAACTCTACCAGTCGATGCTGGAAGACGCGATCCTCGAAGCCAAGGCGGGCGGCCTCGCCGAAGCCACGCGCAGCCGCGAATTCTCGCCCCAGATCAGCGTCGACGCGCCGATCATGATCCCCGAGGACTATGTGCCCGATCTCGATCTGCGCATGGGCCTCTATCGCCGCATGAACGAGCTCGACGACAAGGGCGGGATCGAAGCCTTCGCCGCCGAGATGATCGATCGCTTCGGCCCGCTGCCCGAGCCGACCGCCAACCTGCTGTCGATCATCGAAACCAAGCTCAACGCCAGGAAGGCCTGCGTCGCCAAACTCGATGTCGGCCCCAGGGGCGCGCTCGTCACCTTCTACCAGGATCATTTCCCCGATCTTCCGGGGCTGCTGGGCTATGTCGATCGCTTGAAGGGCACCGCCAAGTTGCGGCCCGACAGCAAGCTGGTGATTACGCGCAGCTGGCCCGATGCGGCGGCGCAGCTCCATGGCGCCTTGCAGCTATCCAAGGGACTGGCGAAGATCCTGTCATGACGCGGCGATGGCTCCTGGGTGTGGCGGCGGCGCTTATGGCGCTACCGGCGCTCGCCCGGCCGATGCAGTGGCCCGATCTGCTCAATCGGCCGCAGCCCAAGCCGGATGCGACGATCGCTTATGGCGCCGATCCTCTGCAGCATGTGGAACTATGGCTGCCCCAATCGCGTGGCCGGCACCCGGTCGTGCTGATGATCCATGGCGGCTGCTGGCAGACCGAGATCGCCAAGGCCGACATCATGAACTGGATCGCCGACGATCTGCGCAAGCGCGGGATCGCGGTGTGGAATGTGGAATATCGCGGCATCGATCGCCCCGGCGGCGGTTATCCCGGCACCTTCCGCGACACCGCGCAGGCGGCCGATGCTTTGGCCGCCAACGCGGCGAAATATAGGCTGAGGCTCGATCATGTCGTCGCGGTCGGCCATTCGGCGGGCGGCCATCTCGCGCTCTGGCTGGCGGCGCGCGGCGCCTTGCCCAAGACCAGCCCGCTCTACGCGCCGCACCCGCTCAAGCTCACGGCGGCGATCGGCCTCGGCGCGCTGCCCGATCTTGAGGCGGGGACGATTCCGCCCGGCAATACATGCGACAATGATCCCGTACCGCGCCTCGTCGGCACGCCCTCGCCCGCCCGGCGCGACGTCTATTACGACACGTCGCCCGCGCGCCTGCCCAATCCGAACATTCCGATCTTTCTGGTCAACGGCACGGTCGATCATATCGCCCCGCCCGATTTCGCCGCAGCCTATGCCGCCAAGCACAGGGTGCGCCGCATCACCATCGCCGACGAAGGCCATGTCGAGCTGATCACGCCGGATACGAAAGCCTGGGCGGAGACGGTCAAACTGATCGAGGATGCATTCCGCTAGACGGAGAGTTTTTCCAGCAGCGTCGCCACATGCGCCTCGACTATTGCCAGCGTCTCCGGACCGGTGTGGAGACCGATTTTCGTGCGACGCCACAAAACGTCCTCAGCAGTGTGCGCCCATTCGTGGGTGACGAGATAGTCGATCTCGCGGAGCGAAAGCCCACCGCCGAGATCCTCCAGCTCGGTCGCATCGCCCAGCACCATTGCGATACGCGTGCCATAAGCGCGCGCCATCCGCTCCGCATTGTCGGCGCTCAGGAACGGCCAGCGATCGCGCACCATCAGCAGGAAGGCCTCGAAATCGCCGCCCGGCAGATCGCCGCCAGGGAGCGGCACGTCGCCGGTCCAGCTCGGCCCCATTTCCGGCAGGAAGGGTTCGAGCATTTCGAGCGCATGTTCGGACAGGCGGCGATAGGTCGTGATCTTGCCGCCGAAGGCGGAGAGCAATTGCGGCCCCTCGCTCGTGCCGAGCTTCAGCACATAATCGCGCGTCACCGCCGCGGCGTCCTCGGCGCCATCGTCGAACAAGGGGCGCACACCCGAATAGCTGCGGACGATGTCCTTCTCGCCGATCGGTTTGGCGAAGTAGCGGTTGATCGAGCTGCACAGATAATCGATCTCGTCCTGATCGATCTTCGGCGCGGACGGATCGCCTTCGAACGGCTTGTCGGTGGTGCCGACGACGGTGAAGTCCCGCTCATAGGGGATAGCGAAGATGATCCGCTTGTCCTCGTTCTGGAGGATGTAGGCGTGCTCGCCTTCATACATGCGCGGCACGATGATGTGGCTGCCTTTGACGAGGCGCGGCGGCAATTCCGCATGCACGCCGGCGACGTCGCCGAGCACGCGCGAAACCCACGGCCCGGCGGTGTTGACGATCGCGCGCGCCGAAACAGCCGATCCGTCGTCAAGCGTCGCGATCCAGCGGTCGCCGTCACGCCTGGCCGCCTTGAAGCCGGTGTGGGTGCGGATCGTCGCGCCCTTCTCCGCCGCCGAAATCGCGTTGAGCGCGACCAGACGCGCATCGTCGACCCAGGCGTCCGAATAGATGAAGCCACGCTCGACAGGCTTAAGGCCCGCGCCCCACGGCGTGCCCTCCAGCTTGACCCCTTCGGATTTGGGCAGGCTCGTCTTGCCGCCGATATGATCGTAGAGGAACAGGCCGGTGCGGATCATCCAGGCCGGGCGCATATCGTCCACCAGCGGCATCACGAAACGCAGCGGCTTCACCAGATGCGGCGCGATGCCGAGGATCACCTCGCGCTCGGCCAGCGCCTCGCGCACGAGGCGGAATTCGTAATATTCGAGGTAGCGAAGCCCGCCATGGATCAGCTTGGTGCTGGCCGACGAGGTATGCGCGGCGAGATCGTCGCGCTCGACCAGCAGCACCGACAGCCCGCGGCCAGCCGCGTCGCGCGCGATGCCGCAGCCGTTCACGCCACCGCCGATGATCAGCAGATCGACTTCGCTCGCCTGGGTCATGACGCCGGGCCTCAGATCTTCGAACGGCTGCGGGCGAGCGCTTCCTGCCAGCCCACCTTGAGCGCCTTGCGCTGGCCCTTCTTCATCGCGGGCTCGAAGATGCGGTCCTCCTTCCACGCGGCGGCGACATCTTCCAATTTGTCCCACACGCCGACCGCGAGACCAGCGAGGAAGGCGGCACCGGCCACGGTCGTCTCGATATTGGCGGGACGCTCGACCTTGGCGCCGAGCATGTCGGCCAGGAACTGGCAGAACCAGTCGTTCGCCGCCATGCCGCCATCGACCCGGATCGTGCGCGCATTGCGGGCGCCGTCCGCCACCATCGCATCCACCAGATCGGCGGTCTGGTAGGCGACCGATTCCAGCGCCGCGCGGGCGATGTGCGCGCCGGTCGCGTCGAAGGTGAGGCCGGTGATCGTCGCTCGCGCATCCGGATCCCAATGCGGAGCGCCGAGGCCGACGAAGGCCGGCACCATGTAGACGCCATGATTGTCGTCGAGCTGGGCGGCGAGATCGTTGGTGTCCGACGCGCGGTGGATCAGGCCGAGCCCGTCGCGCAGCCACTTCACCGCCGCGCCGGCGACGAAGATCGAGCCTTCGAGCGCATAGGTCGTCTTGCCGCCGATCGAATACGCGATCGTGGTGAGCAGTCCGTTCTTGGATGTCACCGCTTCGCTGCCCGTGTTGAGCAGCATGAAACAGCCGGTACCGTAGGTGGATTTGGCGTCGCCGGGATTGAAGCAGGCCTGGCCGACGACGGCAGCCTGCTGGTCGCCCGCCATGCCGCCGATCGGCACGGATTTGCCGAGCAAGCCCTTCTCGGTCTCGCCGAAGATGGTGCTGTTATCCTTCACCTCGGGCAGCAGGCTCTCGGGAATGTCGAGCATCTTGAGCAGATCGGCGTCCCATTGGCCCTTGTGGATGTCGTAGAGCAAGGTGCGGGAGGCGTTGGAGGCGTCGGTCGCGTGGACCTTGCCGCCGGTCAGCCGCCACAAAAGGAAGCTGTCGATCGTGCCGAAGGCGAGCTCGCCCTTGTCGGCGCGTTTGCGCGCGCCCTTCACATTGTCGAGCAGCCATTTGAGCTTGGTGCCCGAGAAATAGGGATCGAGCAGCAGGCCCGTTTTCTTGCGGACCATCTTCTCATAGCCCTGCTTCTTCAGCTCCGCGCAGAGCTTCGCGGTGCGGCGGTCTTGCCAGACGATCGCCTTGTGGATCGCCTCGCCGGTCGCGCGATCCCACACCACCACCGTCTCGCGCTGGTTGGTGATGCCGATCGCCTGGACCGCGCCCTTGTCCTCCTCGGCGACCTGGCGGAGCGTGGCCTGGGTATCCCGCCAGATATCCTCGACGTCATGTTCCACCCAGCCGGGCTGCGGATAATGCTGCGTGAATTCCTGCCGGGCGACCTTGCGCGGCCGGCCCTGCGTATCGAAGCTCATCGAACGGGTCGACGTCGTCCCCTGATCGATCGCGAGCAAGATCTTCTCGGCCATGTCAGCCTCCTCTCAATTCGGTCCGACGGC
>NZ_DATHFV010000203.1:0-2469 GCF_035317925.1 Sphingomonas sp.
GTTGATCGCGAGGATGTTGCGCGCCTCGGCACCGGGACCGCTTTCGCTATGCTTGCGCAGCCAATCCATGACGCGGACGAGATCGGCGGGCGAGAAGAACCATTCCGCCGCATCGATCAGGATCGGCTTGCCGTCCTTGAAGAGCTGCGGGTCGAGCGCGCTGATCGGGGTCGCATCGACCTGCTTGAGCAAGGCCCGTCTGCCGGCTTCGTCGAGCTTGGGCCATGGGGTCGTGAAACGTCCGCCGGGCGTGCCCTTGATCTTGAACATTTCGAGCGTGGTCAAATAGGGCCGGTTCCGCGCCGGATCGCTGACGCCGACGACGGGCAGCATCGCCTCGATCTTTGCGCGGCCCAGGGTGGTCAGCAAGATGTCGGTGGCGCTGTTGTCGCTGATCGAGATCATCTTCTGCGCGAGTTCGAGCAGGGTGACCTTCGTGCCCGCCGGCATCTGCGTATAGGTACCGCCGGGCAGTTCGCGCCCGTCGAGCGTGACCATATCGCTCCACTTCCGTTCGCCCGCATTGGCTTCGCGCACCAGCTCGGCGAGGATGACGAGCTTGAACGCCGATCCGATCGCGAGCGGGCGATCGGTGTCGCTGCCCGCCAGGATCCGCGGGGCGCCATCACCCAATTTGGCGACGACGAATCCGGTCTTGCCGGGAAACGCGTGCAGCGCCGCGATCGCCTGATCGGGCGTTTTTGTGCCCGCGGACGGCGGATGGATCCGCCAGCCGACGATCTGGTTGGGCGGATCGGTATCGATCACGAGGTCCATGTCGATCGTGCCATGTTCGTAGGCGATCGTGATTTTGGCGGCGTTGGGGCCGACCTGCCGCAGATCGGCGACGGTCAGTGCCTTGCCGAACGCGGCTGAGAGCTGGCTCCCGATCTGCGTGACCTTCTCCGCCGGTATCTGGGCGAGGAAGGTGGAGGAGAACAGGCTGTCCGGGGTGACGGTGCCGTTGAGCACCGCGATGAGATCATGCGCGCGGCCGGTGAGCGCGGGGGCCGCATTCTGCGCCGTCACGGGCGTCGCCAGCCCGATCGCGGCGATGGCGGCGATTGTGGAAGCGCGCATCATCAGTCTTCCCCCAAAAATCAGGCGTCGATCGCGTCTTCCTCGACCGCCGCGGCATTGGCCTGGATGAAGGCGAAGCGGTGTTCTGGATTCTTGCCCATCAGCCGCTCGACCAGATCGACCGTGCCGCGCCGCTCCTCATATTCCTGCGGCAGGGTGATGCGGATCAGGGTCCGCGTCTTCTTGTCCATCGTGGTTTCGCGCAACTGTTGGGGGTTCATCTCGCCCAGGCCCTTGAAGCGTGACACTTCGACCTTCTTGCCCTTGAATTCGTTCGCCTCGATCGCCGCGCGGGCTTCCTCATCCATGGCGTAGAGGCTCTTGCCGCCCGCGGTCAGCCGGAACAAAGGCGGCTGCGCCAGATAGACGCGGCCCTCGCGCACGATCGGCGCCATTTCCTGGAAGAAGAAAGTCATCAGCAGGGTCGCGATATGCGCGCCGTCGACATCGGCGTCGGTCATGATCACGATCTTCTCGTAGCGCAAAGCCGCCGCATCGCACTTTTCGCGTACGCCGCAGCCCAAGGCGAGCGTGAGGTCGGCGATTTCCTGATTGCCACGGATCTTGTCGGCGGTGGCGCTGGCGACGTTCAATATCTTGCCGCGGATGGGGAGGATCGCCTGCGTCTTGCGGTCGCGGGCCTGCTTGGCGGAGCCGCCCGCGCTGTCGCCCTCGACGATGAAGATTTCGGTGCCTTCGGGATCGTCATTGGCACAATCGGTGAGCTTGCCCGGCAGACGCAGCTTGCGGCCCGAGGTCGCGGTCTTGCGCTTCACCTCGCGCTCGGCGCGACGCTTCAGCCGTTCGTCCATCCGATCGAGGCAGAAGCCGAGCAAAGCGCGCCCGCGCTCCATATTGTCCGACAGGAAATGATCGAAATGGTCGCGCACCGCATTCTCGACCAGCCGCGCCGCCTCGGGCGAGGTCAGCCGGTCCTTGGTCTGCGACTGAAATTGCGGATCGCGGATGAAGACCGACAGCATCAGCTCGACGTCGGTGACGACGTCTTCGGGCGCGAGGTCCTTGGCTTTCTTGTTGCCGACCAGCTCGGCGAAGCCGCGCAGGCCCTTGATCAGCGCCGCGCGCAGGCCCTGCTCGTGCGTGCCGCCGTCGGGGGTCGGGATGGTATTGCAGTAATAGCTGTACGAGCCTTCCGAATAGATCGGCCAGGCGACTGCCCATTCGACCGAGCCCTGGCCGTTCGGGAAGTCCTGCCGGCCGATGAAAGGCTCGGCGGTCGCGCATTCGCGGGCACCCAATTGCTCGCGCAGATGGTCGGCGAGGCCACCGGGGAACTGGAAGGTGGCTTCGGCGGGCGTGTCGTCGCCGATCAGCTCGGCATCGCAGCGCCAACGTATCTCGACGCCCGCATAAAGGTAGGCCTTCGAG
>NZ_DATHFV010000204.1:0-17961 GCF_035317925.1 Sphingomonas sp.
ATCGAGGCGCATCACCTCTTCCCGGTCGGGCATGAGCGGCTGTCGGTGCTTATCCACCCGCAATCGGTGGTGCACTCGCTGGTCGAATATATCGACGGATCCACGCTCGCGCAGCTTGGGCCGCCGGATATGCGCACCCCGATCGCGCATACTTTGGCCTGGCCCGAGCGGATGGCGACGCCGTGCGCGCCGCTCGATCTGGCGAAGGTCGCCCGACTCGACTTCGAAGAGCCCGATTTCAACCGATTCCCCGCGCTTGGCCTCGCCTTGCAGGTGCTGGCGGCCGGCGGCGCGCGTCCCGGCGTGCTCAACGCCGCCAACGAAGAGGCGGTCGCCGCCTTCCTGGACGGCCGGATCGGCTTCCTCGACATCGCCTTAATCGTTGATAAAGTCCTTTCGCGCTATGACCCCCGCTCACCCGAGACGATCGACGAGGCTCTGATGATCGACGCAGAGACACGGCGAGTAGCGGCACGTGCGTTGGAGCGGCAGGCGGCATGACCCACCTGCTTTCGATCATCATCACCGTTCTCGGCTTCGTCGCCGTGATCGGTCCGCTCGTGTTCGTGCACGAGATGGGCCATTATCTTGCTGGCCGCATATTCGGCGTACAGGCCGATATGTTCTCGATCGGCATGGGCCGCGAATTGTTCGGCTGGACCGACAAGAGAGGCACACGCTGGAAAGTCTCCGCGCTGCCGATCGGCGGCTACGTCAAGTTCCGTGGCGACATGGGCCCCGCGAGCACGCCCGATCCCGCCTGGGAAGCCCTTCCGCCGGAGGAGAAGGCCAAGACGCTGCAGGGCAAGCCCGTGTGGCAGCGTTTCCTGATCGTCGCGGCCGGCCCGATCACCAATTTCATCACCGCCATCACCATCTTCATCGTCTATTTCGGCGTGATGGGCGTCCCGCAGACGCCGACGCTCATCTCGAACGTCATCCCCGGCTCCGCCGCTGCTGAAGCAGGCATCCAGCCTGGGGATCGCGTGCTTCGCGTCGCGGGGCGTTCAGTGTCGCGCTTCGAAGACATGGCGCAGATGATCGCGCTGCGTCCGCACATCCATATCGACCTGCTGATCGATCGCGGGGGCCGCCAGCTGACCGTGCCGGTGACGCCCAAGGTCCAGGAACTGGTCGATCCAGCCGGCAACAAGATCGAGATTGGCCTGCTCGGCGTGGTCGCCGCCTCGCAGGAGCAGATCCATACCGGCCCGGTCACGACCGTGGTCGAAGCGTTCCGCGAGACCGGGCATACGGTCCAGACGATCACCGACGTGATCGGTCAGATATTGGGCGGGGAACGTTCCGCCAAGGAATTGGGCGGACCGCTGAAGATCGCGCAATTCTCCGGAACCGCGGTCAGCATCGGCTGGCTGCCCTTCATCCGCTTCATGGCGCTCATCTCGATTAATCTGGGCTTCATCAACCTTCTGCCAATCCCTCTTCTCGATGGCGGTCATCTTTTCTTCTACCTTATCGAAGGCGTCCGCCGCCGGCCGTTGCCCGCGCAGGCACAGGAATGGGCATTCCGGTCGGGACTTGCTTTGTTGCTGGGATTCATGCTGTTCGTGACCGTCAACGATCTCGGCTCTTTCGGGCTCTGGCGGAAGCTTGCCGGCTTGATCGGCTGACGGGGATAGGGCAGGGCGTTCCGCGCCGGCCAAAAAGCCCCGGTTCAAGAGCAAATTTAAGGTGAAGGGCGGGGTTGCGTGACGGAATTCATGACCAGCGACGGGCGACGTGCATCTGGCCGGCTGGCGAGCGCATTATTGATCGGAACAGCGCTGGCGGGCATGCCCGCCGCAGCGCAGGCACCGGCTGCCGCGCCAGCCCCGGTCAGCGCGCCGGCGGCGCCAGCGCCGCTGCCGGTAACCAAGGTTATCCATTCGATCGAGGTTACGGGCAACCAGCGGCTCGAGCCCGATACGGTCCGTTCCTATGTCAAGCTGCACCCGGGCGACAGCTATACCAATGCTGATCTCGATCAGGCGATCAAGGACCTTTATGGCTCCGAATTGTTCGCCGACGCGATCATCTCCGGCGCCGATACGGGCAATCTGGTTATCCAGGTGCGCGAGAATCCGGTGATCAACCGGATCGTGCTGGAGGGCAACAAGCGGATCAAGGAAGACAAGATCCGGCCCGAGATCAAGCTCGCGCCGCGCCAGATCTTCACCCGTTCCAAGGCCCGCGCGGACGTCACCCGCATTATCGAGCTCTATAAACGTCAGGGGCGCTATGCCGCGACGGTCGAGCCCAAGATGGTGCTGCTCGACCAGAATCGCGTCGATGTCGTGTTCGAGATCCACGAAGGCCAGAAGTCGCGCGTCCGCCGCATCAACATCATCGGCAACGCGCATTTCAAGGACAGCCGCCTGCGCGCCGAAATGGCGACCAAGACGGCGAGCCTGCTCCATATCTTCTCGCAGGGTACGAGCTACGATCCCGATCGTCTCGCCTACGACCAGCAGAAACTGCGCCAATTCTACCTGACCAACGGCTATGCCGACTTCCACGTCGTGTCGGCGGTGGCCGAGCTGACGCCCGACAAGCGCGATTTCATCATCACCTACGTCGTCGACGAAGGCGATCGCTACAAGTTCGGCGCCCCCAAGATCGAAAGCGCGATCCGCGACCTGCGGCCCGAGGCGCTCAAATATCTGGTCAAGATCAAGGCCGGCCAATGGTATAACGCCAAGACGGTCGAAGATACGCTCGACGTTCTGAACGAGACCGCGGGCACGCTCGGCTACGCCTTCGCCGATACCAACCCGAAGTACGATCGCGACAAAGACGCGAAGACGATGACGATCACCTTCCAGCTCTCGGACGCACCGCGCGTCTATGTGGAAGCGGTCAACATCAACGGTAACACGATCACGCGCGACAAGGTCGTTCGCCGCGAATTCCGTCTGGCCGAAGGCGATGCCTTCAACGGCTTCCGCGTCAAGCGGTCGCGCGACCGCATCCAGAGCCTCGGCTATTTCCAGGACAAGCTCGAAGTCGAGCAGAAGCCGGGCTCCACGCCCGATCGCGTCATCCTCGAGAGCAACCTCGAAGAGAAATCGACCGGTTCGCTCCAGGTCTCGGCCGGCTATTCGAGCCTCGAAAAGTTCATCGTCAGCGCGCAAATCGAGCAGGCGAACCTGATGGGCAAGGGCCAGGAGGTCCGCGCCGGCGTCGATTGGTCGATCTACAACAAGTCGGTCAATCTCGGCTTCACCGAGCCTTATCTGTTCGATCACAATATCGCGCTCGGCGTCGACCTGTTCCGGCGCGACTATAATTCGTTCAACTATGTGAACACCGATCGCCACACGACCTATGACGAGGCGACGACCGGCTTCCAGATCCGGGCGGGCGTGCCGCTGACCGAATTTTGGTCGATGGCGCTGCGCTATGGCCTCAGCCTCGACAATGTCTCGCTCGACAAGTCGACCTTCTACACGCCCTACAATCCCGACGGCACGCTCGACGGCACCGGCACGACGCATTGCGATCCGATCCTCGCCGGCCGCTATCTGTGCGACGCGATCGGCAATCGGACCACCTCGTCGCTCGGCTACAGCCTGGTGTTCGACAATTTGAACGACCGTATCCATCCAACCCACGGCATGCGCTTCTTCATCAGCCAGGATCTGGCCGGGCTGGGCGGCAGCGTCCGTTATGTCCGCTCCAAGTTCGAGGGCCATAAATATTGGACGGTGTTCGGTTTCGTCGTCTCGGCCAATGCCGAGGGCGGTTATGTCCAGTCGCTCGAAAGCGGGAAGGGGCCGGGGATCGACAAGGTCCGCCTGACCGACCGTTTCTATCTGGGTGAGCCCGATTTCGCCGGCTTCGACATTCGCGGGCTCGGTCCGCGCGTGCTGCGCGTGCCCTATAATACGGACGGCACGCTCGTCACCGACCGCAGCCAGATGAGCGACGACGCGCTCGGCGGCCGCGCATATTATTTCGGCAAACTCGAAGCGCAGCTTCCGCTTGGCAACGCGGTCAAGGAACTGGGCATCCGCCCGTCGATCTTCGCGGATATCGGTTCGGTGTTCGGCACGCAAAAGCCGGCGCTGATCGACACCGGCCCCTCCGGCCAGTTCCGCGAGCAGCTCAACACCGACGGGACGCGCCAGTGCGTCGATTCCAACGGCAACGACACCAATACACTGCCCGCGCAAAGCGTGCCCGCCGGCACGACCTGCCCGGCCGGTCTGACGCCGTTCGGCAGCAACATCGCCGGCTTCCAGGAACAATTCCTCGGCGATACCTGGAAACCGCGCCTGTCGATTGGTATCGGCGTGAACTGGAATTCGCCGTTCGGTCCGTTCCGTATCGATATGGCCAAGGCGATCATTAAACATCGTGGCGATGACACGAAACTCTTCACTTTCAACGTAGGAACCCAATTCTGATGAAGACCATGCTCAAGCTTTCGGCGGCCGCCGTCCTGCTCGCCGCCACCGCCGCCCCGGCGTTTGCCGCCGGTGAGGTGCTCACCGTCGATTTTGCCCGCGTGTTCCAGGACTCGGCCGCGGCCAAGAGCGGCAATTCGCAGCTGCACGCCAAGTATGACGCGCTGATCCAGCAGCGTCAGACCGCGTTCAACACCGCGGTCCAGGCCTATAATGCGGCGGCTTCCGCGGCGCAGGCGGTCAAGGCCCCGGCGCAGCCGACCCCGGCACAGATCAGCGCCGCCCGTTCGGCCGGCGAACGCGCCCAGGCCGCGCAGGACGCGCTCCAGCAGCTCGACCAGGAAGTCCAGGCCGTCGGCCGCTACGTCCAGTCGCAGATCGTCGACCATGTCACGCCGCTCGCCGAGCAGGTCCGTGGCGAGCGCAAGGCCGACGTGGTCGTGCCGAAGGGCTCGGTCCTGGCTGCCGATCCGGCGAATGACGTCACCACCGTGGTGATCCAGCGCCTCGACGCGAGCTTCCCGAACCCGAGCATCGTCCTGCCGACCGCGCCGGCCCCGGCCGCAGGCCCCGGCCGCTGATGAGCGAAGGCGGCGAAGCGGCAGTGCTCGGCCCACTCGACATCGGTCGGGTGATGGCGGCGCTGCCGCATCGCTATCCGATGCTGCTGGTCGACCGGGTCGAGGAACTCGTGATCGACCAGCGCATCGTCGCGATCAAGGCGGTGACGATCAACGAAAGCTTCTTCCAGGGGCATTTTCCGGGTCGTCCGATCATGCCGGGCGTGCTGATCGTCGAAGCGCTGGCGCAGGCGGCGGGCGTGCTCGCGGTCGAAAGCCTCGGCCTCGCCGGGTCGGGCAAGCTGGTCTATTTCATGGCGATCGACGAAGCCAAGTTCCGCGCACCGGTGGAACCGGGCGTGCTGCTGCGGCTCGAGGTCGAGTTCGTCCAGAAGCGCGCGAGCGTGTGCAAATTCGCCGGCCGCGCGGTGATCGAGGGCAAGGTTGTCGCGCAGGCCAATTTCACCGCGATGATCGCGGATCCGCCTTCCGCCGCAGCCTGAGACCGCAGGCCTTCCCTTTTTGACGACGACGCTATAAAGGCGCCGCTTCCTTCCGGCTGGTCGGAAACCAGCCACTCCCAAGGATTTACGACATGAAGCAGAATATTCATCCCGATTACCACCTGATCAAGGTCCAGATGACGGACGGCACCGTGTTCGAATCGCGCTCCACCTGGGGCAAGGAAGGCGACACGCTGCAGCTCGACATCGACCCGACCGTCCACCCGGCGTGGACCGGCGGGCGCGGCCATCTGCTCGATCAGGGTGGTCAGGTCGCGCGCTTCAACAAGCGCTTCGGCGGCCTCAGCCTCGCCAAGAAGTAAGACCGCCAATAATTGAACCAGGCGTCCGGGGCTTTCCAGCTCCGGAGCGCCTGGATCGTCCGGCGGCGATCGGCAAAACGATCTCCGCCGGTTTTTGCGCGTCTATCGAAGGTAAACGTGGTCGGCCAACGCGCTGCCTTTACCTTGCAGGCCCCAGCGGGCATGGCGCCGGCATGTCTCCGTTGCGCCGTCTGTTCGTGTTCGCCTTCTGGGGCGCGACTCTGTTCGCTTATGTGGATGCCATCATTCCCGGGCGCGACGCGTTCAGCCTGTCGGCCTGGGACAAGCTCAACCACATGATCGCCTTCTTCACGATCACCTTCCTGGCGCGTGCGGCCTATCCGCGTATTCCGGTTTTCCGGCTGTTCCTGGCGATGGCCGCGTTCGGCGCCTTCATCGAGCTCAGTCAGGCCGTGCCGATCATCCATCGCGACGCCGAATGGGACGACTGGTTCGCCGACATGATCGCGGCGGTCGTCGGCCTGATCATAGCGTGGCCGTTCGCGATCCTCGCCGATCGCCGCCGAGCGCGTCGCGTCTCAACCGCCGAATAAAGCTCCGCGCCAGCGCGAGAGCCGCAGCCGCCAGGACAATTGGCGGACCTGGAAGCGATAGCCGCGATTGCCTCTATCCTGGCGGAGCGCCTTGCGCAGCTCCGTCAAGGTGCCCGGCAGATCGCCCTGCGCCTCGCGCAACCGCGCCGCCCAGGCATGATAGCCGGCGGTACGCGGCGCGAGCTGCTGCAGCTGTTCCGCCACGCCCAGCGCGCCTGCGACATCGCCGGAGGCATGGAGCGTCTTGGAGAGGCCCCACAGATAATCGACGATCGGCTCGATCGCGATCGCCTGATGATGGACCGCAACCGCCTCGCCATAGCGCCCGGCGGCGGCAAGCCGCCGTGCCAATACGTCGTGCAGGCTGGCATGATCGGGTGCCAGCTCCACCGCGCGGCGGGCGAGGGCGATGCTGGTGCCACCGCGCGCGCCGGGCTGCCGTTCGGCGAGGTTAGCCAGCCAATGGGCCGATCCGGTCCGCCGGGCATGTGCGGCGCGGCGGAAACGCGCCGGATCGAAGCTGCCATCGAGTGCGGTCAACACCAGTGGCCGCAGCAGCCGCGTATCGTTGAGGAAACCACCGACCGGGTGGCCTGCATAAGGCAGCGGCAACCGGATCATATCGGTTTCCGCCGCCAGCAGCTCGGCATGGCGGCGGTCGGCCTCCAGCGTGCTGTCGTACGCGAGGATCATGCGCGGTCCCGGCGTGATCGCGCCGTCGAGGCTGTTGAGGAAGCGGATCCGGCGCCGCTCGGGCGCCCAGCGCGTCTCGAATGGCACCTTGCGCGGATCGAGCGAGAATTGCGGCGACAGCGCCAGCGCGGCATGCGCACCAACCTCGCCCGCGAAGCGCAAGGCGGCATAGCCGCCCATGCTCGACCCATAGCAGAGCAGCCGTCCCGCACCGACGCAGGCCTGCCGGATCAGTAACAATACAGACGTCATTTCAGGGTATTGAAACCAGTCGTTGCCATGCGTCATGACATGGATCGTGGTGATGCCTTCGGTCTGGAAGAAGGCCTCGCCGAAGCCGGGGCGATCGATGCCGCGCGGTTCATGGTAGGAATCGAAGGTGACGACCTGACGGTGCCCGTCGCCCGCGACGACGCGTTTCACCTCTAGCGCACGCGAGCGGTAGAGGATGTCGGTCACGCGTTGCTCCATATGGCGGACAGGGTGGGATTCGAACCCACGGTACGGTCACCCGCACGGCGGTTTTCAAGACCGCTGCCTTAAACCACTCGGCCACCTGTCCAGGCGCGGGCGCTTATCGTGGCGACTGGCGTTGCGCGCAAGCGTTGCGATGCCGGGATAAGCGGGATTCCGTCATCGCCCAGTCTGTGGCAGGGGCAGGGGATGATCCCATTTCTTCGAAGATCCGCTTTGACGCTGGCCTTGGTCTGCGCCGCCCCGGCCATCGCGCAGAACGCGCCGGGTGGCGAGGCAGGCGCCCAGGATGCGCCGCCGGCTGCGGATCAGCCGGCCGCGCCCGATGTAGCGCCAGACGCGCCATCGGCGGCCGATGCGGCCTTCACTGCCTTCGTTCAGGGCCTGCGGGCTCGCGCGATCGCCGAGGGCGTCAAGCCCGAGACGTTCGACCGCGAGACGGCGGGCCTGACCTTCAATTCGCGCGTGATCCATTTCGATCGTTCGCAACCGGGTGGGGCGGTCACCAGCGGACAGCCGGGGCCGATGGATTTCGCGCCGTACCGCCGCAGCCATGTCGACCAGGCGCATATCGAGAAGGGCCAGACGCGCTATCAGATGCTGTCCGCGCAGCTCGCGGGCAATCAGGCGAGGATGGGCGTGCCGGGGAACGTCGCGCTCGCCATCTTCGGACTGGAGACTGGCTACGGCATCTACACCGGCAGTTTCGACCTGATCCGGTCGTTCGCGTCGCTCGCTTATGATGGGCGGCGGCGCGAATTGTTCACCGCCGAACTGATCGCGACGCTCAAGCTGATCGACCAGGGCTTCACCCGCGCCGAGATGAAGGGCAGCTGGGCGGGCGCGACCGGTTATCCCCAATTCCTGCCCAGCACCTATCTGCGCATCGGCACCGACGGCGACGGCGACGGCAAGGCCGATATCTGGACCAATGATGCCGATACGCTCGCCTCGATCGCGGCCTATCTGCGCGAAGCCGGCTGGAAGCCGAATACGCCGTGGGGCGTCGCGGCGACACTCCCGAGCGATTTCGATCGGGCGGCGATCCGCACCACGCTCGTGTCGCCGCGCTGCCCGCGCGTCCATGCGCGCCTCAGCCGCTGGCTGACGATCGGCGAATGGAAGGCGAAAGGCGTGATCGTCGCCGGCTATCCGGCCCCCGCCGACACCGAGCTCGCGACGCTGCTGGAGCCCGATGGTCCCGGCATGACCGCTTATCTGCTCACCACCAATTACCGCGCGATCCTCGATTATAACTGCTCGAACTTCTACGCCATGTCGGTCGGCGTGCTGGCGGATGCGATCGTCAGATAGATGCTTGGCGCGACGCGATGGCGGGCGCTATCAAGGGCGAAATCATAACGGGATGACCATGACGCGCTTCCGCACCATCGCTTTCGCCCTCGTCGCTTCCGCGCTTGTTGCCATTCCCGGCCAGGCCGTCGCGCCGCCGTTCGACACGCCCGCGACCGTGGCCTTCATGAAGGATCTGTCGTCGGGCGCGACTTTGTATTCGAAGAATGCCGATCAACGGATCCCGCCGGCGTCGCTGGCGAAGATGATGACCGTCTATGTCGCGTTCGACATGATCAAGAAGGGGCAATTGCACCTCAACGACATGGCGACCGTGAACCCGGAGACGTGGAAGAAGTGGCACGGCCCCGCCGCAGGGTCAACGATGTTCCTGTCGCCTGGTGAACAGGTTTCGGTCGCCAACCTGCTGCTCGGCATCATCACGCTGTCCGGTAATGACGCCTGCGTCGTGCTGGCCGAACATATCGCCGGGACCGAGCCCGCCTTCACCGCGATCATGAACCAGCGCGCCAAGGATATTGGCCTCAACAATAGTCATTTCGGCACGTCGAACGGCTGGCCGGATGGCGGCGTGACCTATGTCACCGCACGCGACCTTTCCACGCTCGCGACCGCGACGATCCAGAACTTCCCGGATCTCTACAAACAATTCTACAGCCGCCCGAATTTCACGTGGGGCAAGACGATGGGCTCGGGGGCGGATATCACCCAGGCCAATCGCGACCCGTTGCTGGGCCGTGTTGCCGGCGCCGATGGGCTCAAGACCGGCCACACCGAGGAATCAGGCTTCAGCTTCACCGGATCCGCAGAACAGAACGGCCGAAGGCTGGTGATGGTCGTGTCGGGTTTGACTTCGTTCAATCAGCGGATCGATGAATCGGTCAAGTTCATGAACTGGGGGCTGCACGCCTGGCAGTCCAAACCGCTTTTCGCCAGCGGCAGCCAGGTCGCGACCGCGAAGGTGCAGCTCGGTAACGCGCGCGAAGTCGGCCTGGTCGCGCCGCGCAACCTGGCGGTGACGCAACCGACCGGACTGGGTGGCGATATCAAGATGTCCGTCGCCTATGACGGCCCGCTCAAGGCGCCGATCAAGAAGGGCGATCATGTCGCCGACTTGATCGTGCGTACGTCGGATGGCCCGCCGCAGGTGATGCCGCTGGTCGCCGCGGCCGATGTCGGCAGCGCCGGCTTCTTCGATCGCGTGATGGGCGGCCTGCGCCACCTGTTCGGGATGGCATGAGCGGAAGCGCTCGCGGCCGCTTCATCAGCCTCGAGGGCGGGGAAGGGGTCGGCAAATCGACCCAGGCCCGCGCGCTGGCGGCGGCGTTGCGCGGTCGCGGGCTGGAGGTGGTCGAGACGCGCGAGCCGGGCGGCAGCGCGGGCGCGGAAGCGATCCGCGCCTTGCTACTGGAGGGCGGCGCCGATCGCTGGGGCGCGCGCGCCGAAGCCTTGTTGTTCGCGGCTGCGCGCTCCGACCATGTGTACAAGACCATCCTCCCCGCGCTGGAGGCGGGAAAATGGGTGTTGTGCGACCGTTTCGTCGACAGCTCGATCGCCTATCAGGGCGGCGCTGACGGACTCGGCGCGGACGCGATCCGCGCGCTGCATGAAGTCGGCAGCGCCGGCTTGCTGCCAGACCGAACCTTGCTGCTCGAGATGGACACCTTTCAGGCCGCATTTCGAGAGTTTGCCCGCGATCAAGGCCAGCTTGACCGCTTTGGGAAGCGCAGCGGCGATTATCACGGCAGTGTCGTGCAAAGCTTCCATGAAATGGCTTTAGCCGATCCTATTCGCTTCAGAATAATCGATGCAGATGGCGAGCAGGAAGTGGTGACTCAACGCCTCCTAAACGCGCTTGGGGATTTGCTGTGATCATCGGCCAGGACGAAGCGGTCGAAGCTTTCCTCGACGCCGCACGCTCCGGACGAATGCACCACGCCTGGCTGCTCGCCGGGCCGCAGGGTGTCGGCAAGGCGAGCTTCGCGCTGGCCGCCGCACGCTGGCTGCTCGCGGATGCGGCTGGCCCCGCCGTGTCGAAAGACAGGTTCGACGTACCCGACGATCACCGGATCGTGTCGTTGCTCGAAGCGGGATCGCACCCGGATTTCAAGCTGCTGGAGCGGCTGCCCAAGCCCAGTTCGGAAGAGCTGGCGCGTTCGATCACGGTCGATCAAGTGCGCAGCCTCCAACCTTTGTTCGCGAACACGCCCAGCCTGTCGCCGCGCCGTGTCGTCGTGATCGACGCGATCGACGATATGGAGCGCGGCGGCGCCAATGCCTTGCTCAAGAATCTGGAAGAGCCACCCGCGGGGACGATTTTCCTGCTGGTCAGCCACGCGCCGGGGCGATTGCTGCCGACGATCCGCTCGCGTTGCCGCCTGCTACGGTTCGGGCCGCTCGAAGACCAGGCGGTGCGTGTCGTCCTTCGCCGTGCGCTACCCGATGCGGACGAGGGCGAACTCGACAGTCTGGTGCGCGTAGCCGCTGGCGCGCCCGGCCATGCGATCCGCTTCGCCGGGCTCGACATATCCGGGCTGGATGCCGCGATCGAAAAGCTCGCGCAGCATGGCGACGCCACCAATGCGCTGCGCACCGCGCTCGGCCGCACGCTCGGCCTCAAGAGCGCGCAGGAGCGGTATGAGGCGTTTCTGGAGCGTGCGCCCTCAAGGATCGCGGCTGAGGCGCGGCGCGGGCGTCAGGATATGAATGAAGCCGTCGCTCTATGGCGGCAGGCGCGCGACATAGCCGACCGGGCGGTACGCCAGTCGCTCGACCCCACTATGACCGTGGTGGAGATTGCCGGGCTGGTGGCGAAGCTTGCTCCGTCGGAGAGCGCCGTTAAAGGCTAGCCGCATGGCCGAGCCTTTCTACATCACCACCGCAATTTCCTATCCCAATGGGCGGCCGCATATCGGGCATGCTTATGAGGCGATCGCCGCCGATGCGATCGCGCGTTACCGGCGGATGCAGGGCCGCGATGTTTTCTTCATGACCGGCACCGACGAGCATGGGCTGAAGATGGCGCAGACGGCCGCCAAGCGGGGCGTTTCGGCCAAAGTGCTTGCCGATGAAATGTCTTCGCTTTTCCGGGAGATGGACGAGGCTTTGAATGTCTCGTTCGATCGCTTCATCCGCACCACCGAGCCTGATCATTATGCCGCGAGCCAGGCGATCTGGCGTGCGATGGCGGCCAATGGCGACATCTATCTGGGGCGTTACGAGGGCTGGTATTCGGTCCGCGACGAGGCGTTTTACGGCGCGGAAGAGCTGTCCGAAGGGGCCGACGGAGAGAAGCTTTCGCCGCAGGGAACGCCCGTTGAATGGACCGTGGAGGAGAGCTGGTTCTTCAAATTGTCGGCTTATGCGGACCGTTTGATCGCCCATTACGAGGCAAATCCGGACTTCATCCGCCCCGAAGGCCGCCGCAATGAGGTAATGAGCTTCGTTAAAGGCGGGCTTTCCGACCTCTCCATCTCGCGCACAAGCTTCGATTGGGGCGTGCCGGTGCCGGATTCGCCGGGCCATGTGATGTATGTGTGGGTCGATGCGCTGACCAATTACCTGACCGGCGCAGGCTATCCGGGCGAGGGCGGCAACGGTTTCGGGCGCTGGCCGGCCGATCTGCACATCATCGGCAAGGACATTGTCCGCTTCCACGCGGTCTATTGGCCGGCTTTCCTGATGTCGGCGGGTCTCGAACTGCCCAAACAGGTGTTCGGCCACGGCTTCCTGCTCAACAAGGGCGAGAAGATGTCGAAGTCTGTCGGCAATGTCGTCGATCCGGTCGAGATGGCGCAGCTCTACGGCGTCGATCAGCTGCGCTATTTCCTGCTGCGCGAGGTCAGCTTCGGGCAGGACGGCAGCTATAGCCACGAGGCGATCGTCACGCGCTGCAACGCCGATCTCGCCAACGGGATCGGCAATCTGGCGCAGCGTTGTCTGTCGATTATCACCAAGAATTGCGACGGCGTCGTTCCGGCACCCGGTCCGGCGCACGATCAGCTCGGCCTCGGCGCCTTGCTGGAGCGCGTCGACGGTGCGTTCGACGATCTGGCGCTCAACCGCGCACTCGAGGTCGTGTGGGACGGCGTGGCGCTCGCCAACCGCTATTTCGCCGACATGGCGCCCTGGTCGCTGCGCAAGGAAGATCCGGCGATGGCGGACGGTGTGCTCTATTGGACGGCGGAGGCGGTGCGGATCCTCGCGATCCTCGCGCGCTGGGCGATCCCGGCGAGCGCGGACGCGCTGCTCGATCTGCTCGGCCAGGATGCGGATTCGCGCGATTTCGCCGCGATCGGCACGCCGATCGTGCCCGGCACGCAGCTTCCCGCGCCGCAGGGCGTTTTCCCGCGTTGGATAGAACCGGCGGCCTGATGCTGATCGATAGCCACTGTCACCTCAATTATAAGGGCCTGGTCGAGGATCAGGCGGCAGTGCTGGAACGCGCCCGCGCGCGCGGCGTGACGGGCATGCTGTGCATCTCGACGCGCGAGCGCGAATGGGATGAGGTGATCGCGATCGCCGAGCGCGAGCCGGACGTGTGGGCGTCGGTCGGCATCCATCCGCACGAGGCGGACGAGCATCCGGATGTCGACGCCGCCAAGCTGATCGCGGCCGCGCAGCATCCCAGGGTGGTCGGCATCGGCGAGACCGGCCTCGATTATTATTACGATCATTCGGATCGCGAGCAGCAGAAGAAGAGCTTCCGCGCGCATATCGCGGCGGCGCGCGAGACCAGGCTGCCGCTGATCGTCCACACGCGCGACGCCGAGGAGGATACGGCGGCGATCATCGGCGAGGAAATGGGGAAGGGGGCCTATCCCGCTTTGATCCACTGCTTCACCGCCAGCGCGGGCTTCGCCGAGAAGATGCTGGATCTGGGGCTTTATATCTCGATCGCAGGCATCGTGACGTTCAAGAATGCGCGCGAGCTGCAGGCAACGGTCGCGACCTTGCCCGGCGATCGTATGCTGATCGAGACCGATGCGCCGTTCCTCGCGCCGGTGCCGCACCGGGGCAAGCCCGGCGAACCGGCGTTCGTGGCCGATACGGCGGCGTTCATCGCCAATTTGCGCGGCGAGGACACGCAGGCGCTGATGGATCGGACCGCCGCCAACTTCTTCAGTTTGTTCGGGAAAGCGAAGCCGTGAAGCTGACGATCCTCGGTTGCGGCACCTCTTCGGGCGTGCCGCGGATCGGGGGCGATTGGGGCGCGTGTGATCCCAATGATCCGCGCAATCGGCGTACGCGTGCGTCGATCCTGGTGCAGAGCGAGACGACGACGATCCTGGTCGATACCGGGCCGGACATGCGCGAACAGCTGTTGGCGGCGGACGTAAGCCGGATCGACGCGGTGCTGTGGACGCACGAGCATGCCGATCACACGCACGGCATCGACGATCTGCGCCAGATCTTCCACATCAGTCACGCGCCGGTGCCTTGCTATGCAAGGGAGCGCTGCCTGGAATCGCTCGAACGGCGCTTCCGTTACGTTTTCCACGGCCGCGGCGGCTATCCGCCAACCGCGACGATCAGCCTGCTCGAGGACGAAATCACGATCGGCGACATCGTGGTCCGCACGGTCGACCAGCCGCATGGCAATATAACATCCGCCGGTTTCCGTTTCGAGCATGGCACCAAGTCGGCCGGATATTCGACGGATTTTCATGAGATTACGCCGGATATGGAAGACATGTTCGCAGACATGGATCTGTGGGTCGTCGATGCGCTGCGCCATGCGCCGCATCCGACGCACGCCAATCTGGCGACGACGCTCGACGCCGTGACGCGGCTCAAGCCCCGGCAAGCGATCCTGACTCATATGGATCAGTCGATGGATTATGTATCACTGGCGGCGGAGCTGCCGGCCGGAGTCGCGCCGGGCTTCGATGGGCTGGAGATAGCTTTATGATGGCTCCCAATGCCGCCGCCAGTGTCGTCGCTTTGCTTGGCTGGATAATCCTGGTGGGCGTGGGGATCTGGCGTCGCGGCGAACCGATCGGAAAACTCGCCAGGCAAGCGGCGTTGTGGGTCGCGATCATCGGCGTGCTGTGGGCGGTGGCCGCCATCGTGATGCTGTGGGCGGCAACGTCCGGGTTCCCCCTCCATAGATAATGATTTAACATAATATATATTATCAAGATAGAAGATCGGCGTGGCGGGGTGGCTGGCCGAACATTCCTGATCTCTCCCCCATCGATCTGGACGTGCTTTCCGGTCCTGGCCTAGCTGCATCGCCTTGGGGGAATCACATGCGGCACATCGGTTTCACGTCTCTGGCGATATTCGGGGCTGTGGTGGCGTTGGCCGCATGCAGCCAGCAACCGAAAACGAAGCCCGCACCAAGCCCCGAACTCGCCTGGGCCTATCCGCATGCGCCCAAGGGTCCATTTCCCGACGTCGGCCCCGAACCTTATCATGTGCCCGGCAGCGCTTTGACATTCACGACTGCCGAAATCCTGGATGACGGCAATCCGGTCGACTGGTTCCCGACCGAACATCCCGTGCCGCCCCAAATCGTGGCGCATGGTCGGCCCAACGGCCCCACACCCTGCGCGTCCTGCCATTTCGCCAATGGCGAGGGTTTCCTCGGCGGCGCGGACATATCCGGGCTGCCGGCGGCCTATATCATTGAGCAGGTCCACGAATTCCGCGACGGCCGCCGGGCTTCGGCGCAGGCGGACCGGCCGGATACGGTCGAGATGATCAAGACCGCGAAGAAGGTCAGCGAGGACGATCTTGCGGCGGCGGCGGCCTATTTCTCGGCCTTGCCACGCACCAAGCGCGTCCGCGTGGTCGAAACCGACACCGTGCCGGCGACGCGGCCCAATCATTATGGCTGGCTCGATCTCGCGCCCGATGGCGGTACCGAGCCGATCAACGGCCGGATCATCGAGGTTTCGGAGGATCCCAAGCATCTGTTCGTCGCCGATTCGCACGTCGGCATCGTCGATTATGTACCCAAAGGTGCGCTTGCGAGCGGCCAGGCGCTGGTGCGCAGCGGCGGCCCGGGCGGCATGGCCTGCACCAGCTGCCATGGCGCCAATCTGCACGGCATCGGCGGCACCCCACCGATCGCCGGCCGCTCCGCCGCTTATGTGGCGCGCATGCTGTGGGACATTAAGACGGGCGCACGCGGCGGCCCTGCGGTTGTCTTGATGCAGGTTCCCGCAGAGCAACTTGATGCGACGCAGATCCGGGATATCTCGGCCTATCTCGCCTCGCTCGACCCTTGAACGATTTGACCTGAAGGCATGCGCCTGCCAAGGGCGCGTCTCTCCCTGGGGAGTAGCCGCCCGCACCTTTCAGCGGGGCATTCGTCAACATACTCGGCCGCGGCCGTGGCGGATGCAGCATCAGCTTGGCGAGACCATGGATCGGCAGGCGTCCGGGCTGGGCGCGTGTGTCGGTTCATGCGTGTCCCTGCCCGGCCCGGGAATAGAAATGCACAGCCTCTGGCTTCACTTCGCGCTGTTGATCGGGTCCGCGGTCGCGATCTATCTCTCGTGCGAATTGTTCGTGAACGGCGTCGAATGGGTCGGCCGCAAGCTCGCCGTCGGGCAGAAAGCGACCGGATCGATCCTGGCGGCGTTCGGCACGGCCCTGCCCGAAAGCGTCGTCACTTTGGTCGCGGTTGCGTTCGGTGGATCGATGGCGGTCAAGCAACTGGGCGTCGGCGCGGCGCTGGGCGGCCCCCTCGCCCTCGCCACGATCGCTTATGCGACGGTGGGCGTGGTGTTGCTGCTGTGCCGCCGGCAATTGCCGCGAACCCCGGAAATCTGCGCGGATTTCAAGATTCTCGCGCGCGACCAGGGTTGGTTTCTGGCCATTTTCGCCGCCAAGATCGGGCTCGGCCTGATCGCCTTCGCGTGGAAGCCATGGCTCGGCATCCTCTTCCTCGGCGCCTACGCGCTCTACATCCGCCAGGAGATGGGCGGCGGCGCCAACAACGACGAGGAAGGCGAAAGCGAGCCCCTCACCTTCGCCCGCCACGCCGCCGTGCCCGGCACCGGCATCGCCCTTTTCCAGACCTTGCTCGCGCTCGGCGTGATCTTCGCCGCCTCGCATGTCTTCGTAGGTCAGCTCGAGGCGATCGGCCCTGCCCTCGGCCTCGAACCGCAATTGCTGGCCTTGCTGCTGAGCCCGATCGCGACCGAACTGCCCGAGACGATGAACGCGATCATCTGGGTGCGTCAGGGCAAATACCGGCTCGCACTCGCCAATATTTCGGGCGCGATGATGATCCAGGCGACGATCCCGACCGCGTTCGGCCTGTTCTGGACGCCTTGGCTGCTCGACGCCCCTCTCCTCGTCGCCGCCGGCGTCACGGCAGCGGCGGTCGCGATCATGTTCGTCGCGTTCCGCTGCGGCTTCGTGTCGCGCAAATTGCTCGCGGCGATGGGGCTGCTTTATCTCGTTTTCGCGGGGCTGCTGGTGGCGTTGCACCTCGGCTGATCGGGGCGTGTCGCGCGGCTTGCACCACTCGCCGCAGGAGCGCCCGCCTCGCGTGCGAAACATGCATGCTGGTCGGAACAGTTTCGAACCGTCACACATTGCGCTTATGATATGTTGCGTTGCAGCAGAGTCATTGAACGAGGTTCGGTCCATGTCTGCGTTGCTTGGCGTAATCGCCGTCATTTATGGTGGATCGCTGCTTTTGGCCGTCAGTGGCGGCCTGCTTTGCGCCTTCTCGCCGCGTTTCCGGCGCCTGCTGGTGGACGACACGCCCGCCCTTTGACGGCCATCCCTGACGGGCGATGCTTAGTCGGTGCCCGTCCCTGTGGAAAGACACGCCCCGGACGGCGTTGGTGCCGTGCCTGACCGCGAGCGCGTAGGCATGGAGAGGACGCATGGTGGCCGCGAGCCGCAAAAATCCGGATGCCAATCGGTCGGGCGCGTGGCAGGCTTTGCGCGACGAGGCTGAGGCCGAATTCAAGCGATTTGTCGAGGATCTGAAGCGGGTGAAAGATCGCGTCGCTGCGCTTTTGGAATAGCCCACGCCTTGGCCGAAGCGGACATTGGAGCAAAGCTGGGTGTCTGGTATCGATGGTCTGGCGAGCCAGGGGTGCGATTCCGTGAGACATATCCGCAGGCTAGTGCCCATCATTGCGTTGTGCGCGTCGGTGACGCCCGCC
>NZ_DATHFV010000205.1:0-3218 GCF_035317925.1 Sphingomonas sp.
CAGCACGATCGCGATCACCCATGCGAAGATGGGCCGGTCGATGAAAAAACGTGCCACAGTGCGGCCTTACTGTCCGGCCGCCGCGATCGCCGCCTTCGACGGCGCGGGCGGGGGCGTCCACGGCACCGGCGTCACCGCCGCGCCGGGCTGGAGCATCATCGTGCCGTCCATCACCAGCCGGTCGCCCGGCTTGAGGCCGCTCGTGACGAGCCAGGCATCGCCGATCGCGCGCGATGTCGTGAGCTCGCGGATCTCGAGCTTGTCGCCCGCGCCGACGACATAGGCCGACGGATTGCCCTTTTCGTTGCGCGTCACCGCCTGTTGCGGGGCGAGGACGCCCTGTGCCTGCGTGCCGTCGATCAGATGCGCGCGGACATACATGCCCGGCAGCAGCAGCCCCTGCGGATTGGGGAAGATCGCGCGGACCGTAACCGTGCCCGTATCCTGCGAGACGGTGACGTCGGAGAACTGGAAATTGCCCTGGGTGCCATAGTCGCTGCCGTCCTCGAGCGTGAGCCCGACGCGCGCGGCATTGCCGTCACGCGACACCTGCCCGGCAAGCACCGACTTGCGCAGCTTGAGCAGATCGACGCTCGACTGGTTGATGTCGACATAGATCGGATCGAGCCGCTGGATCGTGGCGAGCGGTTGCGTCTGCGCCGCCGTGACGAGCGCGCCGACGGTGAAGGTCGATGCGCCGATCCGGCCCGAAATCGGCGCCTTGATGGCGGTGCGGCGCAGATTGATCTCGGCCGACTGCAGCGCGGCCTTCTGGGCGCCGACGTCCGCCCTCGCCTGGTTGGCGGTCGCGACCGAATTCTCATAATCCTGGCGCGCGATCGCATTGATCTTGACCAGATCGCCATAGCGGCGCGCAAGCGCGGCGGTCGATGCGATGGTCGCGTTGGCATGCGCCAGCGCGGCGCGCGCATTGGCGGCGGCGGCGACATAAGGCGCGGGGTCGATCTGGTAGAGTATCTGCCCGGCGCGGACCAACTCACCCTCGCGGAACAGCCGCTTGGTGATGATGCCGTCGACCTGCGGCCGCACTTCCGAGCTTTCATAGGGCGACGTGCGCCCGGGCAGCTCGGTCGTCAGCGTGACCGGCTGCATCTGCACCGTGATCACGCCGACTTTCGGCGGCGGCGGCGGTGGGGGCGTCTGCTTGCCGCAAGCGGACAGCAGCAGGGCCGCAACTAAAGCGGCCGAGGGGATGGAGCGCATCTTGATCCTCGCGGTTGCCCCTTTTCTATACCGATCGTTTCGGAGAAAGGAACCGCAGATGTTGCGACGCGGCGATTTTAGGGGTCAATCCGGCCCGATTTCCTCGTCCATCCAGGCAAGATAATCGGGCGATCCACCAGCGATCGGAATGCGTATCAGCTCCGGCAGCGCATAGGAATGGAGGGCAGCAACGCGTCGCTCGACGTCCCCTGCCCCAGCCTCGGTGGTCTTGATATGCAGGCGGATCTCGGCCGCGCGCTCGACCTTGCCATCCCAGCGGTACCAGCTTTCGATCGGCGAGAGCTGGACGCAGGCGGCGAGCTTTTCGGTCACCAGAGTTTCGGCGATTCGCGCGGCTTCTTCCTGCGTGGGCGCGGTCGTGAGAATCAGGATCGCGCTCAAAGTCGTGGCGCCGCCTGACCGAGCAGGCTGCGATGGCGGCCATAGGCAACGTAGATCGCCAGGCCGATCGCGTTCCACAGCAGACACCATATGAGCGTCTTCGCGGGCAGGCTGATGAAGAGGTAGAGGCAGCCGAGCACCGCGCCCGGCCCGATCAGCCACACCGCCGGCGCGCGGAACGGGCGTTTGATCGCGGGATCGCGGCGGCGCATCACCATCATGCAGATCGCGACCGCGATGAAGGCGATCAGCGTGCCGGCATTGGCGAGCGCGGCAATCTGATCGATCGGCAATATGCCGGCGATGATCGAGACGAGGATCGCGGTCAGGATGGTGATCCGCACCGGCGTGCCGCGCGACGAGATCGCCGCCAGCTTCGGCGGCAGGAAGCCGTCGCGCGCCATCACGAGGAAGATGCGGCTCTGGCCGTAGAGAAAACCCAGGATGACGGTCGGCAGCGCGATCACGGCGGCGATCGCGATGATGTGCGCGACGCGCCCCTGGCCCATTTCGCGCAGGATCAAGGCGAGCGGCTCGGGGCTGTTGGCGAATTTGGTGTAAGGCAATGCGCCGACGGCGGCGGCCGCGACGATGATGTAGATGAACGTGCAGATCAGCATCGATCCGACGATGGCGATGGCGAGATCGCGTTCGGGGCGCTTGGCTTCCTCGGCGGCGGTCGAGATCGCGTCGAAGCCGTAGAAAGCGAAGAAGATGATCGCCGCCGCCGCCATCACGCCGCGCGCGGTGCCGTCGGGCTCGACGATCTTGGCGAAACCGTGCGGCATGAAGGGGTGGAGATTCTGTGCGTTGAACGCCGGCAAAGCGACCGCGACGAACAAAGCCAAAGTCACGATCTTGATCAGCACGAGGATCGTGTTGAGCCGCGCGCTTTCCTTGGTGCCGACGCACAGCAGGCCCGCCACCAATGCGATGATGAAGATGGCGGGCAGGTTGGCGATACCGCCGAGCGCGGGCCCCATCGTCAGCGCCTTGGGAAAGCCGACCGCGGTCAGCAACGGCGCGGCATAGCCCGACCAGCCGACCGCGACGGTCGAGACGACCAGGCTATATTCGAGGATCAGGCTCCAGCCGACGACCCAGGCGATCGTCTCGCCCAAAACCGCGTAGCTGTAGGTATAGGCGCTGCCGGCGGCGGGCATCATCGTCGCCATTTCGGCATAAGCGAGCGCGGCGCAGGCGCAGATCGCGCCCGCGATGGCGAAGGAGAGCAGGACGGCGGGGCCCGCGCGATCCGCGCCGACGCCGATCAGCGTCAGGATGCCGGTGCCGACGATCGAACCCACGCCGAGCGCCATCAGATGCGGCCAGGAGAGGGTCGGCGTCAGGCGCGTGCCCGTCTTCGCCCCGATCGGCTTGCGCCTGTGCCATCCCGCCATCTGTGCCTCCCTTATAGTTCTTTCAGCGCGACATTGGTGTCGGCCAGTTTCGCCGGATCGGGGCTTTTGCCCTCGACCACCAGAGAGCGGCCCTGGACATAGTCGCGCACCATGTTGACGCAGTCGAGCGCGATCACGCGGCCTTGCTTGAGATAGATGAGCGAGAAGCTGCGCGTCGCCGGATCGCCGCGC
>NZ_DATHFV010000206.1:0-13350 GCF_035317925.1 Sphingomonas sp.
GGAACCGCCGGCATCGCCGCCGAAAGCGCGGTCCGCGCGCCCGCCGCGATCGTCAGCGTGCCCAACAGCGCGACCAGTGAGACCGCGGTGTTCGCGGGCGGCTGTTTCTGGGGCGTGCAGGGCGTGTTCCAGCATGTGAAGGGCGTGAAGAGCGCGGTGTCCGGCTTCACCGGCGGCGCGGGCAATACCGCCCATTATGATCGCGTGTCCGACGGCGATACCGGCCATGCCGAATCGGTGCGCGTCGTGTTCGATCCGCGCGTGGTGAGCTACGCCGATCTGCTGCGAATCTATTTCTCGGTGATCACCGATCCGACCCAGCTGAATGCGCAGGGTCCGGACACCGGCACCCAATATCGCTCGGCCTTGTTTCCGACGAGCGAGGTGCAGCGCAAGGTCGCCGCCGCCTATATCGATCAGCTGCGCCAGGCGCATCTGTGGAACAAGCCGATCGTGACGCGGATCGAGCGCGCGCAGCCGTTCTATCCGGCCGAGGCCTATCACCAGGACTATCTGACGCTGCACCCGGACGCGGGCTATATCCGCTATAATGATCTGCCCAAGGTGGCGGCGTTGAAGCAGCTTTATCCGCAGCTGTGGCGCGAAAAGCCGGTGCTGGTGAACGGGTAAGCTCGATCGTCATGCTGAACTTGTTTCAGCATCCATCCATCATCCGCACCGGCTTCGCTTGTTGCACGATGGACCCTGAAACAAGTTCAGGGTGACGAACTTAGGCGGCCAGCGGAAACCGCAGCAGCTTATCCTCGACCGGCACCAGCGCTTCGGCGCGGCGTCCGACCGCACGGATGATCACCGGATCGTCCGCATCCATGCCGCCGGTCAGCGCGCCGAACGCGGGCAGGATCAGCTTGGTCCCGCTCGCGACGAAGCAGCGGCGCGCGACGTGGCGGCCGCGCAGCGACAGCCGCAGCTTGGGGTGGAAATGGCCCGACAGTTCGGGCCGCAAATCGCGCGGATCGGCCTCGTGGCGCAGCACCAGCCCGTCCACTTCGGCTTCCTCGACCACCTCGCCGCCGCAATGATCGGTCAGCACGCTATCGTGATTGCCGGTGATCCACGTCCAGCGCGTGGCGCCGGTCAAGCCGATCAGCCGGTCGCGGGCTTCGCCGGACAGGCGTTCGCACCCTTCCTTGTCGTGGAAGCTGTCGCCCAGGCACCAGATTTCGCGCGCCTGGGTCTTGCTATGCAAGGCGCCCAATTCGGTCAGCGTCGCGATCGAATCGTACGGCGGCAGCATCTGCCCGCCGCCCGCATACCAGCTCGCTTTTTCGAGGTGGAGATCGGCCACCAGCAACGCCTCGCGCGCGGGCCAATAGAGCGCGCCCGGACCGAGCGCGGCCAGTTCGACGCCGCAGAACGAAAAGCGAACCATGGCCTGCTATAGGCATGCCCTTCGATGCCGCGCAACCGCCTCCGGCATGGCGCAATCCGCGGCCGGATATCGTCCGAGGCCCGGCTTCCCTTTTTATGCCCCAAAGGCTAAGGCGGCGCGCCTTTTTGATAACCCCGGACTATTGAGGACTTCGCTTGGCGAAAGAAGAATTGCTGGAAATGCGCGGGCAGGTGGTGGAGCTTTTGCCCAACGCCATGTTCCGCGTGAAGCTCGAGAACGACCATGAGATTCTTGGTCATACCGCCGGCAAGATGCGCAAGAACCGCATCCGCGTGCTGGTCGGCGACGAGGTGCTCGTCGAGCTGACGCCCTATGATCTGACCAAAGGCCGGATCACATATCGCTTCAAGTAATCGGGCGCGCGATATGCGCCTGATTCTCGCCTCCGCATCGCCGCGCCGGCTCGATTTGCTCGCGCGGATCGGGGTCGAGGTCGCGGCGGTCGATCCGGCCGAGATCGACGAGACGCCGCTCGCCCATGAAAAACCCGCCAACTATGCTCGCCGCATCGCCGCCGCCAAGGCGGCGATCGTCGCGCCGCGCCATCCGGGCGCCGTGATCCTCGCCGCCGATACGGTGGTCGCGGCTGGCCGGCGGATCCTGCCCAAGGCGGCGGATGCGGACGCGGTGCGCGCCTGCATGACTTTGCTCGCCGGGCGGCGCCATCATGTGCTGAGCGCGGTCACCGTGGTGGATGCCTCCGGCGTCGCGCGCCATCGTTTGTCGGACAGCATCGTCACGTTCGGCCCGCTCTCTACCGCCACGATCGCGGCTTATGCCGCGAGCGGCGAAGGCGTCGGCAAGGCCGGCGGCTATGCGATCCAGGGCCGCGCCGAGGCGTTCGTGCGCGCGCTCGCCGGCAGCCATTCGGGCGTGGTCGGCTTGCCTCTGTTCGAGACACGCGCGCTGCTGCTGAGCGCGGGAATCCCTCTTGGCTGAGTGGCTCTACGAGGCCGGGATCGGCGAGAACCGCGCGGCTTTGGTCGAAGGCGGCCACATCCTCGAAATGGCGATCGAGCGCGACGATGAGCCGGGGCCGCGCGTCGGCGCGATCCTGCCTGCACGGCTGACGCGCAAGGGGGATGCCTCGGGCCGGGGGCTGGCGACGCTCGAAGGCGGCATCGTCGCACAGCTGACGCCGGTGCCCGTCGGGCTGACCGAGGGTGCGTCCCTGCTGGTCGAGATCATCCGTGTTGCTTTGCGCGAAGGATCGGAGACCAAGCCGCTACGGGTACGGGCTGCGCTGGCTGGAGCCGTACCGAAAGAGGGTCCGGATTTGCGCGCGCGAATCGCGGCTACGGATTTGCCCGTGCGTGTGCTGGGCACCGGTCCGGACCTGCTGGAAGAGCATGGCTGGTCCGAAGCGCTGGAGCAGGCCGCGTCGGGCATCGTCACCACGCCGGACGTTCTGCTTCGGATCGCGGTCACGCCCGCGATGACATTGATCGACGTCGACGGCACGGGGAGCGCCGCCGAAGTGGCGGTCGCGGGCGCGCGTGCCGCCGGCGATGCGATCCGCCGATTCGGCGTAACGGGTTCGATTGGCGTCGATCTGCCGACCATGGCGGGCAAGGGGGATCGTCAGGCGGCGGCGGTGGCGCTTGATGCAATATTGCCGCAGCCGTTCGAACGCACCGCGGTCAACGGCTTCGGCTTCCTCCAGATCGTCCGCCGGCGCGAACGCGCCTCCTTGATGGAAACACTACAGGCCGATCCGGTTCAGGCGGCGGCGCTGACTTTACTGCGCCGGGCCGAGCGCGGGCAGGGCCATGGCGCGCTGAGCCTTCATGCCGCGCCGGCCGTGATCGCGCGGATCGAGGCGCGGCCGGATTGGGTCGAGGCGCTGGCGCGGCGCGTCGGCGTGACGGTCGGCTTGCAGCCGGACGCGGGGCTCGCCATATCCGCCGGACATGCCAGCCGCGCCCAAAATTGATCGATCCGCTTGCCCCGGTTGCGGCAAGCCCTTCAGCCCGCAGCACAAGCCTTTCTGCAGCCAGGGCTGCCGCGACCGCGACCTGATCCAGTGGCTGTCAGACGGCTACCGCATCCCGGCAGGGCCGGTCGAAGCCGACGAGGAAGATTCCGATCGCAACGGCTAGACCTTGATCGGTTCAGGCTGATTCAGCCCGAACCGTGAATCAAGGTCTCGTATATTTGAATAGAGCCTGATTCACGCCATCGGCGGAAGCGCGCAGCGCTTCCACCAAATAACGATCAGGCTCTAGACAGCTAGTTGAACCCGCCTCTATAGGCGCGCCTCCCAACGCTTCCGTGCCCAGGTAGCTCAGTTGGTAGAGCACGTGACTGAAAATCACGGTGTCGGCGGTTCGATTCCGTCCCTGGGCACCATCTTCCAGCTTCGCTATCCGTGGCCATGCTGCCGCAGCAGGAGCACCGCGCCGCCCAGCAGGAACAGGGCGGCGAGCAGGGCGAGCAACTGCAGATAGACTTTGAGCGTCGGCGACACGATCCATCTCCCCAATCGATCGCCGGGTGTCGCACGGGCGGGCCTATCATGCACCTGCGTTTGTCGCATCGGCTCCCTACAAGCCGGAACTTCGGTTAAAGATAGGCTTTCCGGGGCTGGCCCGCCTGTCGCGGGGGGAGGAACGAGCGTGAGCGGCACCGATCTGATGACCCATTCGAAGGTCATCCTTCATCCCGATCCATCGCGCACCGTGGTGCGCCCCTTCGAACCGGGCGATCCCGATGGCTATGTCACCGAAGGCCATTCGCGCGCCGAGCGCATCGCCAAAAGGGTGCTGACGCTCGACGAAGCCCAACTGAAGGCGGAGCTCGAACGGATCACCGATTCCTTCAGCAGCCGGCAGGACGATGTCGACTATATCCTGACCCGCCGGTTCGAGCAGGTGAATGGGCTCGGCATCGACGTAAACGGCATCAGCAAACTCCAGAAGCTCGTGATCGGCGGCTATTTCAGCGAAGAATATTCGTTCGAGGCGGCGGCGCTTTTCAATCCGAGCATCGTGCTGAATCATGATCAGTCGGGGCTGCCCGAAGGAACGATCCGCTTCGTCCTGTCGCTGCGCGGCATTGGGGAGGGCCATGTTTCCTCGGTCACCTTCCGCACCGGCACCTGGACGCCCGGCGGCGAGATCGAAATCGACGATCCCTGCCCGGCGGGAATCCCGCCCCAGCTCGAACGCAGCGAGGGCGAGGAAGGCCGTGAGAGCGTCTATCTGAGTTGCGGCGGCACGCGCGACATTTCCGAAACCGTGCTGTTCCCTTTCACCGCTGCCCAGCGCCAGGGGATCGAGGATCTGCGGCTTTGCTCGTTCCAGGAGGATGACGGCCGCATCAGCCATCTCGGCACCTATACCGCGTTCAGCGGGCTGATCGCGCGATCCGAATTGCTGCGGATCGGCGAGGACTTCCACCATTTCGAGATGCATCCGTTCAGGGGCGCTGCCGCGCAGAGCAAAGGCATGGCCATCTTCCCGCGCCGGATCGACGGGCGCTACGTCATGCTCGGCCGGCAGGATAATGAGAATGTCTGGCTGATGCGGTCGGACGATTTGCTCACCTGGGAGAGCGGCGAAATCCTGATCCCGCCCAAATATCAGTGGGAATTCGTCCAGATGGGCAATTGCGGATCGCCGCTCGAAATCGACGAAGGCTGGCTGGTGCTCACACACGGTGTGGGGTCGGCGCGCAATTACTGCATCGGCGCGAGCCTCCTCGACAAGGATGATCCCAGCAAATTGATCAAGCGGATGGAATTGCCGCTCGTCCATCCCAGCCCCAAGGAGCGCGACGGTTATGTCCCCAATGTCGTCTACAGCTGCGGCGGGTTAATCCACGACCGGATGCTGTTGCTGCCTTATGGCGTCGCCGACAGCTTCACCACTTTCGCCACCGTCCCGGTGGACGACGTGCTGGCGGCAATGGTCTAGCAAGGCGCCATCGCCTAAAGGGATGCGGCGACCCGATTGTCGCCGTGGGGAGTAAGACGGAATGCGAGTGTTGCGCGGGCTGTGGAAGCTGCTGGTCGGCGTCAAGGACGCGCTCGTTCTCCTGCTCCTGCTCCTCTTCTTCGGTATGCTCTATGCGGCCTTGACCGCGCGGCCCACGCCCAAGCTCGCCTCCAGCGGCGCACTGCTCGTCCGCCTCGACGGCGCGGTGGTCGAACAGCCGCAGGATGCCGATCCGCTCGCGATCCTGTCCGGCAATGGCCCCGCGACGCGCGAATATCGCCTGCGCGACGTGGTGCGTGCGATCCGCTTCGCCGCGACCGATCCAGCGGTGAAGGTGGTCGTGCTCGATCTCGACAATTTCACCGGCGGTGGCCAGGCCGCGCTGGCGGCGGTCGGCCAGGCGCTCGACGAGGTGCGCCGCACCGGCAAGCCCGTGCTGGCTTATGCCACCGGCTATTCGGACGAATCCTATCAGCTTGCCGCGCACGCCAGCGAGGTCTGGCTCAACCCGATCGGCGCGGTGCTGATCGCGGGGCCGGGCGCGCCGCACCTTTATTATAAGGGGCTGCTCGACAAGCTCGGCGTCACCACGCACGTCTATCGCGTCGGCAAATTCAAGTCGGCGGTCGAACCCTATATCCTCACCGGCCAGTCGCCCGAGGCGCGCGCCGCCAACCAGGCGCTCGCCGATGCCTTGTGGGATAGCTGGAAGCAGGACGTGACGCAGGCGCGGCCCAAGGCCAAGGTCGCGGCGTATGCCGCCGATCCGGGCGCGGCGCTGACCGCGGCCGGCGGCGATGGCGCCACGGCGGCGCAGGCGGCGGGTCTGGTCGACCAGCTTGGCGACCGCATCGCTTTTGGACAGCGCGTGATCGGCCTCGCCGGCGCGGACGGCACCGGCGCGCCGGGCGGCTTCCAGAGCCTGCCCTTGCTCAATTATCTCGCCGCCCATCCCGAAGCCGATGGCGGCAAGGTCGGTGTGCTGACCGTTGCGGGCGATATCGTCGACGGCAGGTCGGGCCCCGGTAAGGCCGCCAGCGAAACGCTCGCCAAATTGCTGACCGACGAGCTCGGCAAGCATCGCATCAAGGCCCTGGTCGTGCGGGTCGATTCGCCCGGCGGGTCGGTGACCGCATCGGAGCGGATCCGCAGCGCGATCCTCGCCGCCAAGGCGCAGAAACTGCCGGTGATCGTGTCGATGGGCTCGGTCGCGGCGTCCGGCGGCTATTGGGTCTCGACCCCGGGCGACACGATCTTCGCCGAGCCTGCGACCATCACCGGATCGATCGGCGTGTTCGGCATCATCCCGACCTTCGCCGGCACGCTCCAGAAGATCGGCCTGTCGGCGGACGGCGTCGGCACCACGCCTTTGTCGGGCCAGCCCGACGTCTATCGCGGCACCAGCCCGCAATTCGACGCGCTGATCCAGACCGGGATCGAGCATATCTATGCGCGCTTTACCGGGCTGGTCGCGCAGTCGCGCCACATGACGCCGCAACGGGTCGACGAGATCGGCCAGGGCCATGTCTGGGCGGGCGGGATGGCGCGCCAGATCGGGCTGGTCGATCGCTTCGGCACGCTCGACGACGCGATCGCCTTCGCCGCCAAGCAGGCCAATCTGACCGGATCGGACGCGCGTCCGCGCTGGATCGAGCAGCAGCCCAACAGCTGGAAGACTTTGCTGCGCGACTGGACGCAGAAGAACGGCAACAACGATAGCGATGCTGCGGTCGATCCCTGGACCCGCATCGCGCACCGGCCGCAGGACCTGCTCGCGCGTGCGCTCGGCGACGCGCAGGCGTTGGCCTTCGGTCCGGCAATCCAGGTGCGCTGCATCGAATGCGGCGCGGCTGAACCCGCGTCTCCGCGGGCGCAAGCAACCCTCGGCGCCTTGCTCGCGAAACATATCGGCTTTTAGCGACGCTGCCTTTTCCCGCCGGCCCGGCCCCTATGGGGTGACGGGCCTCGCGCCTTTTCCACTTATCTATTAGAGCCCCGGCCCAATGGCGAAGATCGAAACTCCCCGGCCCATTCGCGGCACCCAGGATATGCTCGGCGAGCAGGCCCAGCGTTTCACCCATGTGGTCGAAACGTTCGAACGCGTGCGCAAACTCTACGGCTTCGGCCGGGTCGAGACGCCCGTATTCGAGGCGACCGCGGTCTTCTCGCGCTCGCTCGGCGAGACCACCGACGTCGTCTCCAAGGAGATGTACACGTTCGAGGATCGCGGCGGCGACAGTTTGACGCTGCGTCCCGAATTCACCGCCGGCATCGCGCGCGCCTATCTGACCGAGGGTTGGCAGCAATATGCGCCGCTCAAAGTGGCCACGCATGGCCCTTTGTTTCGCTACGAACGGCCCCAAAAGGGCCGTTTCCGGCAGTTCCATCAGCTCGATGCGGAGATTATCGGTGCGGCTGAACCCGCTTCCGATGTCGAATTATTGGCCTTCGCGGACCAGCTTTTGCACGAATTGGGCGTTTCCGATGGCGTTACGCTACAGCTTAACACCCTCGGCGACAGCGCTACGCGCGATGCCTGGCGGCGGGCTTTGGTTGCCCATTTCGAAGGCGCGCGTGACGCTTTGTCCGAAGAAAGTGTCGACCGCCTCGCCAAGAATCCACTGCGAATCCTCGATTCCAAGGACCCCCGCGACCGCCCGATCGCCGATGCCGCGCCCCAGATCGACGCGCATATGTCGTCCGAAGCGGGCGCTTTCTTCGAGGCAGTGACCAAGGGATTGGACGCTGCCGGCGTCAAATGGACCCGCAATCCCTACCTCGTGCGCGGCCTCGATTACTACCGCCACACCGCGTTCGAGTTCGTTACCGACCGTCTCGGTGCACAGGGAACGGTGCTCGGCGGTGGCCGCTATGACGGCCTGATCGAGACTTTGGGCGGCCAGCATACACCCGCCGTGGGCTGGGCCGCGGGGATCGAGCGGCTCGGAATGCTGCTCGAAACGCCCGAACCGGACCGCTCATTTGTCGCGATCGTAGTCGAAAATGACGCCGCGCAGACCGATGCCGTCAAAGCGGCGGCGGCCTTGCGAAAGGCCGGGATCGCGGTGGAGGTCGTGGGGACCGGCTCGCCACGCAAGCGCTATGACCGCGCCATGAAGCTATCGCCCGGTGCTATCCTGTCGCTCGACCAGGCCGATGGCGCGCCCGTTCGGCGGTTCAAACCGCTCGGCGGCCCTGTCGGCGACGTCGAAGGCGTGCTCGCGTCGCTCGCATGATCACGATTCCCATCGACCGTATCCGCCAGATCGAGGCGCGCCGCGACGAACTGGCGGCGTCAATGGCGCGCAGCGACCTCGCGGCGGACCAGTTCGTCAAGCTGTCCAAGGACTATGCCGAGCTCGAACCGGTCGCCAACGCCGCCCACGAGGTGCGCCGCCTGCGGCAGGAGCAGGAAGCGCTCGTCGTCATGGTCGATGAAGAGGGCGATCCCGAACTGAAGACGATGGCGGCGGACGAACTGGCGTCGCTGCGCGATCAATTGATCGTCGCCGATCGCAGGCTGGCTTTGGCGCTTTTGCCCAAGGATTCGGCCGACGAGAGATCGGCGATTCTGGAAATCCGGGCGGGTACCGGTGGCGATGAGGCGGCTCTGTTCGCGGGCGATCTGTTCCGCATGTATCAGCGCTATGCCGACAATCAGGGCTGGCGGGTCGAGTTGATGTCCGCGTCACCGGCCGAAATGGGCGGCTATAAGGAAGTCGTCGCTTCGGTGACGGGCCAGGGCGTGTTCGCCAAACTGAAGTTCGAAAGCGGTGTGCATCGCGTCCAGCGCGTGCCCGTCACCGAGAGCGGGGGCCGCATCCATACCTCCGCCGCGACCGTCGCCGTGCTGCCCGAGGCCGAGGAAGTCGACGTCGCGATCGACGAGGCGCGGGACCTGCGGATCGACGTCTATCGCTCGTCCGGGCCCGGCGGCCAGTCGGTCAACACCACCGACAGCGCGGTCCGCATCACGCATCTGCCGACCGGGCTGGTCGTGATCCAGCAGGACGAGAAGTCGCAGCACAAGAACAAGGCCAAGGCGCTCAAGGTGCTGCGCTCGCGCCTGTACGAGCAGGAACGTTCCCGACTGGCGGACGAGCGTGCCGGCGCGCGCAAATCCATGGTAGGTTCAGGCGATCGGAGCGAACGTATCCGCACCTACAATTTCCCGCAGGGCCGCGTGACCGACCACCGCATCAATCTGACGCTGCACCGTCTGCCCGAGATACTCGAAGGGCAGATGGACGAATTGCTGGGCGCGCTGATCGCGGAGGATGAAGCGAGCCGGCTGGCGCAGTTGTCCGAATAGGCCGCCGGCATGATCCCGCTTCTGCTGCTCGCGGCCGAGATCGCCACGGCCAAGCCCAAGATGGGGCCGATCGAGAAAGAGCATAAGATCGTGGTCGACGCGGTGCGCGGCTGTCACGACTATGAAGAAGGCGAGATCGTCGTCTGCTCGAGCGATCGCGGCATTGCCGAGGGTTATCGCCTGCCCAAGCTCGATACCCGCTTCGCCGGCGCGCTGAGCAAGAATGGACGGAGCGAACTGACCGATGTCGACCTCGGCGCGAGCGGCGCAGGCTCCTGTTCTGCGACGGGTGCCGGCGGCGCCACCGGATGCAGCAAGCGCGAATACGACAATTGGGCGAAGTGGAAACAGGACCAGAAGAAGGAAGCCCACGCCTACGAGGATCCGAATTGACGGTCACCGAGGCGCTGGCCGACGCCGCGCGCCGGTTGTCGGTGGTCAGCGATACACCGCGCCTCGATGCCGAACTGCTGATGGCGCACGCGCTCGGCCTCACGCGCGACCGCCTATTGCTCGATCCGCCGCGGCAGGAAGCGCCGCCGGCCTTGGTCGCGATGCTGGAGCGCCGCCTCGCGCATGAACCGATTGCGTACATAATCGGCCACCGCGAATTCTGGACGATCGACCTGGCCGTGGGTCCCGGAGTGCTGATTCCCAGGCCCGACAGCGAAACCCTGATCGAAGCGGCGGTCGTTCATTTCGGCTTAGCCGGACCACGCAGCGTGCTCGATCTCGGCACGGGATCGGGCGCCTTGCTACTGGCGGCGCTGGCGCAGTGGCCGCAGGCGACCGGCCTCGGTGTCGATACCAGCGAGGCCGCGCTGGCGGTGGCGCGAGGCAATGCCGAGCGGCTTGGGCTGGCGAGCCGGGCGAGGATCGACCGGGGCAGCTGGGACGCGGCTTCACGGGGCGATTTCGACCTCATTCTGTGCAACCCGCCTTATATCGAGACGGGCGCCGTGCTGCCGCCCGACGTGGCGGATTATGAACCGGCCTCGGCGCTTTATGCCGGCGGCGACGGACTGGACGATTATCGCCAGATCGCGCCACTGCTGCGGCTTCCCACAGGCGGCATCGCCTGTGTCGAGATCGGCGCCACCCAGGCGCAAGCGGTCCGCACCTTGTTTGCGGCGGCGGGATTCCTGACCCGGGTAAATACCGACTTGGCGGGCCATGATCGCTGCATCGTCGTGGCGCCACAGGCATGATTCCCCTTGGAATCGCCTAATGGAACGACTACATGGGTCTGGGGATTGGGGTGTCGCGAAAGTAGCAGACTGCCCCCTTTACCCACCCCCAAGGGCTAGGCCGCCATTCGGCGTCTCGGCAGACAGGCACGGGAAGCCGCGCATCTTTTTGCGCGCCCCGACTGTTAGACCTTGGCAGCGGTGGGCTGGAATTCGCGGACGAAGCGTCCGGAATGACCTCCGGGGAAAGACCCGGAATGGAGTGGTGAAACGTATCACCAATTACGAGGATTAGACCAAGTTGATTAACAACCGTCAGAACGGTCGCAGGCGCGGCCGTGGTGGACAGCAGGCGCGTAATGGTCAGCCTGGCGGTCCCGATCGTGGCAGTCGTCTCGACAATCGCGCGCGCGGCAACGCCGCCCAGTTGCTTGAGAAGTACAAGACACTGGCGCGCGACGCGCAGATGCAGGGCGACCGCGTCAACACGGAATATTATCTCCAGTTCGCGGACCACTATTTCCGCGTGCTGAGCGAGAATCGCGCGCGCTTCGAGGAGCAGCGCCCCCGTCAGCCCAATGATCGCGACGAGTTCGGCGGCGGCGATGAGGATGGCGGCGACGCCAATCAGCAGCGCTACCAGGGCAACGACGATCAGGGTGGCGGCGACGACTGGTATGACGATCAGCCGCAGTCTCAGCCGCAGTCTCAGCCGCAGGCCGAGCAGCAGCGCGAGCCGCGCCGTGAGCGCCAGGCCTCGCCGAACGAGAATGACGGCGAGCGCGGTGGAAATCGCGAAGCGCCGCGCGAAGGCAATCGTGAGCGCGGCCGCCGCAACGGCAATACGGGCGCCAACGTCAACGCGAACGGCAATAACGGCGGCAACAGCTATGCCAATGGAAACGGCAACGGCTTTGCCGCGCCCGATTTCCTGAGCGAGCCGCTTGCCCCGCGCTACGAGCGCGAGGTCGAGGACGATGACGTCCAGGCTGCGGGTGCCGATGCCGGCGCCGCGAAGGAGGCCGCGCCCAAGCCGCGCCGCCCCCGCCGTCCGCGTAGCGAGACCGCCGAAGTCTAAAACGGGCGAAGCCTAAAACGGGTATCGCCGCTTTCCTTCACGCGTCCGAAGTGGGATGATTGGGTATCAGCCCGACTCTCACGATCGGGCGCGTGTAAGGAGAGGCGGCATGACGCTCGCGACTATTCTCCAGCAGCGTTCGGGCGATGTGGTTCAGGCCGCGCCCGACACCCCGGTACGAGCCGTGGTCCAGCTGCTTGCCGATCATCGCATCGGCGCCATCCCCGTGGTCGAAGACGGCCAGGTGATCGGCATCATGTCCGAACGGGACGTGATCTACGCGCTCCGCCGCGACGGAGCCGCGATTCTCGAATGGCCGGTAGAACGCGTGATGACGCGCCCCGCGATAACGGTCGAATCCTCGATAGGCATTCTGACCGGATTGTCGCTCATGACCCGGCGGCGAATCCGGCATCTGCCGGTGGTCGAAGCGGGCCGCATGATCGGATTCGTCTCGATCGGCGACCTCGTGAAAGCGCGGATCGAGCTGGTTGAGGGCGAGGCGGAGGCGATGCGGGCCTATATTGCGGGGTGATTCCCGCTTTTCGGCCCCGATTCTTCGTCTGTTTCAGGCGCCAAAGCGTACCGGGGGCCTGCCAACCGCGATCGGAATTGGCGGTTTTTCGCAGTTTTCCGGGTAAAAAATGGAGTGCGCAACAAAATTGCAATTTAGCGGTTGACGGTCGGACGGTCCGGACATAGATACCCCCTCGTCAACGGCGCTTCGCTCTCTAGCGGAACGCGGTTTACCGCAAATCGGTAACACTCCTCCTCCTCTCACATGAGAGGGGATGGAAAGTTGCCGGTTGGCGGTTTCGCTCTTTCTCATTGTAGGTTTGATGAAGGGACATGTGGGCGGCGGCCCCGGGTCCGACGGCTTCAAGGCGTCGGGTGCTCGGTAAAATTATGCCGTTCCAATGAGTTCCAACGGGGTTCGCCCTGACGGAATATCATGTCCTAATACACACCATGTATTTGTGCAGGAACGGCTCCTTGAAAGCGGCCTTCTGAGTTCGGGTTTTCCCCCGGGCTCGTTTGGTCGTTCAAAAACTTGAGAGTTTGATTCTGGCTCAGAACGAACGCTGGCGGCATGCCTAACACATGCAAGTCGAACGAGACCTTCGGGTCTAGTGGCGCACGGGTGCGTAACGCGTGGGAATCTGCCCTAGGGTACGGAATAACTCTCCGAAAGGAGTGCTAATACCGTATGATGACGTAAGTCCAAAGATTTATCGCCCTGGGATGAGCCCGCGTAGGATTAGCTTGTTGGTGAGGTAAAGGCTCACCAAGGCGACGATCCTTAGCTGGTCTGAGAGGATGATCAGCCACACTGGGACTGAGACACGGCCCAGACTCCTACGGGAGGCAGCAGTGGGGAATATTGGACAATGGGCGAAAGCCTGATCCAGCAATGCCGCGTGAGT
>NZ_DATHFV010000207.1:0-7267 GCF_035317925.1 Sphingomonas sp.
CAACGCCGGCGTCAGCCGGATCGAGGCGCTCGGCCTCGACACTTATGCCGACGAACGCGCCTTCTTCAGCTACCGCCGCGCCACCCATCGCGGCGAACCCGATTATGGCCGCGAGATTTCGCTGATCGGATTGGCATCCTAGGCCAATGCTGAAACTGCTCGCTTTCCTCATCGCGGCCTCGCTTGGCGCGCTCGGCCCCGCCAGCGCGCAGAGCCCGGCTTTCCCGGTCACGATCAGCGTCGATGCCGCGCACACAATGGGCGCGGTCAAGCCGGTGTGGCGCTTCTTCGGCGCGGATGAGCCGAACTATGCGACCATGAAGGACGGCCGCACCACGCTCGCGACCTTGGGCGGCCTCGCGCCCGATCAGGTCTATTTCCGCACGCACAATCTGCTTACCTCGGGCGACGGGACGCCGGCGCTGAAATGGGGCTCGACCAACATCTATTCCGAAGATGCGCAGGGCCGTCCGATTTACGACTGGACGATCGTCGACCGCATCTTCGACACGTATCGCGCGCGCCATGTGAAGCCCTATGTCGAAATCGGGTTCATGCCCGAGGCGTTGTCCACGCACCCCAAGCCCTACCAGCATGATTTCCGGCCCGGCAGCGGCGATCTGCGGACCGGCTGGGCCTATCCACCCAGGGATTATGGCAAGTGGGAAGAGCTGGTTTACCAGTGGGTGCGGCATTGCGTTGCGCGTTACGGCCGGGCCGAGGTCGAGAGCTGGTATTTCGAGACGTGGAACGAGGCCAATCTGCCGCAATATTATTGGGGCGGAAGCCGGGAGGAATTCTTCCGGCTCCACGATAGCGCGGTCCGGGGCGTGCGCCGCGCACTGCCCGAAGCGCGGGTCGGCGGACCGGATAGTGCGGGCGCCGGCGACACCTTCCTGACCGCGTTCATGGTGCATGCCGAAGCGGCGGGCACCCCGGTCGATTTCCTGTCCTTCCACGCCAAGGGCAGCCCGCACCTGGTGGAGGACAAAGGCGCCAGCCACGTCCGCATGGGAATCAACGCCCAACTGCAGGCCGCCGATCACGAGTTCGCGCAGATCGCCGCCGACCCGATCTTTCGCAGCAAGCCGATCATCATTGGCGAGTCCGATCCCGAAGGGTGCGCCGCCTGCCAGGGACCGGCCAATGCCTATCGCAACGGCACGATGTATTCGAGCTACACCGCCGCTTCCTTCCCGCGCCTCCAGGCCCTGGCCGAGCGGCACGGGCTGAACCTGGAGGGCGTGCTGACCTGGGCGTTCGAGTATGAGGATCAGCCCTATTTCGCGGGCTTCCGGCAACTGACGTCGGCGGGCATCGACCTGCCGGTCATGAACGTCTTCAAGATGTTCTCACGGATGCGCGGAACCCGGGTCGCAACGCGTTCGGATCATCAGGCGCTTCTCGACGATGTGATGCGGAGCGGCGTGCGGGATGCGGCGGACGTCGGCAGCGTCGCGACGATGGACGGGAGCACGCTCGCGATAATGGTATGGCACTATCACGACGACGATCTTGCCGGACCGGACGCGCAGATAACGCTGCAACTCGCGCATCTGCCAAAGGCCTTCGCCCACGGCGCGCTGCTGGTTCATTATCGCATCGATCGCGATCATTCGAACGCTTATGCGGCATGGCAGGCAATGGGCTCGCCGATCGCACCGACCAATGATCAGCGGCAGGCCTTGCTGCGGGCGGCGCAACTCGCCGCGCTGGAATCCGTGCCGCCCGCGATTGCCGTGGCCCATGGTGCAGCACAGCTCGATTTCATCCTGCCGCGCCAAGGCGTGTCGCTCCTGGTCCTGACGCCGAACTGACATGCCTCTGGCGTCGCTGATCCTTCTTCTCCAGGCGGCCGATGCCAGCACCCTGCCGCCGCCCGATCCGCAGCTCGACGTCGTCATGACCGCGCATCCCCCGCATTGTCGCCTGCGCGATGGCGATCCGGCTGACACTATCGACACGACCCGCAAAGTCGGCGATCCCGCCGCGCAGGTGATCCGACCGGATTGGAAGACCGGCGCGCTCGGCCTGTTCCTCGACGATTATCCGGTGACTGGCCCTACTTTCTGGCAGAGAAACGGGGCGCATCTCGACGATTTCCGTTTCCGCGTGCCGGATAATGGCAGTCCGCTCTGCATCGGGTCCAAGCAGGGCTATCCCGGCGGCTACGGCTCGTTGCGCCGCGGGTTCGACGCCAAGCCTTATCATGGCCGCGTGTTGCGCTTCACCGCCTATGTCGCGACCTGGCGCGCCGGGACCGTCATCTTCTGGCTGGCCGCCGGCCGTGGTGCCTATCGCGAAGGTTATCGGGCGCCGCTCGGCACCAATATCGTGGCGGGCAATAATTCGGACGCGCGGCCGATCAAGGGCACGACCCATGGCTGGACCCCGATCAGCTACACGATCGGCCCCATTCCGTGCTCGGCGACGCAGGTCAGCTACGGGTTAATCCTCGACGGCGGCGGCGATGTCTGGATGTACAAGCCGCAGATAGAGGTGATTCCCGACGCCGAACTGCAGCGACGGTTTCGCTCGAAGAATACGGACGCGCTATGCAAGGATTCCGTGTTCTGAAGCTGGAACGTAGGCCCTAACCCTTCTTCCCTGTCGGCGCTTCGATGATCCGGAACTCGCCCGACGCATGCATCAGGCTCATCAGATAGAGCATGCCGTCGAAATAACGCTGCTCGCCGGACGGGATCGGCGTGTCCCACAATTCCTGCAGGAATGCCTTCGAGTTCAGTCCAGGCGTGGCGGCGAAGCTCGCGACCGCCGTGGTCGCGACCATGCCGACCGAATGGCGCGTCGATAGCGGTTTGCCGTCGAGCGTGTAGCGGTCGGCGAAATCATGGATGCCCTGGCCGACGAGGAAGGCCTGGATGCGGTCGCTCAACACGCGCTGGCGCGGATCCTTGCCCCACCAAGCATAGTCGACCGACCAGTTGCTGGCCGTGCGCCAGCTATCGTACGCGAACGAACCCGGTTTGCCGTCCCAGCCCTTCATCGGCGTGAGGTCGAAATCGCTGCGGTCGGGCGACAGGCCGGTCTGCGGCCCGGTCACCTGGGTGAACAGGTTGCGGCTAACGTCGGCGGCCTTGGCCCAGAAAGCGCGGTCCTCCTTGGGGCCCCAGCGCGCCCACAATTCGTAGAAAGCGGGCAGGTGATAGGAGGCGTCGGTGCCGCCGATGCTCGTCTCCGGCACGAAGCGGATCATGTTGCTCGCCTCATCGACCATCGGCCCGACCGTCTCCGGCTTGGGCGTGCGGTCGAAATGGTAAGGCGGCCACGGCTTACCCGCCTTGGTGGCCTCCGCTTCCGCCGCCCGATTGTTGGGGCTGGGCCAGGGTTTGTCAGGCTGGACGAAAGGCGCTCCGTTGGGATGAATGCGGAAAGGCGGTGTCGCGGTCAGCACCGGATGGTGCCGCATCCCGCGCAGGATTTTATCCGCCTCGGCCTGGTAATCGTAAATGCCCGTGCCGTTGCCCCAGCGATGCGCCGCGAAATAGAGCGCCATCACATAATATTCCTCGCCGTCGGGCGCGGCGCCGGTCGAACGTGGGCTGCCGTCGGTGCCCATCGACCAGGCGAAATAGCCGACCGACGGATTCTTCGGATCGGTCGTCAGCATATAGGTCTTGGACCAGTTCCACAGTGCGTCGAACTCGCGCTTCTTGTCGAGCTGGACGGCAATCATCATGCCATAGCTCATGCCTTCGGTGCGCGCGTCGTTGTTGGCCCAATCGGTCATATAGGCGAGCGTGCCGTTCGCGTTGGCGCCGGTCTCGAAATAGAGCCGCTGCTCCTGGCCGTCGCCATGGAACAATTGCTGGAAGGTCTTCTCGATCCGGGCCCGGCTTTCGGCGTGGCTATGGCCGAGTTGCTCGGCGAACAGGTCGCGATAATGGTGCGTGGCGTAAGCGCCCGCACCGTCGCCCGGAAAGCGCTGGATGTCCGCCTGCGCGGGGGTGGTCCAAATGAGTGCCGCCGCCGCAAAGCCAGCGATCAGGTCCTTGCGGTTCAGCACGTTTCGATCCCCCGATTTGGCAGCGGTCGAACGCCGCTTCATCCGGTCCCGCCATGCCATGCAGTCGGACGCGGCGGAAGAGCGCGCTTGACGATTTGTCCGACTATTGCGGATAGGAAAGGAACGGCCCGAATTGCGGGACCGCACAGGAGGGAAGCGATGGCCGGGATTCGGGAAAGCCTGTTGCGGATGCTCGCGCCTTTGCTGCTCGGCGTGACGGCCGCAGGTGCCGCCACCGTCACGCCCACGCCGCCGATGGGCTGGAACAGCTGGGACGCCTATGGCTTCACCATCACCGAAGCGCAGTTCAAGGCGAATGCCGCCCTGCTCGCGCGCATCAAGCCGTATGGCTGGACCTACGCCGTGATCGACGAGGGCTGGTATATGGGCAACCCGCTCGGCGCCAACCTCAAGGAACGCGCCCACCTGCTCGACCCCTATGGGCGGCTCGATCCGGTTGTGGATCGCTTCCCCTCGGCGGCGGACGGCCATGGCCTAAAGGCGCTGGCGGCGTGGACGCACGCCCGCGGCCTTAAATTCGGCATTCATATCGTGCGCGGCATTCCCAAGGCGGCGGTCGAGGCCAATTTGCCGATCGCGGGCTCGCATTTCCACGCCGCCGACGCGGCAGACCGCGCCGCCACCTGCCCATGGGACGAAGGCAATTACGGCATCGCCGACAATGATGCGGGCCAAGCCTATTACGATTCGCTCGCGCGCCAATATGCCGATTGGGGCGTCGATTTCCTCAAGGTCGATTGCATTTCCGACCACCCCTATCGTCCGACCGAGATCCGCCAGATCGGCCGCGCGATTGCCAAGGCCGGCCGTCCGATCGTGCTCAGCCTCTCGCCCGGGCCGTCCGCGATCCCCAACGCAGCCGAGATGGCACGCTCCGCGCAGATGTGGCGGATCATGGACGACCTCTGGGACAGCTGGACCTTCCCGCATCCCGATCCGAAGACGACCTTCCCCAACGGTGTCCGCAACGCCTTCGACGCATTGGCCGCCTGGAATCCCTATGTCGGGCCGGGCCGCTGGCCCGATGCGGATATGCTGCCATTCGGATCGCTCTACCCGCATCCCGGCTGGGGCGATCCGCGCCAGTCGCGGCTGACGCCGGCCGAGGCGCGCACCGCCTTCACTTTATGGTCGATCGCGCGTTCGCCCCTGATCCTGGGCGGCAACCTGACCGAGTCCGATGCACCTACGCGCGCGCTGCTCACCAATGCCGCCGTAACCGCGCTCAATCAGGAAAACCGCGTGAGCCACCCGGTCGATGCGGCCGCGCCGGATCATGTGCGGGTCTGGACCTCGCGCCGCCAAGGAAAGCCGATCGACACGGTCGCGGTGTTCAACCTCTCAGAAAAGCCGCTCGGCGTTGCCCAGGCCTGGTCCAGTCTCGGCCTACCGCCAGGCGCCTTCTCGGCCTGCGATTTGTGGACCGGGGCGCGGTTCGCCGCCTCGCCCCGTGCGCGGCTCTCGATCGCGCCACATGATGTCGCTTTGCTCAGGGTTTCGGGCGTGGCGGCGCGGTGTCGGTGAAAGCGCTCAGCGTGTCCTGATTTCGTCGGGCGCGGTAAGCTGGGTCAGGATCCAGCCATTGCCGTCCGGGTCCTTGAGCATGGTGAAACGGCCCCAAGGCTGTTCGTCCACGGGGGTCAGCTCGAGGCCAAGGCCGGTCAGGCGCGCATATTCCGCATCGACATCGTCAATCCCCAGCATCAGGCCCTGCTGCCCGCCCGGCTTCAGCCCCTCGAACCAGGTGACGAGCGCGATCGTCGCGCCGCCATCCCTGGGCTGCAGCTGGATCCAGCGCATCTCCGGCCCCATCGCCTCGTCGCGCAGCAAGGTCAGCCCCATCACATCGCGATAGAAATCGCGCGCCTTGATCTGGTCGGTTACCGGGACGGAGACGATCGCAATCGACATGGTCTTGCCCTCCTCAGAAGGGCAGCCAGCGCCCCTTCTCGCTGAAGCGCATATAGCCCAGATTGGCCCCCAGCCGCCAGCCGACGCCCAGCCGGATCGGGATCAGCACAATGTTGCCGCGGCGCAGATAGGATGCGGTGAAGCCGCCGATCACATAGACGTCGCCCTCGGCTGCGGGGAACCGCTTGTAGAGATCGTGCGAATCGTCGAGATTATAGACCAGCACGAACGTCTTGGCGGCGTTGGCGCCGAGATCGAAGCCGACCGACGGCCCGGTCCAGAACACCTTGCTCTGGCCCTCGATCTTGTGAAACATCGTGCCCGATCCGTAACGCAGGCCTACGACGACCGCGCCGCCGGCCTCGCGCCCGGCGATATAGGCGTTGGGGCGGCCCTGCTCCTTGAAGATCTTCTCGATCAGCCCGGCGAGGCCGGCCGCGCCCCGGCCGAACACGCCTTCGGCCGCGCCCATCACGTCGCCTTCCTCATAGGTGCCGCCCGTGGAGGATTCGCGCGCCTGTATTTCTGCCTGCGAAGCGGCGGGGATCGGCTGCGTGCCAGCCGGCTGCTCGGGCACAACGGCGGCGGGTGAAGCCGGCACCGGGGCGGGATCGTCCTGCGCGGGCGCGGCCGGTGGGGCCTGTTCGTGGCTTTCGACCGGGCCGGTCGCGGCCATGGAGCCCGCGGCATTGGGATCGACCGTGCGCACCTGCGCGCCCGCCGCCGACGCGGCGAACAACGCCACCAGGATCATGTTTGCCGCTTTGCCGATCATTCCCGCCACTCCCTTATGTGCGGCCATGATAGCCGTGCGGGCGCTTTCCCCGCAATGAACGGCGAAGCTTGCGTTGATCCCTGGAAAAGCTGCCGCTATAGCCCGCCTCCTGCCAGGCCCGGAGACGTGGGTGAGTGGCTGAAACCAACGCTTTGCTAAAGCGTCGTACGGGAAACCGTACCGAGAGTTCGAATCTCTCCGTCTCCGCCAAGCCAAGAAAATCCTTTAAAATCAATGAGTTAGAAAGATCCCCGCCGGGGATTCGAACTCACGTCTCGCAAGATTTTCCCGATGAATATCAGCCACTTGCGCCGTTAAGAGGGCGGCGCTGCCGTAGCGCCGACCCGACCCGCTACGCTGCCTTGAGCGCGACATTGGTGTCGGCGAGCCGTGCCGGATCGGGGCTTTTGCCCTCGACCACCAGAGAGCGGCCCTGGACATAGTCGCGCACCATGTTGACGCAGTCGAGCGCGATCACGCGGCCTTGCTTGAGATAGATGAGCGAGAAGCTGCGCGTCGCCGGATCGCCGCGC
>NZ_DATHFV010000208.1:0-4087 GCF_035317925.1 Sphingomonas sp.
AGCGCTTGGCCGACCGGGCGTCGACGGAAAGCACCGCGCCGGCTGGAAGCACGACGCGCCCGATACGGCGCAGGATAAACCGAACGACTGACGGCGCGCTTAGTGGACCGTCTCGACTATGATCGCCTTGGGCAGGAACCAGCGCGCGATCACTAGGCTCGACGCGGCCAGCATCGCCAGATCGGCGATCAGCGCGTAGATCGCGTAGCGCCAGTCGGCGTGCATCCAGATCGGATCGCCGGTGTTGATCATCACTACCGCCGCCGCGCTCAATCCGATTGCGAGCTTCGCGCGCGACGGGAAATCGGTCACGCGCCCCGCCACCGCCAGCAGGCTGAGGCCGATCATCAGCGAGACGATCACTTCCTGCACGAAACCGCCGATCATCGCGGCCGGTTCGGCGGTCGAATAGCCACTGCTGTTATAATCGACCGAGGCGATCGGGCCCTTGGTATAGCCGTTGCCGCCGACCGCGGTCATCGGATTGGGCACCGTATAATGGCCGGTATGCGGCAAATTCTGCGCAAGGCTGAGCTGGATCGCGGCGTTCTGCGCGTCGGTCGCGGTCGAATAGCCGAAATATTGAAGCGGGGTCGCCCACAGGATGAACCCGACGATGAACATCGCCGCGCCACCAACGATACTGCCGATCAGGATCCGAACCATGTCGCTCTCCCCTTTTATGTGGGAGCGATCTTACCTCAGCCGTTCTTCGGCGTCATCAGCTTGCGCACGAAGCCGATCAACCCGGTCTGGCGCGAACGGCGCAACCGTTCGGCATTGAGGATCGTCCGCACCTGCGCGAAGCAGGTCTCCACATCGTCGTTGATCAGGACATAGTCATAGCCGTCCCAGTGGCTGATTTCCGAATTGGCGCGCGCCATCCGCGCCGCCACGACATGGTCGTCGTCGGTGCCGCGTGCGAGCAGGCGGCGCTCCAGTTCGCCGACGGAGGGCGGCAGGATGAACACGCGGACGACATCGCCGCCCGCTTGCTGGTACAGCTGTTGCGCCCCCTGCCAGTCGATATCGAACAGGACGTCGCACCCTTCGGCGAGCATCGCCTCCACCGGTGCGCGTGGCGTGCCGTAGCGATGATCGAAGACGTGTGCCCATTCCATGAGCTCGCCATCGCCGACCATGTCCTTGAACCTCGGCACGTCGACGAAGTGGTAATCGCGCCCCTCGACCTCGCCCGGGCGGATCGGCCGGGTCGTGACCGAGACGGACATCGCGATGTCCGTGTCCTTGGCGAGAAGCATGCGCGCGATCGTCGATTTGCCCGCGCCTGAGGGCGAGGACAGGACGAACAGGACACCGCGACGATCGAGACCGGGAAGAGGCATGGCCGCTCTTGGCTTCACCGGGCCGGAACGTCAACGTGCCGGGAAGGCGCGGCTGCGCAGGATTCATCGGCCACGGCCGGCGTGACAAAAGAAAGGCCCCCCACCGCATGCGCGGTGGAGGGCCTCCTTAGCCGTTCAGGATCGAAACCAATCAGCCGAAAGCGACAGCCGTGCGACGGCGGCGCATCATGCCGCCGATCAGGCCGAAACCGCCGAGCATCATCGCCCAGCTGGCCGGCTCCGGTGCGCTCAGCGGCACATCGTTGCCACCCACGGTCACACCCGCGAAGGCGAGGCCCGAATCATATTGGGAATCGACGCTGTTCGTGGCGCCCAGGCGCAGAACGTAGTTGCCCGCGTCGCTGATCGTATATTGCGATTCGATCCAGCCAGTATGGCCGCAGCCGCTCGAATAGCAGGTGCCCGAATAGCCACCCAACGGCGACCAGGTCGTGCCACCCTGGATGGGGGTAGTCGCCGGGATCAGCGTCGAATCGTTGCTCGGAAGGCCGAAGCCCGGACTGGTATCGCCCGAAGGAATCGTCCGCGCGGTGAAGAGCCAGGCGACGTGCGTCAGCGACGAGGTCAGCAGCTCGGCGAAGCCATAGTCCGAATAGCCGCTGCCGTCCGACGTGACGTAATTGAAGTAGAAGTCGAGCAAGTCACCGGAATTGGCCGAAAACGAACTGGTCAGGAATTCCGAGCCATTGGTGCCGCCCGCGCCAGCGATCTGGCCGGCGCCGCTGGCGCCACCCGATGTCGTGACGTAGGTATAGGTCGGGCCGACCGGCGGCGCGGAGACGTTGCCGTCCGCACCCAACGTGCCGCAAGATCCGATGCAGGTCGAAGCCGAAGCCGATGAGGCTGCGATCATCGCGAAGCCGGCGAAAGCAGCGCCGGTCAGCAAAGTCTTGATACGCATAAAGATATCCCCCCAAACCCAGCGACTCAACACCGCTGACCTGGAGAGAATGTGAAATCTTCGCCCAAGAGTCAATCAGACTTTAGGGTTCCATTAACTATTCGAGCCCCCAAGCAAGAATATTTCACAGCCAAATTGATCCATATCAGTAACGTTTCCTTCTTAATGCTGATGAGCACGGGGTTCCGCAACATAGCGCTACGCCCACACCAGCATGCGAGCCCGGTGACTAACCTTATGAAGACAAAACGAAAAGACTTTCGCTTCCACGTCAGCACAAGCGGGGCAATCGTCGGCATCGTGCTGATGTTGGCGATGACCGCAGCGATCTTGCTGGCGATGGGCCGCCCGCCCATCTGCACCTGTGGCTACGTCGCGCTGTGGCATGGCGCGATCGATGGCGGCAACAGCCAGCATCTGCTCGACTGGTATAGTCCAAGCCACGTCATTCACGGCTTTCTCTTCTGTGGCGCGACCTGGCTGTTGCTGCGCCACCTGCCAGTCCGCTTGCGGCTGCTGATCGCGGTCGCGATCGAGGCCGCGTGGGAATTGACCGAGAATTCGCCGATGGTGATCGACCGCTATCGCACCGCGACGATGGCGCTCGGCTATACCGGCGACAGCGTGCTCAACTCGCTGTCCGATATCAGCTGCATGATGATCGGTTTCGCGATCGCGCGGCATTTACCCGTCTGGGCGACGATTGCGCTGGCGATCACATTTGAACTGCTGACATTGGCCGTGATCCGCGACAATCTGACGCTCAACATCCTGATGCTGGTATGGCCGGTGGACGCGATCCGGCACTGGCAGGCGGGCTAGAGCCTGATCGTTATTGGTGGAAGCGCCGCGCGCTTCCGCCGATGACGTGAATCCGGTCTCACGAAGAACGAGGGGGAAAGATCATGGCGCGGAAGCTTATGGCGGGCATCGCGCTTGCCTTGATGGCGGGCACAGCTTCGGCGCGGGACGTGGTGATCCATGCCGGCCGGCTGATCGACGGCACCGGCGCGGCACCCCGCGCCCAGGTTTCGATCCTGATCCATGACGATCGCATCACCGCGATCCAGCCGGGCTATGTCGCGCCGGTGGGCGCGGAAGTGGTCGATCTGTCGAACGCGACCGTGCTGCCCGGCCTGATCGACTGCCACGTCCATATCATGTCGGCCTGGCATGACGGCGATCCGATCCGCCTCGCGGTCACCACCACCGATTACGACGCGCTGATCGACGGCGTGAACGACGCCAGGGCGACCTTACTCGCCGGCTTCACCTCGATCCGCGACGTGGGCGATCCGACGATTGCGGTGGTCGCGCTCAAGAAGGCGGTGGCCAAAGGCGAGATTCCGGGGCCGCGCATGTGGGTGTCGGGCAATCCGCTCGGCCCGACCGGCGGCCATGGCGATCCCGCGAACGGCCTGCTCCCCGAATTCGGCGAGATCCAGAGCTGGAAGGAGGCGCTGGTCGACAGCCCCGAGCAAGCACGCCAGACGGTGCGGCGGATGTGGCGCGACGGCGTCGACCTGATCAAGATCATGCCGTCGGGCGGCGTCATGTCGATCGGCGACGATCCCAAGCTGCAATTGATGGCGGACGACGAGATCAAGGCGGTGATCGACACCGCGCACGCGCTCGGCCTGAAGGTCGCGGCGCATGCCCATGGCAAGCAGGCGATCGACCACACGATCGCGCTCGGCGTCGATTCGATCGAGCATGGCAGCTATGCCGACGCCAGCAGCTACACATTGTTCAAGGCGCACGGCACCTATCTGGTGCCGACGATGCTGGTCGGCCAGAAGGTCTATGAGCGCGCCAGAGC
>NZ_DATHFV010000209.1:0-2103 GCF_035317925.1 Sphingomonas sp.
CCGCGTCGAGCGCCACCGGCAGCAGCGCGAAGGCATAGCCTGACGCCGCCACCGCCGGTGCCGGCAATGCGGTCACCAACGCGGTGCCGCCGCCCGCCGCGTGCAGGCAGCGCAGCAGCGACATCGCCAGGATCGCGCCCGCGACCGCGACCCCCGCCGCGATTTCCGGCGCGAACAGATGTGCGGCGAGCGTGCCGACCACGGCGGAGACGACGTTGCCGCCGATCACCGGCCAGGGCTGCGACAGCGGACTCGCCGGCAAAGCGAACACCAACACCGCCGACGCACCGATCGGCGCGGCAAGATAGATCGCTGCGCCCGGCAGCAGCAGATGGCAGATAAAGGCGGTTGCCATGATCGCCACCAGCGCGCCGATGCAGGCGACCAGCCGATCGCGCGATGTTCCGCCCGCCAGCAAAGGCGACAGCAAGGGCAGGTGCGGATAGGCCGGCTTCTGGGTCATATCGGCGCCTTAGGTGGCAAAGTGCCGCCGCGCATCACGCGCTTTTCTTGGATGGCGCAAAGCACGCAAACATCCCTCTCGTCGGCGATTGCCTAAAGATGCAAGGAGGGCGTAGCGTCCGCTTCCCCATCCCGTAGGACGCCCCCCATGCTGACCCTCACCCGCGCGCACGGCACCGAACCCGAAGACCTGCATATCGGCCGCCGCGCCGCCGTGACGATGTTCTTCGCCGGCTATGCCGTCGCCGCCCTCGCCGCCGACGCCACGCCGATCCACACGCCCGACGACGGACTGATCGTCGAAGCCGCCCTGATCCCCAACGGCGCGCCCAAGCCGTTGCCGGCCTATGTCGCCCGGCCGAAAGGCACGGGACGCCACGCGACGATCATCGTCGTCAACGAGATTTTCGGCATCCACGATTATATCAAGGACATCTGCCGCCGGCTGGCGAAGCTTGGTTACGTCGCGGTCGCGCCCGATTTCTTCTATCGCTCGGGCGTCAACCTGCCCGCGATCAGCGACTTCAAGCAGATCATGCCGATCGTCGCCCAGGCCAGCGACGATCAGGTCGACGGCGACGTCAAGGCAACCTCCGCCTGGATCAAGAAGCAGAGCTTCGCCAGGCCCGACCGGATCGGCATCACCGGTTTCTGCTGGGGCGGCGCGGTCGTATGGCGCGCGGCGATGGTCGATCCCGATATCCGCGCGGGCGTCGCCTGGTACGGCCATGTCGAGAAACTGATCATGCGCGCGGGCGAAGTGCATTCGCCCGTGCTCGGCCTGTATGGCGGCCAGGATCAGGGGATCAGCCAGGATTCGCTGGCGGCAATGACGAAGGCGCTGACCATGACGGGCAAGACGGGCTCGTCGATCCACGTCTATCCCGACGCGGGCCATGGCTTCCACGCCGATTATCGCAGTTCCTACAACGAGGCCGACGCCAAGGATGGCTGGGCCAGGATGCTGGCCCATTTCAAGGCGAACGGGGTGGTCTGAGCCCTAACCCCTCCCGCTTGCGGGAGGGGTTAGGGGAGGGGCTATCCGGCCTGAGATCGGGGCGCTTGAGGAAGACTCCCCTCCCCCGACCCCTCCCGCAAGCGGGAGGGGAGACGAAGAAGTTCAACCCAGCAGTTTCTCGGCCTGATCGAGCACGTCGGAGAAGCTGCGCACGATCGTCTGATACGGCGTCGCCGTCGCCATATCGAGGCCGGCCTTGCGCAGGATATTGTAGCCGTAATCCGATCCGCCCGCGCGCAGTACCGACAGATAATTCTCGCGGTCCTTGACCGCGCCGTGCAGCAATTTGTCGGCGAAGTAGTTCGCGGCGGTGATCGAGGTCGCGTACTGGAACACGTAGAAGCCGTAGAAATAATGCTGGATATAGGCCCACTCGACGCCATAGGCCGGGTCCATCACGAACTTCGGACCGTGATAGCGCTTGAGCAGATCGAGGTTGATCTCGGTCATCTTCTGCCCTGACAGACCCTCGCCTTTCTCGGCCAGATCGTGGACCGCGAGCTGGAATTCGGCGAACATCGCCTGGCGGTAGAAAGTGCCGCGATAATTCTCCATCAGCTGGCCGAGATAGAAGAGCTTCTCCTGCTTGGTCCTGGCCTGGCCGATCATGTAGTTCGCCAGCA
>NZ_DATHFV010000210.1:0-9846 GCF_035317925.1 Sphingomonas sp.
CAGCTCGCGACGGGCATGCAGGACGTGCTGGTGAACGGCGGCTTCGCGCTGCGCGACGGCAAGCCGACCAGCGCGCCGACGGGGCGCTTCGTGCATGGCCGCGCGTGGACCGGCGCGAAGGACGGCGGCTGCCGTCAGAGCGCGTCGGACTGGAAGTGGATTAGCTGAAGGGCGAGCAGATTCTTGCGTCCGGTATTGGGTGGATTTCGGATCGGCCGATTTGAAGCGCTGACCTTCAATAAGGGTCGTTAAAATTTGAATCCAGCCAAGCTTGAGCTAGGCATTGGCCATCCAGCTTCAATGAAAAATGGTGCGGAAACAGGATTGCCAGTTACGTCTATCGCCGGATCAAATTTCATGTTCATAATGCGACGGCAGGCTTCGACATTTAGGGTCTCGCTTTTGGCGCGGTGAATTACTTCGCAGCTAACAGTAACACCGCGCCCATCGATAATGCCCCGGGAAACAGCCACGTCCTCTGGATCAGCGTTCTTTTCGAGGGGTATTTGTTCAAAACGCTCTTTAACAATGTGACCATTAGGCTCGGGGAAAGACTTAATGCGCCTCATCTCTTCGGGCGGGAGGCCAGATGCCTCTATCAAAGCCTGTTCACATCGACGCAGTGCAATAATAGCCTCAGTCAGTTGGGGAACCGGTATCTGCAACCCAACATTTCCCGACGGCATCACGAACAAATATCCACTCTTCGCCGCCCGATCAAAATCGTCGGGGCGCAGAAATGTCCGATAGACACGATGGAGGCCATCGCTTTCATTAAATATTTCGGTACTCTCAATGCGTCGTGTCTTTTCGTTTCCATCAAGCCCGATTTTTGCAGATACAACTATATGGGCACCCCTCGGATGCTCGAATATTATGGTGGTTCGGAAGCCGTACTGACGGGGAAATTGGTCGATCCGCAGGGTCGATGTGCTTGTACCATCTGAAAATGCGTGAGTCAGAAAGCATTGGCCGTCGTTGCCAGTGAGCGTCCATTTTCCGGTTGATATGAATGCTAGAGGTGCCGATGCTCCGCCGTCGGTGGACAAACTAAGCGTCAGTATAACCGAAGCGATACAATACTTCATGGATCGGCATGCCCGCTTGAGCGCCGCTCTCTCTGAAATCTGTTCGCCTGGGACGGCGGCAAATACAACCTCATCGTTTGCGCCGGTAACGATCATCCTCACATCCTAAAGTTCTCTGCAAGTGTCCGCAATCGGGAACCGCACATCTTCTACCCAACGCCGATTATGGGTCGAAAGCGGCCGTCGCTGATTTATGCTCCAGCGGGTGGAAGCACGGGCGATCAAGCTTTAGGGCTCGTCAAATGAACCCCCGTTTTCAGTTCACCATCCACGCCACCGACGGCAAGGCGCGCACCGGCGAGATCGCGATGCGGCGCGGCACGATCCGCACGCCCGCCTTCATGCCGGTCGGTACCGCCGGCACGGTCAAGGCGATGCGGCCGGCCGAGGTGCGCGCGACCGGCGCGGACATCATCCTGGGCAATACCTATCACCTGATGCTCCGCCCGGGGGCGGAGCGCGTGGCGAAATTAGGCGGGCTGCATGCTTTTTCGGGCTGGGAAAGACCGATCCTGACCGACAGCGGCGGCTATCAGGTGATGAGCCTGTCCGCGCTGACCAAGCGCACCGAGGAGGGCGTGTCGTTCAAGAGCCATCTCGACGGATCGGCGCATATGCTGAGCCCCGAGCGGTCGATCGAGATCCAGCGGCTGCTGGGATCGGACATCGTGATGGCGTTCGACGAACTGGTGCCGACGACGTCGACGCGCGAGGTGCAGACGGCGGCGATGGAGCGATCGATGCGCTGGGCGAAGCGCAGCCGCGCGGCGTTCGATGCGGGCGGGCCGCATGCTGAAGCCGCCGCGATCTTCGGCATCCAGCAGGGGGCGCTCGATGAGGGCCTGCGCAAGGCGTCGGCGGATGCTCTGCTCGGGATCGGTTTCGACGGTTATGCGGTCGGCGGGCTCGCGGTGGGCGAGGGGCAGGCGGCAATGTTCGCCTGTCTCGATTATGCGCCGGGCCAATTGGATGAGGCCAGGCCGCGTTACCTGATGGGGGTCGGCAAGCCCGACGACATCGTCGGCGCGGTCGAGCGCGGGATCGACATGTTCGATTGCGTGCTTCCGACGCGGTCGGGGCGCAACGGCCAGGCCTTCACCTGGGACGGGCCGGTCAATATCCGCAACGCGAAGTGGGCGGAGGATCTGGCGCCGCTCGATCCGGACTCGCCGATCGCGGGGTGGAGCATGGCCTATCTCCACCACCTCACCAAAGCGGGCGAGATGCTGGGGGCGATGCTGCTGACCGAACATAATCTGTGGTTCTATCAGCAGGTGATGGCGGGATTGCGCGCGGCGATTGCGGAGGGGCGACTGAGCGCGTGGGCGAATGATTTTCGGGCGCGGTATTCGGCCAAACCATACCCGTCATGCTGAACTCGTTTCAGCATCCACCGGGAGGCAGGCGCCTCGCCGCCGAGTGGACCCCGGAACAAGTCCGGGGTGACGGGTGGATTTTCGTTCGCGCTAGGCTGGTTCAAAAAGCGGCGCTTAGCTGCAAGATTTGGCAACAGTGCATTGGCATTGTTTCGTCTCCCGCGACTCTCCGGGCGGGACTATCCCGCTTTCATCGGCTGATGGAGAGCCGAGCGCACGGAGGCGATCATGGCCTATCTCGATTTCACCGCCGATTATCCCTTTGCGGTTGCCGGAGTAGCGCCGGTCGCGCGGAGGCTCGAGTCGCAGGAACGTCTGGTCGTGTTGCTGTCGCGCACGGATCCACTGTGGAGCCTGCGTCCGCGTCACACCCATTCGCGCCTGCTCCGCCTGCTGTTCGGCATCGAGGCGCCGCACCACCTGGCCGATGTCCGGCTGGAGGCGCTGCGCCGCTATGCGGTGACCTATCGGCTGCGCGATGCGAGCGTGGCCGAGGCCGAGACGGGCGCGCTGGAAGCGGGTTTCGCCGCGAGCCAGCTGACCCAGGTGCGGCACATGGTCGATGGTGCGCGCGGTACCCGGCCGCAACGGAGCGTCGGCGGCCTGATCCGTCAGGGCCTGCTCGCGATCGCCGCTTTCCTGATCGTCTACGGGGCGGCCGAATGGCTCAGCCCGCGCTTCGACAGCACGCTGATCGCGTTCGTGTTCGTCGCGGTCGCGATGCTGGGCTTCGCGTCGTTCGCGGGCCAGGAGCCGGCGCGGCGGTAGTTCCCGAGCTATAAGCCCTCTCCCGCGAGCGGGAGAGGGTTGGGTGAGGGTCTTCTTCTACTGTCAGCACAAACGGTAGAAGAAGACCCTCACCCTTCCCACCGCTTCGCGGTGGGGCCCTTCCTCTCCCGCAAAGGCGGGAGAGGGCTTTAACCTTAGCGCCCCTTGATCGGGGTGTAATCGCGCTCGGTCGGGCCGGTGTAGAGCTGGCGCGGGCGGCCGATCTTCTGCTCGGGATCCGAGATCATCTCGTTCCACTGCGCGACCCAGCCGACGGTGCGGGCGAGCGAGAACAGCACGGTGAACATCGTCGTCGGGAAGCCGATCGCCGACAGGATCACGCCCGAATAGAAATCCACGTTCGGGTAGAGCTTCTTCTCGATGAAATAATCGTCCTTGAGCGCGATCTGCTCGAGCTCGCGCGCGACGTCGAAGATCGGATCCTTGACGCCGAGCTTTTCGAGTACGTCGGCGGCGGTCTTCTGCATGACCTTCGCGCGCGGATCGAAATTCTTGTAGACGCGGTGGCCGAAGCCCATCAGCCGGAACGGATCGTCCTTGTTCTTGGCCCGCGCGATATATTCGGGGATGCGGTCGACGGTCGCGATCTCACGCAGCATGTTGAGCGCGGCCTCGTTGGCGCCGCCATGCGCCGGGCCCCACAGGCAGGCGATGCCGGCGGCGATGCACGCGAACGGATTGGCGCCCGACGAACCGGCGAGACGCACGGTCGAGGTCGAGGCATTCTGTTCGTGGTCGGCGTGGAGGATGAAGATCTTGTCCATCGCGTCGACGATCACCGGATCGGGATGATATTCCTCGGCGGGCACGCTGAACGTCATGCGCAGGAAATTGGCGGTGTAGGACAGATCGTTGCGCGGGTAGACGAACGGCTGCCCGACCGAATATTTGTACGCCATCGCCGCGATCGTCGGCATCTTCGCGATCAGCCGGTGCATCGCGATCATGCGCTGGCGGGGATCGGTGATGTTGGTCGAATCGGGGTAGAAAGCCGACAAGGCGCCGACCACGCCGACCATCACCGCCATCGGGTGCGCATCGCGGCGGAAGCCCGAGAAGAAGCTGGCGAGCTGCTCATGCACCATCGTGTGGCGCGTGATCGTGTGGATGAACGTGTCGAGCTCGTCCGCGTCCGGCAATTCGCCGTGGATCATCAGATAGGCGACTTCGAGGAAGCTCGACTGTTCGGCGAGCTGGTCGATCGGATAGCCGCGGTGGAGCAGCACGCCGGCATCGCCGTCGATATAGGTCAGGCCGCTCTCGCAGCTCGCGGTCGAGGTGAAACCGGGATCGTAGGTGAAGGCGCCGGTCTGGCCGTAGAGCTTGCGGATGTCGATGACGTCCGGACCCGTACTGCCCTTGAGCACCGGATAATTATAATCCTTGCCACCGATGCTGATCGTGCTGTCGGCCATTCCACCTAACTCCATCAATTCCCCGCCGCCGGATCGACCTGATCCGAAAGCCGCGCCAGACTCTCCTCGCGACCGAGCAAAGCCAGAACGTCAAAGATACCCGGAGAAGTCGTCCGGCCGGTCAAAGCGGCGCGCAACGGCTGCGCGACCTTGCCGAGGCCGATCTGGGCTTCCTCCGCCACTTCACGGATCGCGGCCTCGAGCGCGGGAACGCTCCAGTCCGCGACGGCCGAAAGCGCATCCCGGGCGCGCGCCAGAAGCTGGCGAGCGCCGTCCTCTAGCAGCTTCCCGGCGGCCTCGTCCACGTCCAACGGGCGGGTGCGAAACAGGAAGCTCGCGCCGTCGGCTATCTCATTGATAGATTTGGCACGTACCTTCAAAAACGGCATGGCGCGGCGCAACAAATCGGCCCCTTCCGGACCTATGTCGTCACCATATTTGGCGGCCACCAATCCGGCCAGCCGGGCATCGTCCGCCTCGCGCAGATAATGGCCGTTGAGATTCTCCAATTTCTTGATGTCGAACCGCGCGGGCGCGCGGCCGACCGCGTCGAGATCGAACCACTCGACCGCCTGATCGCGCGTGATGATCTCCTGATCGCCATGGCCCCAGCCCAAGCGGAGCAGATAATTGTTCACCGCTTCCGGCAGCATGCCCATCTCGTCGCGATAGGCATCGACGCCGAGCGCGCCGTGGCGCTTGGAAAGCTTGGCGCCGTCCGCCCCATGGATCAGCGGGATATGGGCATAGACCGGCTCGGGCCAGCCCATCGCGCGGATGATTCCCATCTGGCGAAAAGCGTTGTTGAGATGATCGTCGCCGCGGATGACGTGGGTGACACCCATGTCGTGATCGTCGACCACGACCGCGAGCATATAGGTCGGCGTGCCGTCCGAGCGGAGCAGGACCATGTCGTCGAGCTCGGCATTCTGGACGGTGACCGCGCCCTGGACGCGATCGACGATGGTGGTTTCGCCTTCCTGCTCGGCGCGCAGGCGGACGACGAACGGCTTGCCCTCCTGCTCCGCGCCGGGCGCGCAATCGCGCCAGCGGCCGTCATAGCGCATTGGCGATTTGGCGGCGCGCTGCGCGGCGCGCATCGCTTCCAGCTCCTCGGCGGTGGCGTAGCAACGATAGGCATGGCCGCTGTCGAGCATCGCCTGCGCGACCTCGGCATGCCGCTTCGCGCGCTCGAACTGGTAGACGACGTCGCCATCCCAATCCAAACCGAGCCAGGTCATGCCGTCGAGGATCGCCTCGATCGCGGGCTGAGTCGAACGCGCGCGATCGGTATCTTCGATGCGCAGCAGGAACTTGCCGCCCATATGCTTGGCATACAGCCAGTTGAAGAGCGCGGTGCGGGCGCCGCCGATATGGAGGAAGCCGGTGGGGGAGGGCGCGAACCGCGTCACGACCTCGCCGCTCACGGCGGTGCTTGCGCCCAAAGCGCCTGTCTCCCAAGATTTGGCCATGGCCGGTGAAATGGTGAGCGCCCCTAGCATAGCGCTCCGGACCCCACAAACGGGCCGGGGACGCATCTGGACGCATTCGCGGCACCTGATGGCGCGGATCGAGGGCTGGCTGGAGGCCGAGCGCGACCAATTGGCGCTGTGGGTGCCGATCGCGCTGGGCGTGGGAATAGCCGCCTGGTTCGGATTGCCGGAGCCGCACTGGTGGGTGTTATTTCTGACCGTCGCGCTGGGTGTCGGCGGGCTGACGCTGGCGCTGGGCATCAAGGGCCGCGCCGTCCGCGCCCTGGCGATTTTCTTGCTGTTCGCCGGATTGGGTTGCGGGCTGGCGTGGCTGCGCAGCGAGCGTGTCGCCGCGCCCAAGCTCGGCCGGCCGGTGATCGCGGCGGTGGCCGGGCGGATCGTCGAGGTCGATCCGCTGCCCGCGCGCGGCAAGATCAGGCTGGTGGTGGCGCTCGATCCCGGACCGGGCCTGCCGCCCAAGGCGCGGATCAACCTCGACCAGCAGGGCGCACCATCGGGGCTGCTGCCGGGCGCGCGCATCGCGACGCGGGTACGGCTGGAGCCGCCACCCGGGCCGCCTTTGCCGGGCGCCTATGATTTCGCGAAAGTCGCCTGGTTCCAGGGCATAGGCGCGACCGGCAAGGCGATGGGGGTAGTGACGGTCACCCCGCCACCGCCCGGGAGCGGGGGTTTCATGCGCTGGCTCGCGGGCCGGCAACTGGCCCTGACCCATCATATCCAGCAGCGGCTGGCCGGGAGCGAAGGCGGCGTCGCCGCGGCGTTCGTCACCGGCGATGTCGGCGCGATCAGCGACGACGACAACAACGCCTTCCGCCGCTCGGGCCTCGCGCATCTGCTGTCGATCAGCGGGCTGCACGTGACGGCGGTGGTGGCGGCGACGATGTTCCTCGTGCTGCGGCTGCTGGCCTTGTCGCGCTGGCTGGCGTTGCGCGCGAACCTGCTGCTGATCGCGGCGGCGGCGGGCGCGCTGGCGGGGATCGCCTATACCTTGCTGTCAGGCGCGCAGGTGCCGACGGTGCGGTCGTGCGTGGCGGCTTTGCTCGTGCTGGGCGGAATCGCGCTCGGACGCGAGGCGATGACGTTGCGGATGGTCGCCGCCGGCGCGCTGATCGTATTGCTGTTCCGGCCCGAGGCTTTGGTCGGCCCAAGCTTCCAGCTCAGTTTCGCGGCGGTGACTGCGATCATCGCCTTCCATGAGCATCCGAAGCTGCGCGCGCTTTTGCTCAAGCGGGACGAGGGGGTGGGTCGGAAGCTGTTGCGCGAATTGGCCGGGCTGCTCGCGACCGGCATATTGGTCGAGGCCGCGCTGGCGCCGATCGCGATCTATCATTTCCACCGCGCGGGCTTTTATGGCGCGCTCGCCAATATCGTCGCGATCCCGCTCACCACCTTCGTCATCATGCCGCTCGAGGCACTGGCTTTGCTGTTCGACATTGCCGGCGTGGGCGCGCCCTTCTGGTGGCTGGCGGGGAAGGGGCTGACTTTCCTGTTGTGGATGGCGCGGACCGTGTCAGCCCTGCCGGGTGCGGTCGCCTCGCTGCCGTCGATGCCGCTCGGCGCCTTCCTGCTGATGGTCGGGGGCGGATTGTGGGTTGCCTTGTGGCGGACGCGGATGCGGCGGCTGGGGATTGTCCCGTTCGTGATCGGCGCGGTCTGGGCGCTGCTGACGCCGCCGCCCGACCTGCTCATCACCGGCGACGGCAAGCATCTCGCGGTGCGCACGCCCGACGGTGCGCTTCATCTGCTGCGACCGCGCGCCAAGGATTATGTGCGCCAGCAATTCGCCGAAGGATCGGGCGTGCTGGCGACCGCGCTCGACCTCGACGACCTGCCGGGTGCGCGCTGCACGCGCGACGTGTGTGTGGCCGCGCTCAACCGGGGCGGGCGCAACTGGCATATCTTGGCGACGCGCAGCCCGTACCGGCTCGATTTGGTGCAATTCCAGAAGGCGTGCGCGTGGGCCGATATCGCGGTCAGCGATCGGTGGTTGCCGCGCACCTGCACGCCGCGCTGGCTCAAGCTCGATACGAAGGAACTCGCACAGACCGGCGGCATAGCGATCGATCTGTCACATGCCGATGTTCGCACCGTGAATGGTGACGATCATCATCCCTGGATAAAAACTGGTGCTCCTCTGGGCGCCGCGTATTCTGGCAAAAGCAACAAAGGACCGGCAACGGCTGGCGCGGGAGGAAACAAACAGTGAAAGCGAAACTTCTGATCGGCCTGTTGGCGATCGCCGGTGGCGCAACGGCCGCCAATGCCCAGAGCTGGAAGAATTGCATCCCGAACTCGATCGGTCCGGGTGGGTGCAACTCGATCGCACCGGGTGGTGGACGCTCGACCGCGCCGGGCGGCGGTCAGTCTATCGCACCCGGTGGCGGACGTTCCATCGCGCCCGACGGCGGTCTGTCGTCGACCCGAGACTGGAATCGCGGACTGGATCCCAATACGCTTAAACCGGCGCCGGGTGCGCCCAATCTGCTGGGGGGCCGCAGGAACGATAGCGGTTCGGGTAGCGCAGCGGATCCGCAGTGATTTCCAGGCGTCAGGCGGTCGTCGTCTCTGCGCCCAGATAAGCATGGATCTGGGCGATGACGGCGGCGCCTTCGCCGACCGCGGCGGCGACGCGTTTGGTCGATCCGCAGCGGACGTCGCCGGCTGCGAACACACCCTTGCGACTGGTTTCGAGCGGGGCGCCGCCATGGTTGCCGGTGACGACGAAGCCCTTGTCATCCAAGTCGACGCAGCCGTCGAGCCAGTCGGTATTGGGATCCGCGCCGATGAACAGGAACAGGTGGTTGAGCGCGCAATGATGCTCCTTGCCGGTGGTTTTGCAGCGGAAGGTCGCGCCCTGCAGTCCGCTGGCGCGATCGCCGTCCAAGGCGATCACTTCCTTGCCGATGTGCAGTTCGACATTGGGCAAGGCCTTGATCCGGTCGATCAGATATTTGGACATCGTGTCCTCGAGCGGGCGGCGTACGATCATGTTGAGCTTCTCGACCTGCGGGGCGAGGAACACGCAGGCCTGGCCCGCCGAATTGCCGCCGCCGACCAAGGCGATCTCCTCGCCCGCGCATAATTTGGCTTCGATCGGCGAGGCCCAATAGGAAATGCCCGCGCCTTCCAATTCCTCGAGCTTGTCGACCTCGGGCCGCCGGTAGCGCGCACCCGACGCGATCACGACCGTCTTCGCCTTGACGGTCATTCCATTGTTGAGGTCGAGGCGGAAGCCGTCCTTGCTGGCGTCGTCGTCGCAATGGAGATGCTCGGCCGAAAGCGGGATGGCGAGTTCGGCGCCGAACTTGGTTGCCTGGGTGTAGGCGCGCCCGGCCAGCGCCTGGCCGGAAATGCCGGTCGGGAAGCCGAGATAATTCTCGATCCGCGCCGACGCACCCGCCTGACCGCCGAAGGCACGCGTGTCGAGCACGAGCACCGACAGGCCCTCGGACGCGCCATAGACGGCGGTGGCGAGGCCGGCCGGGCCCGCGCCGGTGACGACGACATCGTAGACCTTGGCGGGATCGAGCTCGGGCGTCATGCCGAGGCAGATCGCGGCGTCGCTGTCGGTGGGCTGTTTGAGCACGGTGCCGTTGGGGCAGATCATCAGCGGCAGATCGTCCAGCTGCACCGCGAGCCGATCGATCAGTTCGTGGCCCTCGTCGGTGTCGATATCGATCACCGA
>NZ_DATHFV010000211.1:0-2462 GCF_035317925.1 Sphingomonas sp.
CTCATAGTCTGTTGGACTTATCATCATTAGATTTGATTGAAGCGGCGTACTAGGCGCTTTCCCACGACGGGCCGTCCGGCCCGCCTTTCCGCACGCCCGAAAGGTTTCCCTTGGCCGACGCCGATAGTTCCGCACCTCGCAAGATCGTCGATGGCGAACCGGTGCTCGACGACGAACTCGGCGCACCCGTGGAGCCGGCGCCGCAGTCCGGCCGCCTGACGTTGCGCCGTATCCTGTTCGTGATCGGTCCGGTTGCCGCCCTGCTGATCGCGCTCGGTCTCTATCTCCATGGCGGCCGCTATGAGTCGACTGACAACGCCTATGTGCAGTCGGAGAAGGTCGGCATCACCGCCAACATTTCCGGCACGGTCACGGCGGTGCTGGTGCATGACAATCAGCATGTCCGCGCGGGCGACATCTTGTTCCGGATCGACCCCGCGCCTTTCGAGGCGGCGGTGGCGGAAGCCGAAGCCAAGCTGACGACCGCGCGGAGCGATATCCGCACCCAGCGCGCCAATTACGGCTCCGGCGCGTCCGAAGTGAAGGCCGCGCAGGATCGCCTTCACTTCGCGCAGCGTGAAGCGGCACGGCAGAAGGAATTGCTGGCCGAAGGAATTTCGTCCCAGGCGCAATATGACAATGCCGCGCTGGCGGCGGTCAGCGCCGCCCAACAGATCCAGACCGTCCAGCAGCAGAATGAAGGCGTTGCCGCCAGCCTGGGCGATAGCCTGACGGGTTCGCTCGACGCCAACGGCACGGTGCGCGCCGCGCAGGCGGCGCTCGAGCGCGCGCGGCTCAACCTGCAATGGACGGTGGTGCGCGCGCCGCAGGACGGCATCGTCACCAAGGTCGATCAATTACCGGTCGGCGCGTACGTCGCGGCGTCGCGGCCGGTCTTTACCCTGGTCGGCGAACGGCTGTGGATCGAGGCCAATTTCAAGGAAAACCAGCTCAATTATATGCGTCTCGGTCAGACCGCGACGGTCAAGGTCGACGCTTTCCCGGGCCTTAAGCTGACCGGCCATGTCGTGAGCTTCAGCCCCGGCACGGGCAACAGCTTCGCGTTGCTGCCGGCGGAGAATGCGACCGGAAACTGGGTCAAGGTCGTGCAGCGCCTGCCGGTCGAGATCGACCTCGATCGGGTGCCAGCCGATGTGCCGCTCCATGCCGGCCTGTCGGCCGAGGTGGTGGTCGATACTCGCCACGTCCGCACCCTGTTCGGCAGCGACAAGCGCGCGCCTGGAGCGCAAGCAGGCTCGCAATGAGCGCACCCGGCAAGGCGGCGCTGCAGGTCGACGCCACCAGCCGCCGCATGATCACCTTTTCGGTGATGGCGGCGACGATCATGAATTCGCTCGATACGACCATCGCCAATGTCGCGCTGCCGCACATCCAGGGGAGCGTCTCGGCTTCCCAGGATCAGATCACCTGGGTGCTGACCTCCTACATCGTCGCCGCCGCAATCATGACGCCGATGACGGGCTGGCTGGCCGGGCGTTTCGGCCAGCGGCGCGTGCTGATGGTCTCGATCGTCGGCTTCACGATCGCCTCCGGCCTGTGCGGGGTCGCGCAGAATCTGGGCGAGATCGTCGGCTTCCGATTGCTCCAGGGCGTGTTCGGTGCGGCTTTGATCCCGTCGAGCCAGGCGGTGCTGCTCGACATCAATCCGCCCGAGCGCCACGGCCAGGCGATGTCCATATGGGTGATGGGGGCCATCCTCGGGCCGATCCTCGGCCCCGGGCTCGGCGGCTGGCTGACCGACAATCTCACGTGGCGCTGGGTGTTCTATATCAACCTGCCGATCGGCGTGATTGCCTTCTTCGGCATCTCGACCTTCCTGCGTGGCGAAGGCCAGCATCGAACGGTCAAACTCGATTTCGTCGGCTTTGCCACATTGGGCCTCGCCATCGGCAGCCTGCAGATGATGCTCGACCGCGGCCAGCAGCTCGACTGGTTCTCGTCGCGCGAGATCGGCATCGAGGCGGGTCTCGCGGGCTTGTTCCTCTATCTGTTCCTCGTCCAGACCTTCACTTCCAAGCAGCCTTTCATCAATCCGAGGCTGTTCCTCGACCGCAATTTCCTCGGCTGCTCGATCATCGGCTTCGTGCTCGGCACGGTGCTGTTCGCGGTACTGTCGCTGCTGCCGCCGATGCTGGAAAACCTGATGGGCTATCCGGTCGTCACGACCGGCCTCGTCACGATGCCGCGCGGCGTCGGCACCTTGCTGTCGACGATCCTGGTCGGGCGGCTGGTGCGCAAGGTCGACAACCGTCTGCTGATGGCGGTCGGGCTCGCGCTCAGCGCCTTCTCGCTGGTGATGATGAGCCACATGTCGCTGCAGATGGACGAGCGCGTGGTTTTGCTCTCGGGCTTCGTCCAGGGGTGCGGCACGGGTATGGTGTTCGTGCCGCTTTCGACGATGGCCTTCGCCACACTCGATCAGCGCTTCCGCGCCGAGGGCA
>NZ_DATHFV010000212.1:0-6241 GCF_035317925.1 Sphingomonas sp.
CTTCCGACGCGCACGCGGAAATCGCCGCCTCGGCCAGGCGCATCGCGCGGGGCAGATCGATCGCCTGCGCGGCAAGCAGGGCTAGAGCGAACGGCATCTTGTTCTCCCGACACTTATATTGGCCAAGGTGGCGACAGCTTATTAGACTTGGCTTGGTTCCGAGTCTCGTGGGGGCGCCTGGTGGACGATCCCAGCGATCGGCGTGCAAATCCGCGATTATCTGCCGACGGTGGACAAAATGCTTCCGCGCATGGCCTGACCGTGGCACGCTGGCGACAATTGGGGAGTTGCCGCTAAGTGGCGGAGCATAGTGCGGGAATTCTGTTGTACCGGAAGGGCCCGCATGGGCTCGAGGTGTTGCTCGTCCATCCCGGCGGTCCCTATTGGCAGAAGCGCGATGCCGGCGCCTGGCAGATTCCCAAGGGCAAGATCGACGAGGGCGAGGGGATACTCGCTGCAGCGCTTCGCGAATTCGAGGAAGAATTGGGGGTCGCGCCGGAGGGCGAAGCCAGGCCCTTGAGCCGGATCCGCCAGGCCGCCGGCAAGTGGGTCGACAGCTTCGCGATCGAGGGCGATCTGGATGCGGACGCGATCGTCAGCACCGCTTTTGAAATGGAATGGCCGCCCAAATCGGGCGTGATGCAGAGCTTTCCCGAGATCGATCGCGCGCGCTGGTTCACGCTGCGCGAGGCGCATGACAAGATGCTGGTCAGCCAGCGCCCCTTGCTCGACGACCTGTGGGCGATGCTCGGCTAGCTGCCGAACTCGACCACGATCGCACCAAGCGGCGCGAGATGCAGGCCGGCGTCGGTCACGCTCGCCTTGTTCTGCACGATCACCCGCCCAAATGTGCCGCCGCCAAGCTGCGCCGGCGTCATGTCGGCGGCGGTGCCGCCGAAGTTGAGCACCACTAGCAGGCGCTTGCCGCCGCCCGTCCGGACGTAGGACAGCACGTTCGGATTATTGCGGTCGACCATCGCCATGTCGCCCGCCAGTGCCGGATTGGTGCGCCGTTCGGCGATCAAAGTGCGATAGAAATTGAGCACCGAATTGGGGTCGGCGCGCTCGGCGGCGACGTTGCGCGTCGCATAGTCCGGGCCGACCGGCAGCCACGGCTTGGCGCCCGTATTGAAGCCGGCATTTGCCTCCGCATTCCACTGCATCGGCGTGCGCTCGCCGTCGCGGCCTTTCTCCTTCGGCCAGCCCTTCTTGCCGATAATGTCCTGCACGTCCTCGACCCGCTGCGGGTCGTTGTTCGCCATGCCCAGTTCCTCGCCATAATAGAGGATAGGCGTGCCGCGCAGCGTCAGGAGCAAGGCGGCAGTGATCCGCGCCATATCGTCGCCGGTCGCGCCGGCGGGCAGATCGTAGCGGCTCGGCACGCGGCGCTGGTCGTGATTGTTGAGCGCGAAGCAGGGCCAGCCGCCGACCGGATTATTCTCGACCGCCTCGATTCGCGGGCGCAATTCGCTGGCGGTGATCGGTTTCACCCCGATCAGGCTCAGGAACATCGGCAACTGCAGCTCGTCATTATGCGCGCCATAGAAGCGGGTCAGCTCGGGCGCGGTCGAGACATAGGTCTCGCCGATCAGGATGCGGCCGGGATAGCGGTCGATCACTTGCTGGCGCAGCCGCTGCAGCTCGGTGTGCATCTCCGGCTGCTCGGTATTGTTGATCCGGTTCTGCTCGGGCAGGCCGAACGCGTCCGTGCCCGGCGCGGGCGGATTGTCCTTGAGGTCGGCGCGTTCGAACATCGTGCCGACCGCGTCGAGCCGATAGCCATAGACGCCGCGCTTCAGCCACCATTCGGCGGCGTCGAACATTGCCTTCTCGACCTTGGGGTTGCGCCAGTTGAGGTCGGGCTGCTGCGCATAGAAGAAATGATAATAATATTGGCCGGTGGCGGGATCCTTCTCCCACGCCGATCCACCGAATAGCGACGTCCAGTTGTTGGGCGGGCTGCCGTCGGCCTTGGGGTCGCGCCAGATGTAGAAATCGCGATAGGGGCTGGTCTTGCTCGACCGCGATTGCTGGAACCAGGCGTGCTTGTCGGACGAATGGTTGATCACGAAATCGAGGATCAATTTGACCCCCCGGTTCTTGCCGCTCGCGATCAGCGCATCGACATCGGCAACCGTCCCGAACTGCGGATCGACATCGTCATAGTCGGCGACGTCATAGCCGAAATCGACCTGTGGGCTGGGGAACATCGGCGTCATCCAGATCGCATCGACGCCCAGATCGGCGAGATAGCTGAGATGCGCGGTGATGCCCTTGATGTCGCCGATGCCGTCATTGTTGCTGTCGGCGAAGCTGCGCGGATAGAGTTCGTACACGACCGCGCGCTTCCACCAGTCGTTTTGCGCGGCGCTGGCATTGACCGGCATCGCGGCGGGCGGGGCGGCGATCGCCGAGGATGCCGCGCCGACGGCCATCGTCGTGGCCATCAATCCATGCAGAAACGCCCTACGCATCCTCATCCTCCTGTTCGGCCGCTCTGACGCGGGTCGGCAGCCTGAGCGTCCAGTGTCAGGCCAGGCTGGTGCAAGCCACCATGGCACATACGTATTCTTGATCAGGCGCTGGTCGATCGGCGCACGACCAGCCGCGGCATCAGCATCGCGTGCTCGCTCGTCGCGCCGTCGATCTGGCCGATCAGCGCGTCGACCAGCAGCTCGCCCGCGCGCGCATAATCCTGCGCGATCGTGGTCAGCGGCGGATGGCTGAGCGCGGCGGCGGGGATGTCGTCGAAACCCACGATCGACACGTCCTCCGGCACGCGCAGGCCTTTCTCCTCGAGCGCGCGCATCGCGCCGATCGCGATCAGGTCGGAGGCGGCGAAGATCGCATCGAACGGGATATCGCGGCCGATCAGGCGCAATGCCGCTTCATGGCCCGCTTCCTCGGTCGTGATCGCGTCGGCCTGAAGCCCGGGATCGGTCCGCAGGCCGGCCGCGCGCATCGCGTCGCCCAGCCCGCGATAGCGGTCCTGGAATTCGGGGTAGCGCGGCGATGCGTCGCCCAGGAAGGCGATACGCTTGCGGCCAAGCCCGATCAGATGCTCGCCCGCAGCGCGGCCGCCGGCATGGTTGTCGCAGCCCATCGTCGCCCAGCCCTGACCGGGCCGGGCTGAGCCCCACATCACGAAATGCGTGCCCTGGACGACCAGCAGTTCAAGCCGTTCCTGATAAAGCGCGAAATCGCCATAGCCGAGCAGGATGATGCCGTCGGCCTTGCGGCTGTCCTCATATTCGAAATGCCAGTTGGACGAGAGCTGCTGGAACGAGGTCAGCAGATCATAGCCGCGCTGCGCGCAAGTCCGCAGGATCGACCCCAGCATCGACAGGAAGAAGGGGTTGATCATGGATTCGTCGGGGGTGGGATCCTGGAAGAAGAGCAAAGCCAGCGTGCGGCTCTGGCCGCGCCGCAGGTTCGAGGCATTCTTGTCGATCCGGTAATTGAGCTGGACCGCAATCGCCTCGATCCGCTTGCGCGTCGCCTCGCTGACGGTCGGGTCGCCGCGCAAGGCACGGCTCACGGTCGGTTGAGACACACCTGCAAGCTCGGCAATGTCGAACGAAGTCGTCTTGTCCCGCATCGGACGTGGGCATGCCTCTCTGGCCTCGCGGCCTTTCCGCCCTTGTAGCGAGGCGACCGCGCCAGTGGAAGAATGGTCACTGATGCTATCGCGTCCCAAGTAAGTCAGGCCGCTTTCCGACTAATCGTTACGACCCCGAAAGGGTCTTCGCATATTTTCCGAATACGTATGTCCTTTCCTTCCAATCACGCCGCGCTGGGAGCAATCACGAGGCTCAACCTCAGCTATTGAGGGCGCACAGGCGAACCCGTTTACGAAGGTCAGCCGTGTCGAGGGAGGGGTATTGATGATCGATCTTTTCGCGGATTCTCGCGCACTCGCACAATCCAAGGCTCTGCAGTCCAGGACGCTCTTGAAGTCCGGCGTTGCGGTTCTCGCCATCGCGATCGCCGCGCCGGCGCTCGCCCAGGCGACCCCGGCCGCCACCGCGCCGGGTACGGCCGCCGTCGGTACGCCCGATGCGGACAGCACGCCGGCCGAGGAAGTCATCGTGCTGGGTTACGCACGCTCCATCCAGAACGCGAACACGGCCAAGAAGAATGCGGTCAACATCATCGAGGCGGTGTCGGCGGAAGACATCGGCAAGCTGCCCGACGTTTCGATCACGGACTCGCTCGCGCGCCTGACCGGCGTCGCGGTGCAGCAGTCCGCCGGCCGCGCCAAATATATCTCGATCCGTGGCTTCGGCCCCGATTACACCACCGCGACGGTCAACGGCCGCGTGATCGCGACCGTCGATGACAATCGCCGCTTCGATTATGGCCAGTATCCGGGCGATCTGTTCCAGCAACTCCAGGTGATCAAGACGCCCTCGGCCGATCTGCTCAATTACGGCCTGGCCGGCAGCGTCAACCTGCAGACCTATGATCCGCTGACCCAGAAGAATACGGTCGCGGTCAACGTGCAGGGCCAGGTGGGGCAATATGGCAAGTTGAACCCCGAGGCGACGAACAAGGGCTACAAGGCGTCGTTCATCGCCATGCACAAGTTCGCCGACGACACGCTCGGCGTTTCGATCGGCTTCTCGGCGATCAAGGATCCGACCCAGGATTATCACTGGGCGACCGGCGGCGGTAACGGCAATTATTACGGCCCGACCAGCCTCGATCCGGCGGGCAATATCGGTCCGAACGACATCCAGAATTACGTCAATTCGAACACGATGACCCGGCAATCCGGCTTCGGCCATATCGTCTACCGGCCGGACGACAAGTTCGAGATGTCGGTCGACGCGCTCTACACCCAGAGCAAGATCCGCGAATATTCGCGCGGCTGGGAAATGCCGCTCGCGAGCTGGAGCCGCGACACGGAAGTTGCGGGCAGCGAGACCGCCACGAATGGCTATGTCGCGTCGGAGCAGTGGAACGTTTTCCCGGTGCTCCGCAACGACCTCAACACGTCGAGAGCGAAAACCCTCGCGCTGGGCTGGAACGCGAAATATTCCTTCTCCGACAGCCTGCGGCTGAAGGTGGATGCGAATTATTCGCGCGCGACGCGCCACGACAATACCTATGAAATCTACGGCGGCACGCAGGCCACCAATCCTGGGCTGGCGACGATCACGCGCCTGGGTGACGGCACCTATGGCGTGAATATCGCCGGCGCGAACTTCGCCGATCCGACGCAGGTTTCGTTGACCGATCCGCAGGGCTGGAACCAGGTCGGCTTCAACAACGTCCCCGACCTCAAGGACACGGTGAAGGGCTTCCGCGCCGAGCTCGATGGCGAGATCCACTCGGGCTTCTTCAAGGGCTGGGAAGCAGGCGTCAATTATAGCGACGAGACCAAGGTCTCCAAATATTCCGGCTATTATATCTGCCTGCCTGGGCCTGCTTCAGTCGGCGGCTGCGGCAACGACAATGCGGTGGTGACCAGCGTCGCCATCCCGTCCTCGATCATCAAGGGCACGGTTGAGCCCTATGGCGTGACCGGGACCAAGCTGATCGCGCTCGACGTGCTGGGCGCTCAGGCGCTGCTGCGCACCGCGGAGCAGCCGGCATCCAGCAGCGTGGCCCGCGACTGGACGGTCGAGGAAAAGATCCTGACCGGCTACCTGCAGGCCAATTTCGGAACCGATCTGGGCTCCGTTCCACTGTCGGGCAATATCGGCGCGCAGTTCATCCACACCGATCAAAGCTCGGTGGGCTTCGGCGCGACCTCCGCCACCACCGTGGTCGCGCAGACGGGCGGCGACAAATATAACTATGTCCTGCCCAGCGCGAACCTGAACTTCGAAGTCGCGCATAATATGCTGCTCAGGTTCGGCGTCAGCCGCACCATCGCCCGTGCGACGATGGATGACGAAAACGCGTCCTATTCGGTCAACTCGTGCGGCACGACGGGCAATGTACCCACCGGCTGCACCACCGTTCCCACCATCAGCGGCAAGGTGCCGGTGCTGCAGGGCCAGGGCGGCAATCCCTATCTGCGGCCCTATTTCTCGAACAATGTCGACGTCTCGTTCGAGAAATATTTCGCGCACGATCAGGGCAAGATCGCGATCGCCGGCTACTATAAGAAGATCACCAACTTCACGACCCAGAACCTCAATTTGAACTCGGGCAACGTCAACAGCTCGGGTCCGCAGAACACGTCGGCGGTCCAAATCGATTGCTCGGCCTTCTCGGGGTTGCTCAACGGGGT